>NZ_JH417722.1 GCF_000239295.1 Flavonifractor plautii ATCC 29863
GGCCGCAGGCAAAACGCCTGCGGCCGGAGCCATGCTGCCGATTGTGTCCACCGCGCTCTATTTACGCAAACAGCCCTGTGGAGAGGTAGCGCTCGCCAGTATCGGGGAGCACCACCGCGATGGTCTTGCCCCGCATGTCCGGCCGCTGGGCCAGGATGCGGGCCGCGTGGGCCGCCGCGCCGGAGGACACCCCGGCCAGCACCCCCTCGGTACGGGCCAGCTCCCGGGCGGCGGCATAGGCCTCGTCGCCGGTGACGGCCACCACCTCGTCCACCACCCCCATGTCCAGGGTGCCGGGGACGAAGCCCGCGCCGATGCCCTGGATCTTATGGGGCCCCGGCCGGCCGCCGGAGAGGACGGGGGACTCAGCCGGCTCCACCGCCACCACGCGGATGGCGGGGTTCTGCTCCTTCAGATAGCGGCCCGCGCCGGTGATGGTGCCGCCGGAACCCACTCCCGCCACCAGCACGTCCACGCCGCCGTCGGTGTCCCGCCACAGCTCGGGACCGGTGGTCTCGTAGTGGGCCCGGGCGTTGGCGGGGTTGTTGAACTGGTCGGGCATCCACGCGCCGGGGGTGCTCTCCAGCAGCTCCTTCGCCCGCTCAATGGCGCCGCCCATACCCCGGGCTCCTTCGGTGAGCACCAGCTCCGCCCCCAGAGCGGCCAGCAGGCTGCGCCGCTCCTGACTCATGGTCTCCGGCATGGTGAGCACCACCCGGTAGCCCCGCTGGCGGCCGATGTAGGCCAGGGCCACGCCGGTGTTGCCGCTGGTGGGCTCCACAATCACCGCGCCGGGCTGGAGCAGGCCCCTCTCCTCGGCGTCCAAAATCATGTAAAGGCCTGCCCGGTCCTTGGCGGAGGACAGGGGGTTAAAGCTCTCCAGCTTGGCCAGCACCCCTGCCCCGGGGGCAAACCGCTCCAGCCGAAGCAGGGGGGTGTTCCCGATCAGCTCGGGCAGTGTATTTGCAATCTGCATAGGTAATACCTCCCTCATAATTTAGATTCTATTCAGCAGTATACCACCAAATTCCTACAAAATCAATAGGATTTTAGTCGAATGAGACGGCCCGCTTCGCGGGCCGTCTGTGTGAATAGGACCTTAGAACACCGCCTGCACAGCGCCGGCATAGGTCTCGTCAATGAACGCCTTGACCTCGTCGCTGCACAGGGCCTTTGCCAGAGCCTGGATGGCGGGGTCGCTCTCCCGGCCCTCCTTGACGGCCAGCACATTGACATAAGCGGTGCCGGCGGTGCCCTCGGCGGACTCAATCGCCAGGGCGTCGGCCACCTTCAGATCGGCCTGGATGGCGTAGTTGCCGTTGATGACGGCGATGTCCAGGCTGCCCAGGGAGCGGGGGAGTTGGGCGGCCTCCATCTCCACGATCTCATAGTTGTGGGGGTTCTCCGCGATGTCCAGCTTGGTGGGCTCCAGGCCCACATCCTCCTTCAAAGTGATGAGGCCCTGCTCCTGGAGGAGCAGCAGGGCGCGGCCGCCGTTGGTGGGGTCGTTGGGCACGCCGATCTGCGCGCCGTCCTGGAGCTCCTCCAGGCTGGCGGTCTTGCCGGCGTAGATGCCGAAGGGCTCGTAGTGTACGTCGGCCACGCTCACCAGGTGGGTGCCGTTCTCGGCGTTGAAGTTGTTCAGATAGGTGATGTGCTGGAAGTAGTTGGCGTCAATGCTGCCGTTCTCCACCGCGGTGTTGGGCTGAATGTAGTCGGTAAACTCCACGATCTCCAGGTTGATTCCCTCCTCCGCCAGCAGTTCCTTCACCACGGCCAGGATCTCGGCGTGGGGAGCGGGAGAGGCGCCCACCTTCAGGGTGGTGCCCTCCAGGGAGCCGGTCTGGGTGGGGGCGGCGGGGGTGTCGGTGTTTGCGGCGGGGGTGTCGGCGGTACCGGGGGTGCCGCCGCAGCCGGCCAGCAGGCCGAGGGCCAGGGCGCCGGACAGGAGCAGGGATGCGAGCTTCTTCATGGTGCATTTCTCCTTTTCATTGTTCCTCAAAGGGAGGTGGTATTCCCAAATCAGAGCACAAAAAAACGCCCTTGAATCCAAATTCAAGGACGAGAGCCTTCCGGCTTCGTGGTACCACCTTGCTTCACCCCTGCCTCACGACAGGGGCCTTATGGAGTACTGGCATACTCCCGCGCGCTGACGGGCGCTCCCGTCGCGGCCTGTGCCTGTGGCAGTCAGCCGCGCCGCTCCGAGACCATCTTCCCCAAAGCCTTCCGTACCCGTTTCCACCATTCCGGGCTCTCTGTGCCGTATCTCTCTGGCTACTCTTCTCTTCCTCGCGTTTGAGGGGCGTTATTCAGTTCCGCTTGGGTTGCACTTAGTTTACAACCGGAAGGCGCTCCTGTCAATCGCATATTCTGCACAAAAAAGAGAGGGCGGCAAAGCAACTGCTTTGCCGCCCCCTCCAAAATTCACATGCCGCCGGGGCTGCGCTTGTCCCGGTTGATCTGCCGGCTGACGTTCCGGCGGAGCTTTCTTCGCCCCGCCCGGTTGGTGATGCGGTGGTCCGTCCGGGTGGCCAGGGAGGTACCCAGTGACTGGAAAATCTGCACCAAAATCACAATAAAGACCACGGCGATGAGCATCACCGCATAGTTGTATTTATAATAGCCGTAGTTGATGGCAATCTTGCCCAGGCCGCCGCCGCCGATGGCACCAGCCATGGCGCCGTAGCCCAGAATGGTGATAAATGCGGTGGTGAAGCTGGCCACCAGGGAGGGCAGGCTCTCCGGCAAAATCACCTTCCAGATGATCTGGAAGGGGGAGCAGCCCATGGACTGGGCGGCCTCGATGACCCCCTTGTCCACCTCCCGCAGGGAGGTCTCCACCAGCCGGGCCACGAAGGAGGCCGAGGCGATAATCAGGGGAGGGATGGAGGCCACAGTGCCGATGGTGGTACCCACCAGGAGCTCACTCAGGGGAAGCACCATGATCATCAGGATCAGGAAAGGCACCGAGCGCAGGATGTTGATGGCAAAGTTGAGCACCTTCATCACCGGGCCGGGCAGGGGGCGCACGCCGTCCTCCTCCCCCGCCACCAGGATAATGCCCAGGATAATGCCCAGGACGCAGGCCACCAGAGTGGCCGCCACGGTGGAGTAGATGGTGTCCCAGATACCAGTCTGGAATTCCTTCCACAGGGCCTCGTTGGCAAAGGCCTCGCGCATCTGCTGCATAAATTTATCCATGGTAGTCGGGCACCTCCTCCACGGTGACGTCCTTCTGGGCCTTCAGATAGCTCATGGCACGGGCAGCCTCGCCATGATCCTCGGGCAGGCCCAGCAGCATGGAGCCGAAGGCCTTGCCGCCCACGTTGCGGGTGTCGGCCCCCAGTATGTTCACCTTCACGCCGCAGTCGATGGCCAGGGAGGCGATGAGGGGCTCGTAGGAGGAGCCGCCGTTGAACACCACCCGCACCACGCCCGCCACGGGAAACTTGTCGATGTTGGCCCCCTCCGGGAACACCAGCCGGCGGCCTGCCTCGGTCTGAGGGTTGGAGAACACCGCCTCCACTGTGCCGGTCTCCACCATGCGGCCGCGCTCCAGGATGGCCACGTGGGAGCAGATCTCCTCCACCACCGCCATCTCGTGGGTAATGATCACGGCGGTGATGCCCATGCGCCGGTTGATGTCCTGGATCAGCCTGAGGATGCTGCGGGTGGTGGTGGGGTCCAGGGCGGAGGTGGCCTCGTCGCACAGCAGCACCTTGGGATTGGAGGCCAGGGCGCGGGCGATGGCGATGCGCTGCTTCTGGCCGCCGGAGAGCTGGGCCGGGTAGGCGTTGGCCTTGTCGGGCAGGCCCACGATGTCCAGATACTCCAGGGCGCGCTTGCGCGCCTCCCCCTTGGGCACCCCGGCGATCTCCATGGGGAAGCAGATGTTGCCCAGGCAGGTGCGCTGCATGAGCAGGTTGAACTGCTGGAAGATCATGCTGATGGAGCGGCGCTTCTCCCGCAGCTGGGGGGCGGACAGCTCCATGAGATCCTGTCCGTCGATGACCACCTGGCCCGCTGTAGGGCGCTCCAGCAGGTTGATGCAGCGCACCAGGGTGGACTTGCCCGCGCCGCTCATGCCCACGATGCCGAAGATGTCCCCGTCCCGGATGGTCAGATTGATGTCGTCCAGGGCTTGAAACACGCCGTCGGCCGTGGGAAAGGTCTTGGAAATGTGTTTTAACTCGATCACGGACCCATACTCCCTTATTTCTCACAAAGTTCCGTCCTATTTTATGACAAGCCCCGCCCTCTGTCAAGAAAAAAGCCCCGGAACCGCTTCGATTCCGGGGCCTTGCGTGTCCTGGCTCAGTGGCCGCAGGAGCAGCAGCCGTGCTCCTCATCCTCACAGGGCAGGCGGAGGGCTTCGGGCACCTCCCGGCCCTGGCGGCGGTAGTAGTCGGCCAGGGCGGCCTTGATGGCCTCCTCCGCCAGAACGGAGCAGTGCATCTTGTAGGCGGGCAGGCCGTCCAGAGCCTCCGCCACGGCGGCGTTGGTCAGGGTCATGGCCTCCGCGATGGTCTTTCCCTTGATCATCTCGGTGGCCATGGAGGAGGTGGCGATGGCCGAGCCGCAGCCAAAGGTCTTGAACTTCACGTCGGTGATCACGTCCCCGTCGATCTTCAGGTACATCTTCATGATGTCGCCGCACTTGGGGTTGCCCACCTGGCCCACCCCGTCGGCATGTTCTATCTCCCCCACGTTCCTGGGGTGCTCAAAGTGGTCCATCACCTTATCGGAATACAGCATAGCAGTTTCTCCTTTCCAGTTACAGCTCCCAGGTGGGCTTCTGTGCGTCCCGGTCCCATACGGGGGACAGCTCCCGGAGATACGCCACCACCTGGGGCACTTCCTTCAAAATGTAGTCCACGTCCGCCTCGGTATTCTCCGCGCCCAGGGAGAGCCGCAGGGAGCCGTGGGCAATGGCGTGAGGCAGGCCGATGGCCAGCAGCACGTGGGAGGGGTCCAGGGACGCAGAAGAACAGGCCGAGCCGGAGGAGGCGCAGATGCCCCTGGCGTCCAGGTGGAGCAGCAGGGCCTCTCCCTCCACCCCTTCAAAGACAAAGGAGGCGGTGCCGGGCAGGCGGTTCACCGGGTCGCCGGTGAGGCGGGTGTAGGGAAGCCCGGTCAGGCCGTCGATGAGCCTGTCCCGCAGGGCGGCCAGGCGGGGGGACTCCCGGCTCAGGCCGTCCACCGCCTCCCGCAGGGCGGCGGCCATGCCCACCGCGCCGGGGACGTTCTCGGTGCCGGAGCGGCGGCCCTTCTCCTGGCCGCCGCCCTGGATGAGCGCGGGCAGGCGCAGGGGCTTTTTCACGTACAGGGCGCCCACTCCCTTGGGGCCGCGGAACTTGTGGGCGGACAGGGAGAGCAGGTCCACATTCCACGCCTCCACGTCCACGGGGATATGGCCCACGGCCTGCACCGCGTCGGTGTGAAAGAGCACCTTGTGGGCCCGGGCGATGCGGCCCAGCTCGGCGACAGGCTCTATGGTGCCGATCTCGTTGTTGGCGGCCATGATGGAGATAAGAATGGTGTCCGGCCGGATCGCCCCCTCCAGGGCGGCGGGGTCCACCAGCCCCCGCCCGTCCACCGGCAGGTAGGTAACCTCATAGCCCTGCTTCTCCAGATACTGGGCGGTGTGGAGGACGGCGTGGTGCTCGATGGCGGAGGTGATGATGTGGCCGCCCTTCCGCCCCTTTAGGGCCATGAGCTCGGCCACCCCCCGCAGGGCCCAGTTGTCCGCCTCCGTACCGCCGGAGGTGAAGTAGATCTCCTCCGGCCGGGCGTTGAGGCAGGCGGAGATTTCCGCCCGCGCCCGCTCCAGGTCGGTCTTGCCCTCCTGGGCAAAGCGGTACAGGCTGGAGGGGTTGCCGTAGGCCGTGGTGAAGTGGGGGAGCATGGCCTGGAGGGCGGTATCGGAGACAGCCGTGGTGGCCGCATGGTCCGCGTAAATGAAGTGCGACATAGAGACGCTCCTTTCAAAACTTCTTAATTCCTATATGTTTACTATGATTATAGGCCTGCCAGGCCCCTTTGTCAAGGAAATTTTTATGGAGGCGGAACATTTCATTAAACTTTGCTTAAATCGCCCGGATTCCGTTGACTGGCCCCGCCCGCCAATGCTATAGTGGAGGCAGATTATATGAAATTGGGAGATAGCATGGATAAAAAGCTGTTTAAAAGCATTCTGCTCCTCATCACCTATACGGTGGTACTGGTGATGGTACTCAGCCGCCTGGGCCTGATCGCCGGCGGGGTGGCATGGGTGCTGGGGCTGGTTAAGCCGCTGCTCATCGGCTTCGCACTGGCCTTCGTCCTCAACCGGCCCTGCCACTTCTTTTTCCGCCTCTATGATCGAGGGCTGTCCCGCACCCGGGCCAGGGGGGCGGCCCGCCCCCTGGCGGTGGTCACCTCCTATCTGGTGCTGATTCTGGCCATCGCCGCCATCTTTTCCTTTGTGGTGCCCAAGCTGGTGGAGAGCATCCAGACCTTCGCCCTCAACCTGGGGGGCTACCTGGCCAACGTCCAGGGCTGGTACAACGATATCATCTCCTACTTCCACCTGGATGTGGAGGCGCTGGACCTGTCCGGCCTGAACGATGTGCTCAAAAACCTGTTCAACTACGTGCTGGGCTTCCTGTCCGACCTGGGCCCCCACCTGCTGGAGCTCACCAGCGGCATCGTCTCCATGGTGGTCACCGGGGTGCTCTCCCTGGTATTCTCCATCTATATGCTCTCCGGCAGGGACACCCTCATGAGCCAGTGCCGCCGGGTGCTGCGGGCCTATGTGCCCGCCCGGTTTGCCGACCCCCTCACCGATGTGGTCCACCTGACGGCCGACACCTTCACCCGCTTCGTCACCGGGCAGCTCATTGAGGCCTGTATCCTGGGCGGGCTGTGCGCGGCGGGGATGCTCTTCATCCAGGCCGACTACGCCCCTCTTATCGGCGTCATCATCGGCGCCTCCGCCATCATCCCGGTGGCGGGCGCCTACATCGGGGCCATTGTGTCCGCCCTGCTGCTGGTGATGGTCTCCCCCATCAAAGCCCTGGTCTTCCTGGTCTTCCTGGTGGTGCTCCAGCAGATTGAGGGCAACGTCATCTACCCCAAGGTGGTGGGCACCTCCATCGGCCTGCCCGGCATCTGGGTGCTGGCCGCCGTCACCATCGGCGGCGGCGTGGGCGGCCTGGTGGGCGTGCTGCTCAGCGTGCCCGTGGCCTCGGTGCTCTACGCCCTGCTCCGCCGGGATGTGCACAAGCGTCTGGCCTGCAAGGAATAAACGAACCCCCGGAACCGCGTCGGTTCCGGGGGTTCGTTTTGCTCTGCTCAGTCCACCAGCTTGTCCAGCTCCTTGATGTGCTCGGTTTCGTCGGAGGTCTTGTGCTTGGCCTGCCGGGCGTAAAGGCCAACGGCGGCCTGGGACTTCTTGATGGGCTGCATGGTACCGGCGCCGGCCACGCAGCCGCCGGGACAGGCCATGCCCTCCAGCAGATAGCCGGGGTACTTGCCTGCCACCGCCTCCTGCATCATCTTGCGGCACTCCCGCAGGCCCTGGGAGCTGGTCACCTTGACCTCCCGGCCGGGGTAGCGGTGCTGGATAACGTTGACCACCGCCTTGGCCACGCCGCCGCCCACGGCGAAGCTGCGCCCGTCGGTAGAGGCATCGTTGACGCCGTCCGGGTCCTCCTCGATGGTGGTCAGATCCACATGCTTGGCCGCAAAGATCCCCGCCATCTCCTCAAAGGTGAGCACGAAGTCCACCTCGCTGCGCACGCTCTTGCGCATGGCCTCCAGCTTCTTGGCCGCGCAGGGCCCGATGAACACCACCTTGGCGTTGGGATGCTCGTGCTTGATGAGGCGGGCGGTGAGGGTCATGGGGGTGAGGGCCATGGAGATGCAGTGGGCGTGGTCGGGGTGGAGCTTCTTGGCCATGACCGACCACGCCGGGCAGCAGGACGTGCCCATGAAGGGCAGCTCCTCCGGCACCTCCCGGACGAAGTCCTCCGCCTCCTGGGTGGCACAGAGGTCGGCGCCGATGGCCACCTCAAAGACATCGGCAAAGCCGAGCTGCTTCACGGCGGCGCGGAGCTTGCCGGGGGTCACCTTGGGGCCGAACTGGCCCACGAAGGCGGGGGCCACCGCGGCGTAAACCCGCTCACCGGACTGGATGGCCCGGATGACCTGGAAGATCTGGGACTTGTCGGCGATGGCGCCGAAGGGGCAGTTTACCAGGCACATGCCGCAGGAGACGCACTTGTCCGGGTCGATCTCGGCCTTGCCATTGGCGTCGGTTCCGATGGCGTCCATTCCGCAGGCCACGGCGCAGGGCCGCTCCTGAATGATAATGGCCTTGTAGGAGCACACGTCGGCGCAACGGCCGCAGTTGATGCACTTGCCAGGGTCGATGTGGGAGCGGCCGTTGTAACGGTCCAGCTTGATGGCGTCCTTGGGGCAGACCTCCTCGCAGGGGTGGGCCAGGCAGCCCTGGCAGCCCTCGGTCACCAGCACCCGCTTCTCCGCGCAGCCGTTGCAGGCAAACTTAATGACGTTGATGAGCGGAGGGGTGTAGTAGGTCTCCGGCCGGTCGGCCGCCTCGATATTCTCCGAGAGCGGGGCGTGCTCCGCCGCGCTCCGGCAGGGCAGGCCCATGGCCAGCCGCAGCCGCTCGCCCACGATGGCCCGCTCCAAAAACACGTCGTTGCGGAAGTTGCCCACCTCGCCCGGGATGATCTTGTAAGGCAGGCTCTCAATGCGCTTGTCCACCGGCCACTCCGTGTGGTAAGCCATGCGGGCCACCTCCCGGAACACCCGGTGGCGGATCTCCTGGATACGGGTTTCGACACCTCTCATCTGCTCTCTGTCCCTTTCTGTATCGGCCCGGCCCCGAGGCGGGGCAGGCCGGAATCGGTTGCTTTTTGACCTCTCCAATCATAACCGTTTGGTAAGTGTCCTGTCAATGAAAATGTTTCCTTGTCTTACCGTATTTTGTACCCGTTTTTCTGAAAACCATGCAGTTTATACCCCATCGTTTGAAAAAATGTGATATACTCTAGCCAAATGACACCCGGGAGGGATCTCTGTGAAGCCGGAACTGCTGCGTGCGCTGCCCAAAATGGATCTGCTTCTCGCCCGCCCCGCCCTGGCGGGCAGCCCCCTGCCCTACGCCCTGCGGCGGCAGGCGGCCCGCCAGGTGCTGGACGAGTACCGCGCCGCCCTGCGCGCCGGGGCGCTGTCTGCCGTCCCCGGCCTGGATGAGCTGGAGCAGTCCGTCCTCCGCCGGGGCGCGGAGCTGGCCCGGCCCGCCTTGGGGCGGGTGATCAACGCCACCGGCGTGGTGCTCCACACCAACCTGGGCCGGGCCCCTCTCAGTCCGCGGGCGGCGGCGGCGGTGGGAGAGGCCGCCCGGGGCTATTCCAACCTGGAGTACGACCTCTCCGCCCGCCGCCGGGGCCGCCGGGGGGCGGCCGTCGAGGCCCTCCTGTGCGCCCTCACCGGCGCGGAGGCGGCCCTGGTGGTCAACAACAACGCCGCCGCCGTGTTTCTCCTCCTCTCCGCCCTGGCGGCGGGGCGGGGGGTGGCCATCTCCCGGGGGGAGCTGGTGGAGATCGGCGGGGGCTTCCGGGTGCCCGACATCCTGGCCCGCAGCGGGGCCCGGCTGGTGGAGGTGGGCACCACCAACAAGACCCGCCCGGCCGACTACGCCGCCGCCCTGGACGCGGGGGAGGCCCAGGTGCTGCTCAGGGTGCACCCCAGCAACTTCCGGGTTGTGGGCTTCACCCAGGCGGTCTCCCTGCCCGAGCTGGGGGCCCTGGCCCGGGGCCGGGGGGTGCCCCTGTTCTGCGATCTCGGCTCCGCCGCCCCCGGCTCCCCGGAGCTGGCCGGGGCGGTGGCATGGGCCGATGTGTGCTGCTTCTCCGGGGACAAGCTGCTGGGCGGGCCCCAGGCGGGGATTTTGCTGGGGAAGGCGGAGCCGCTCGGCCGTCTGCGGGCCGACCCCCTCTCCCGCGCCCTGCGCCCCGGCAAGCTGGCCCTGGCCGCCCTGGAGGCCACCCTGCTGGACTGGCGGGACGGGACGGCGGTGCCGGTGTCCGCCATGCTCTCCGCCCCGCCGGAGGAGCTGCGGCGGCGGGCGGAGGCCCTGGCCGAAGCCCTCTCCCCCCTCCACCCCTGCACGGCGGTGGAGACCCAGGGGGAGGTGGGGGGCGGCGCCCGGCCGGGGGAGAGCCTGCCCGCCTGGGCGGCGGCCCTGGAGCCTGCGGAGGCGCTGGAGGCCCACCTCCGCGCCTGGCGGGTGCCCATCCTGGGCCGCATCCACCGGGGGAAGCTCCTGCTGGACGTGCGCACCCTCCTGCCCGGCGACGAGGCGGAGATCGCCGCCGCCCTGGCGGCGTGGAGGGAGGGAAAGGCATGATCTTCTGCACCGCGGGCCATGTGGACCACGGCAAGACCGCCCTGGTGCGGGCCCTCACCGGGGTGGACACCGACCGGCTGGCCGAGGAGCGCCGCCGGGGCCTCACCATCGAGCTGGGCTTCGCCCCCCTGGAGCTGCCGGGGGTGGGGCGGGTCTCCCTGGTGGACGTGCCCGGCCACGCCCAGTTCATCCCCACCATGCTCTCCGGCTGCGGCGGGCTGGACGGCGCGGTCTTCACCGTGGCCGCCGACGAGGGCCCCATGCCCCAGACGGCGGAGCACCTGGACATTCTCTCCCTGCTGGGCCTGGAGCGGGGGGTGGTCGCCCTCACCCGGGCGGATCTGGCCTCCCCCGCCGCCAGGGCGGAGGTGGAGGCGCGCACCCGTGCCCTGACGGCAGGCACCTTTCTGGAGGGAGCCCCCCGGATCTTCGTCTCCGCCGTCACCGGCGAGGGGCTGGAGGCGCTGCGGGCCGCCCTGGCGGCCATGGCCCGGCAGGCGCCGCCCCCGCCGGAGGGCAGCCCCCGGCTCCACGTGGACCGGGTCTTCTCCGTGGACGGCAGCGGCACGGTGGTCACCGGCACCCTCACCGGCGGCCCCCTCCGCCGGGGGGACAGGGTGCAGCTCTATCCGGGAGGGCAGACCGCCCGGGTACGGGGCCTTCAGTGCCACGGCGTCCCGGCGGAGGCGCTGCCCGCCGGGGTGCGGGCGGCGGTGAACCTGGCGGGGGTGCGCCTGCGGGACGTGGGCCGGGGGGACACCCTGGCTGCGCCCGGCGCCCTCGCCCTCACCGACCGGACCGACGTATCCCTGCGGGTGCTCCCCGACGCCCCCTTTCCCGTGCACACCGGAAGTCAGCTCCACTTCCACCACGGCGCCCGCGCCCTGGTGTGCCGCTGCATCCTCCTGGGACAGGACGTGCTCCGCCCCGGCGAGGCGGGGTGGGCCCAGCTCCGCTTCACCCAGCCCGCCGCCGCCGCCCCCGGCGACCGGTTTGTGGCGCGCTTCTTCTCCCCCCTGGCCACGGTGGGAGGCGGCGTGCTGGTGGATCTGGCGCCCCCCGGCAAGGGCCGCATGCGGCCGGAGCGGCTGGCCCGGCTGGCCGCCCTGGCGGAGGGGCGGCCCCTCCTGGCGGCGGAATCCCCCGCCGCCCCGGCGGCTCCGGCGGCCCCCGCCCCGTCGGCGGAGGCGGAGGGGGAGCTGGAGGCCCTCTATCTGGGGTACGGCCTGGAGCCGCCCCCCTGGGCGCGGGTGGAGCCCCGCTTTGCCGGGCGGATCAGGGAGGCGCGGCGGGCCTGCCGCCGCCTGAAGGAGCGGGGCGTCCTGCTGGAGCTCTCCCCCGGCCATCTGCTCCACGCCGGGGCCGTCCGGGCGGCGGAGGCCCGGCTGCGCGGGCGCTTCGGCCCCGCCCCCTTTTCCCTGGCCGAGGCCAGGGATGCCCTGGGCTGTTCCCGCCGGTGCGCCCTGCTCCTGCTGGAGCACTGGGACGCCTCCGGCGTCACCCGCCGTCAGGGTGAGGTGCGGATTTTTTCCACATCTGCTTGACCTGCGGTGGAAAACCGGCTATGATGGGGGTAGATATGGGGGCGGAAGGGCCGCTGGTGGGCCCCCCGGTCTTCAAAACCGGCGGGGACGGCGCTCCCGTCCTGGTGTGTTCGATTCGCACCCGCCCCCGCCACGGGCTCAGAACCGCCCTTTTGGCACGAGGTTCCGCCGGGATGGCGAAACCTCTTAGCCGGGCCGGGCGGTTCTTCGCCTCCAACCGCGACCCACGTTGTTGGGCTCGCGGTTGGGGGGCCGCCCTGCGGGCGTCGGTTGGAAACAAGGCCTTTTCTGTGGAAAGGAGTGCGCCGTTATGTCCAGTATCCCATTCTTTGCCCGCCGCAGGCTCTGCAGCACCTTCAACGCCCAGGAGGTCGGACAGCTCCGCGCCGCCCTCCAGGCCGCCGGGGTGGAATTCATCATTCGGCAGGACCGCCAGAACGGCTCCTTTTTCGGCATCGGCCTGCAACTGGTACCCCCCTCCGTTGAATACATTATCTATGTCCATGAGGACGACTTTGAGCTGGCCCAGGCCGCCCTGCAGGGTACTCTCAACTGAGCAATCCCGATGGGCGGCCGTTGGAAGCGGCCTCTTTTTGTCGAAAGGAGTGTGCCATTATGTCCAGCATCCCCCTCTTCGCCCGCCGCAAGCTTTACAGTACCTTCAACGCCCAGGAGGTCGGACAGCTCCGCGCCGCCCTCCAGGGCGCGGGGGTGGAGTTTGTCATCACCCAGGACAGCCGCCCGGTGGGCGGCTTCTCCGGCTATGGAACCTCCGGCCCCGCTCTCCACCTGGGGGCCGGCGCAGCCCCCTTCGAGTACACGGTATATGTGCACAAGGATGATCTGGCCCTGGCCGAGAGCGCCATACAGGGCACCGTCGGATAGCAGCACAGAGCCGCCGCCCCAGTCGGGGCGGCGGCT
>NZ_JH417723.1 GCF_000239295.1 Flavonifractor plautii ATCC 29863
TCAAAAAATTGTCCTTGACATTGGAACCAGTTTAAACAAACAATATCTGGCCTTAAAGGTTATACCGCCTTGCGTTGTGTCCGGCTTTTGAAATTTAATCGTCTTTCTGTGCAGCTGTAATGCTGACAGCAAAACCGTTGACCTCCACGCCATCTTCAGTAGGGATTAGGAGGTACTTGCGCCCGTTGATAATTTGAGTTTCCACCAGGTAACTATACTCTGGATCAGCAGAAATGGTGATCTCAGGTGTCTTGATTTCAAAGCGGCTGCTGTCGATCAGGTTTGCCGGATTCAGGACAACCCCCGAACCAAACTGCTCGCCGCAGTTTTCCTGGAATGCTGCCACCTGCTCATCCGCAATCCCGCAGCTTTGAAGAATTTGCCCTATTTCTGAGACGCTCATCTCCAGGGGTTCCAAACTCCTGCTCTCCCTGTGCTCCTTGATTTTCTCACGCAGCTGTTCATGAACAGTCTGCATCACTTCCAGACTGCAGTCAAACGCATCGCTCAGAGCTGACTGGAATGCTTCCTTCTGCTCGACGGCAGACATCGGCGCTTCCACATGGAAGATCGCGTCAATGAACTCCTGGTGAATTTCATTGGCCTTCCTGCTGTAAAAGAGAGCGTTATAGATATTTGCTGCCCGGTCATCGAATGCCGGGAAGAGAAAACCCAGCTCAGGAGGAGCGACGGTTTGCCCGGCAGCACAGTGGAATTCATTGTCACCGGGAAAATATCCCAACTCTACCTTGCCCTCCTTGATGGGGCACACAACACAGACGATGTAGGTGAACACCTCATCCGAGGCATCCGCTTGCAGGGAATCATCCTTGCCCCGATGGGGAACATCGTAGCTGTCACAGGTCAGGAGCAGCAGGTAACTGCTGTCCCCCATGTCCAGACTGTCAATTACCTTGTGGTAAAAGGTCTGGCGGGCCTCGTTGTCCTTAAGCTGGGAATCCCGCAGTGTGGTGAGCAGGCGGTGTTCCTCACTGTCCACTACCTGCTGAGTGGAGAATACGATATCAATGAGGTTTTTCCCCAGGGAACCGGACAGTCCCTTCTTCAAAAGGCTCAAATACTTCTCGGCCTCCTCCTGCGGCATCATGCCCAGGGATTCGTCCAGATCGGAAACGATCTCTTTACTGCTGTTGACATAGCATCCATAAACACGGCTGATGGCGCTTTTTTCCGGGCGAAAACGGCGCCGCAGCTCATTGATTTCTTTTTGGTTCATTTTTTCCTACCTCGCTTTGTAATTGGAACGGTTGGTAACAGACGATGAATTCCATTTTAGTGGAAAGAGCTTGAAATTTCAATAGCCGGAAGTTCTTTCCCCAAGAGCGCAAAAAAGAAACCGCCCATGTCAGAAACTATCAGGAACTGACTGAGCGGCATATTTTTCATGTCAAACGCCAGTAGGAGCGGTTATTTTCTGATCCAGTCCAGAAAAACAACTACTTTCTCCAAGTCTTCATCCGGAAGGGCAAGCAGCTTCTTGCCTATGATCCCACGCAGGGAATCCGGATCGTCCATAGGAGCAAAGAAAAGAGTTGGCGTCAAATCAAAGTATTCCATGATGTTGAACAGCTCTCGGAGAGAGGGCATAGAAATTCCATTGGTGATGCTTCTGATGTAAGAGCCGCTCTTTCCAAGCTCCAGGCTCATCCGATGCTCAGAAACACCCTTCTGTTCCCGCAGCTCTGTGATGCGGTCCCGCACAAACGCTTCATAGCGGCGGTTATCGTCCATGATCCTCTCCCTCCAATCTCTGTTTATTATTTTAATATAAGGGAGCGTTGCGGGTTCGTACTTAAATCATCAACTTTCGCTTCACACAACGAATAATTAGTGATTTAATTATTAAAATGGGCGTGAGCTTTATATTTCTATTATGAATCACAATCAATAAAATATGACTGCGACTGTGTATGAGGGCTGTCAGATGGGAAACTGCTTTTTTATAGGGCATAGGGAGACGCCGGATCGGGTGTACCCAACTCTGCTTGAAACCATAGAGCGTCATATCACGGAATATGGCGTATCTGAATTTGTGGTGGGACAGTATGGAAGCTTTGACCGTCTGGTGATCCGGGCACTGTCGCAGGCCAAGCGAGCGCACCCGGATATTACGCTGATGCTGATGACCCCATATTACCCAGTCAACAGAAAGGTGGATCTGCCAGAGGAGTTCGACGCTCTGTTCTATCCGCCGGATCTGGAAACGGTCCCCAAACGGCTTGCCATCGTCCGCGCAAACCGATATATGGTGGAGCGCAGCGATTTTCTCATCGCCTATGTGCGGCATCCGGCCAGCAATGCCAGAGAACTGCTGGAGTATGCCGGGACGGGAAAGAGAAAGGAAAAAATCCACATCACAAATTTGGCTGAGGAGCAAATCTCTCTTCCAAAGAAAACAGATGATGTGATATAATAAAATAGTAAAGTATACCCATTTAGAAATTTGTAACCCGAGGTCTTTCTATGGAAGAAAAACTGGGACAGTCCACGGCTGTTCTGTTCAAATATGAAAAAATGATTTTGGCTGAAGAAGAAACCACATCCGCTGGTGGATGTGGAGTCTCCCTTGCGGCCTTTTCGCGCCCTGCGTCAGCCTGTCCAAGTGACAGGGTGTCGCGGGGCACTTTTGCTGCTTAGGCCATGTGTTGGTTTGTGTAAGCCACAAGAGTTGCACTTTTTAGAAAACAATGCTTTCTTGCATAAGTGACGACAGGAAAGGAGAAAGTGATGGATCAAATAACGCAAAAGGGGCGGCAAAAGAGGGAAATCCCCATAGCGGGAGTGCTCCTTGCAGTTCTTTTTACCATAGATGTGTTTGTTGTTAGTTTCTATCAGATTGTCCAGACTTGCGGCGGAATCGTCTTTGGCTTTTATAAGCTCATTGCCATACTTCTTGCTTTTTCACACTTCTTTTTTGGACTGCTGGTGCTCCCGGTCTTGCTGGTTATGTTTATTGTGCAGGCGGTCAGACGCAGGAGGAACCGGAGATATATCAGAAATTGTGTGCTCTCCATCCTGTGGTGTCTGATCGTATTCCTGGCTGGGAGTTTCATTGGCTGCCTGTCTCCCGCAATCGAGCAGGTCATAGTGGATCTCAAAATACAAGGCTATCAATCGACCGTCGATAGAATCCACAGCGGGGAGCAGATGGCCCGATATGCGGATATGACAGGTGGCGCCAAGGGCAGCGAAGATGTGGCCTTCTTTCAATATTCAACTGGTGAAAGCAAAGAGGACGACGGCCAATTTTATATGACGCACGTTTATATCATTTACTCCGAGGATACCTCCTGTGATGTAGAAGCGATCAAGGAGCACGCAAAAGGGTCCCCGCTTTACGATCTCAGCGAGATGGAGATGCTGGAGATCAAAGAAAATTGGTATGTAGGTTTGTCAAACATATTGGACGGTGA
>NZ_JH417724.1 GCF_000239295.1 Flavonifractor plautii ATCC 29863
GTTCACCGTCCAATATGTTTGACAAACCTACATTGACTGGAAAAGGCGGGAATCCGCGGCAATTGAAGGTCAAAGCACAACCGACACGACATATAGTGGGCGGCTTTCAAAATGATGTCCTACTACTACCAGAAGGAGAAATGGCCAGGGCAGAGCAGCAAAAAGATTTGTCCACTTTGACCGGGACGAAAAGCCCCCACGGCATCCTTTTGGGTGCCGCGGGGGACCGGAGGGGACGGGGGATCTCCCCCCATAGCCGGAAAAAGTCCGGAGTCCCTGAAGGAAACTCCGGACTTTGGAGGGCCAGTTAGGCCAGCGCGGCGGTGATGATGGCCATGGAGCAACCCCCCACAGGCAGGTGCCTGTGGGGCCCCCGGCTTTTTTACTGCGCGGGACAAGTAATGCCCCGGCATCAAGGTTTTGCGCCCTTGCGCAAAACGCTTGACCGCGCGGAGCGCCGTGCCCCCGGAGTGGGCGGAGGTCTCCTCCATGGCCGGAAAAAGTCCGGAGTTCCTGAAGGAAACTCCGGACTTTGGAGGGCTGTTAGGCCAGCGCGGCGGTGATGATGGCCATGGAGTAGACCTCCTGGGCGTTGCAGCCGCGGGAGAGGTCGTTGATCGGGGCGTTCAGACCCAGCAGAATGGGTCCATAGGCGTCAAAGCCGCCCAGGCGCTGGGCAATCTTATAACCGATGTTGCCCGCATTAATGTTGGGGAAAATAAAGGTGTTGGCATAGCCGGCCACGGGAGAGCCGGGGAACTTGAGCTGGCCCACGGTGGGGGAGACGGCGGCGTCGAACTGCATCTCGCCGTCGATGGCCAGGTCGGGGGCGGCAGCCTTGGCCTTGGCGCAGGCGTTGCGCATCTTGTCCACAGTGTCACCCTTGCCGGAGCCCTTGGTGGAGTAGCTCAGGTAGGCCACCTTGGGGTCAATGCCGAAGGTTTTGGCGCACTTGGCGCACTCCAGGCCGATCTCCACCAGCTCGTCCTCCGTGGGGTCGATGTTGATGGCGCAGTCGCCCATGGCCAGCACAGTGTTGTCGCCCACGCCCTCGCGGACCATAATGAAGCAGGAGGAGACGATTTTATTCTCGGGCTTGGTCTTGATGAGCTGCAGGGCGGGGCGGACGGTGTCGGCAGTGGAGTAGGTGGCGCCGCCCAGCAGACAGTCGGCCACGCCCATCTTCACCAGCATGGTGCCGAAATAGTTGCCCTTCATCAGGGCGGCGCGGCACTCGTCGGCGGTCATCTTGCCGCGGCGCAGCGCCACCATCTCCTCCACCATCTTGTCCATGTCGGGATAGGTGGCGGGGTCGATGATCTCGGCACCCCGGATGTTGAAGCCGACCTCCTCGGCCGCGGCCTTTACCTCCGCCTCATTGCCGATGAGGATGGGGGCCAGCCAGGTGCCGGCCAGCAGGCGGGCGCTGGCCTCCAGGATGCGGGCGTCGGTGCCCTCGGTAAAGACAATGCGCTTGGGGGACTTTTTCAGGGTGTCGATGAGCTGCTGAAACATGTGAATGGCCATTGGTATCTTCCTCCATCATAAAAAACGTACGTCAAATGCCAAAATGCTCGGCGTCGGAGCTATTATACACCATTTCGACTGCGGTTCTCAATGCCTAAAAGCCATAAGATTGTGAAAAAATACACTTTACTTTTTGTATTCTCGCATTTATACTATACCTACTGTTTTGAAGCCAGTTGAAGTTGAGGTGTGTTATGAGTTCCGATTTTTCCCGCTGCCTTTCCCTGCTCCGGCAGGAGAAGGGGATCTCCCAGCGCGCGGCCGCAAAGGATCTGGGGATCAGCCAGGCGCTGCTCTCCCACTATGAGAACGGCGTGCGTGAGCCCGGTCTGGCCTTTGTCACGAAGGCCTGCAACTATTATAATGTGTCGGCGGATTTCCTGCTGGGCCGTACCCTCTCCCGGGACGGCACCACCATCGCCGCCGAAGAGCTGTACGATTACTCCACCGAGAAGGACAACGTGCTCCACGGCTCCATTATGGCCACGCTGAACAAAAAGCTGCTGGTCAACTCCATCGGCGTGCTCTTCGACCTGCTGGGCAAGACCGGCCGCAAGGAGGCCATTAACGCCGCGGCGGACTACCTGGGTACCGCTGTTTACAAGATGTTTCGCCACCTGTACCGGGCGGATGGCAGCAAGAACGAGGACTTCTTCTCCGTGCCCGCCCGGCAGTTTATGGCGGGCGTGGCCACCGCCGACATGATCTGTACCGAGGCCCAGTATGTGGACGCCCTGGCCGCCCACGTCAAGGAGAAGGGGAGCTTCCCGCCCATGCACAACGACGCGCTGATGGAGAACTACCCCGGACTGTACCAGTCCCTGCTCCAGATTATCCACAACACCGGGGAGCGGGTCAACCGCCGGATGGAGATTCAGAACCAGAAGTAGGGCGCGGCATCCCGGACGCACCGCCTGTTTACCGGCTACGCCCGGGGGGCGCCACCGGTACCATGCCCTTGAACGGCCGGGGCGGCCGCAGTAGAGATATGCAGAGTATCGCTCCAATGTCAATTGACGCTTTCACATCTTCGGAGGTGTATTTTTTTGACCGACCAGAGCAAAATCCGTAATTTTTCGATAATTGCCCACATTGACCACGGCAAATCAAATCCCGCGGAGTCTGTGGACTCCGCGGGTACCCCGTATTATTTTGCATCCTCGGCGGAAGTGAATTCCGCCTGCGGCAAGGTTTTGTCCGGGGGACAAAACGCTTGGACGCGGCAGGCCGCCGCGCCCCGCTGCGCGGGGTTCCGGGTGGATTTGCCGAAGGGAGGAGTATGCCATGACTGACCAATCCAAAATCCGCAACTTTTCCATTATCGCCCACATCGACCACGGCAAATCCACCCTGTCTGACCGGCTGATTGAGAAGTGCAACGCCGTTTCCCAGCGGGAGATGGAGAGCCAGCTGCTGGACAACATGGACCTGGAGCGGGAGCGGGGCATTACCATCAAGGCCCGGGCGGTGAAGCTCAACTATCAGGCTGCCGACGGGGAGACCTATGAGCTGAACCTGATCGATACGCCGGGCCACGTGGACTTCAACTATGAGGTGAGCCGCTCCCTGGCCGCCTGCGAGGGCGCGGTGCTTATCGTGGACGCCGCCCAGGGCATCGAGGCCCAGACCCTGGCCAACACCTTCCTGGCCCTGGAGCACGACCTGGAGATTCTGCCCGTCATCAACAAGATCGACCTGCCCGCCGCCGACCCCAAGCGGGTGAAGGACGAGATTGAGAACATCATCGGCCTGCCCGCCCAGGACGCCCCCGAGATCTCCGCCAAGGTGGGGCTGAACATCGACGCGGTGCTGGAGGACATCGTGAAGAACGTCCCCGCCCCCAAGGGCGACCCGGAGGCCCCGCTCCGCGCCCTGATCTTTGACAGCCAGTACGACGCCTACCGGGGCGTGATCGTCTATTTCCGTGTGATGGAGGGTACCATCAAGACCGGGATGAAGGTGAAGATGATGGCCTCGGGCGCGTCCTATGAGGTGCTGGAGTGCGGCCACCTGCTCCCCCTGGGGATGGAGCCCTGCGGCGAGCTGATCGCCGGCGAGGTGGGCTACTTCACCGCCTCCATCAAAAACGTGAAGGACACCCAGGTGGGTGACACCGTCACCGGTGTGGAGCGCCCCGCCGCCGAGGCCCTGCCCGGCTACCGCCCCGCCCGCGCCATGGTGTACTGCGGCATTTACACCGAGGACGGCTCCAAGTATCCCGATCTGCGGGACGCCCTGGAGAAGCTCCAGCTCAACGACGCCTCCCTGTCCTTCGAGCCCGAGTCCTCCGCCGCCCTGGGCTTCGGCTTCCGCTGCGGCTTTCTGGGCATGCTCCACATGGAGATCATCCAGGAGCGGCTGGAGCGGGAGTTCGACCTGGATCTCATCACCACCCTGCCCTCGGTGATCTACCGTATCACCAAGACCGACGGCACCGTGGTCATGGTGGACAATCCCCACAATTACCCTGACCCGGCGGTGATCGAGCTGGCTGAGGAGCCCTACGCCAAGGTGTCCATCGTCTCGCCGCCCGACTATGTGGGCAACATCATGCCCATGTGCCAGGAGCGCCGGGGCGAGTTCAAGGACATGCAGTATCTGGACACCAACCTGGTGGAGCTGCACTACTCCATGCCCCTGGGCGAGATCATCTACGACTTTTTCGACACCCTCAAGGCCCGCACCAAGGGTTACGCCTCTCTGGACTACGAGCTGGACAAGTACGAGCCCTCCGAGCTGGTGAAGGTGGATATGCTGCTCAACGGCGATCAGGTGGACGCCCTGTCCTTCATCGCCCACCGGGAGAAGGCCTACCCCCGCGCCCGGCGGCTGTGTGAAAAGCTGCGGGACAACATCCCCCGCCAGCTCTTCGAGGTGCCCGTCCAGGCCGCCATCGGCGGCAAGGTCATCGCCCGCGAGACCGTCCGCGCCATGCGCAAGGACGTGCTGGCCAAGTGCTACGGCGGCGACATCACCCGGAAAAAGAAGCTGCTGGAGAAGCAGAAAGAGGGCAAAAAGAAGATGCGGAGCTTGGGTACGGTGCAGATCCCGACCGAGGCATTCATGGCGGTGCTTAAATTGGACGAAGAGTAAGCATCCGCAAAGTTCCCTCCTCGCGGCATAGCCGCTGCGGCCTACGCTACAAACGTGCCACCGGCACGTTTGCTTAACGCTGCGGTGGCGGTTCTCAAGTTGGACGAGGAATGACGGCATCTTCTTTTTGGCCTCTGGGGCCCCACAAGGTGGGGCGGCGCTTGCGCCGTACAAGGGTTTCGCCGGGGGCGTAGGGGCGGGGCTTGTCCCCGCCCGCAGGCGGGCTGGTGTGGGCATCGGCCCCTACGGGAGAAGCGCGGGCGGCCACAAGGGCCGCCCCTACAAAGAGGATACTATGAGATACAAAACCAGGAGCACACCACAGCGGTGTGCTCCTGGTTTTTGTTTGATCCGGTTTTCCACATGCGGGAAGGATCCTGTGGAAAACTTGCGAAGGCGGTTACTCGGCGGCCTCGTCCTCCTCCTTCTTGGTGCAGACGATGTTCAGCTCGTCCAGCTGGGCTTGGGTGACGAAGGAAGGGGCGCCCATCATGAGATCCTGGGCGTTCTTGTTCATGGGGAAGGGGATGATCTCCCGGATGGAGTCCTCGCCGGCCAGCAGCATGACCATGCGGTCCACGCCGGGGGCGATGCCCGCGTGGGGGGGCGCGCCGTAGGTGAAGGCGTTGTACATGGCGGGGAACTTGGCCTTCACGTCGTCCTCGCCCAGGCGGACGAGCTGGAAGGCCTCGATCATGATCTCCGGATCGTGGTTCCGCACGGCGCCGGAGGAGAGCTCCACGCCGTTGCACACCAGATCGTACTGGAAGGCGGTGATGGACAGGGGGTCCACCTCGCCGGCGGCGGCCTTTTTCAGAATCTCCAGTCCGCCGTTGGGCATGGAGAAGGGGTTGTGGCAGAACTCCAAAAGCCCGGACTCCTCGCCGATCTCGTACATGGGGAAGTCCACGATCCAGCAGAACTCATAGCGCTCCTTGTCCATGTGGTTGGGGCAGAAGGCGCCCAGCTTGGAGCGGAGCACGCCGGCGGCCTTCTGGGCGGCCAGGAGCTTGCCGGCTGTGAGGCCCACGAAGCAGCCCTTTTCCAGCCCCAGAGCGGCCACCACCGCGTCCTTCATGGGCTGGACAAACTTGGCGATGCCGCCCACAATCTCGCCGTTCTCGTCGTAGCGGAACCAGTAGGCCTTTTCGCCGGACTGGACCTCCACGTCGGCGCACAGCTTGTCGATCTGCTTGCGGGTGCCCTCGAAGCCGGTGACCACCACCGCCTTGACGGTGTTCCCCTCAAAGGGGCCGAAGCCGCAGGCGCCCAGGGCCTCAGTGGCGTCGGTGACGGTCAGATCAATGCGCAGATCCGGCTTGTCGGAGCCGTACTTGTCCATCGCATCCCGGTAGGAGATGCGGCGG
The DNA here is from genome assembly GCF_000239295.1 of Flavonifractor plautii ATCC 29863. Taxonomy (GTDB): domain Bacteria; phylum Bacillota; class Clostridia; order Oscillospirales; family Oscillospiraceae; genus Flavonifractor; species Flavonifractor plautii. The sequence goes on from NZ_JH417724.1 coordinate 5,988, forward strand.
AAGGGGGCGGTGGAGGCCACGTTGTAGGTGCCGTACTGGGCAAAAATGGGGGGCAGCACGTCCTCCAACACGGCGAACACGTCCTCCTGATCGGCAAAGGCCATCTCCATGTCCAGCTGGTAGAACTCGCCGGGGGAGCGGTCGCCCCGGGCGTCCTCGTCCCGGAAGCAGGGGGCGATCTGGAAGTACTTGTCGAAGCCGGAGGCCATCAGCAGCTGCTTGAACTGCTGGGGGGCCTGGGGCAGGGCGTAGAACTTGCCGGGGTGCTTGCGGCTGGGCACCAGATAGTCCCGGGCGCCCTCCGGGGAGGAGGCGGTGAGGATGGGGGTGGTGATCTCCAGGAAGCCGTGGTCAAGCATGGCCTTCCGCAGGGCGGCCACCACCTGGCAGCGGAGGATGATGTTGTTCTTCACCTCCGGGTTGCGGAGATCCAGATAGCGGTACTTCAGGCGGGCGGACTCGTCGGCCTCCCGGCTGCGGTTGATCTGGAAGGGCAGCTCGTTGTGGCGGCAGCGGCCCAGCACCTCCACCGCCTCCGGCACCACCTCGATGTCGCCGGTGGGCAGCTTGGGGTTCTTGGAGTCCCGCTCCCGCACCACACCGGTGATCTGGACGGTGGACTCCTTGTTCAGCCCCTTGAAGGCCTTCCACATGGCCTCGTTCTCCACGACCACCTGGGTCACCCCGTAGAAGTCCCGCAGGACGGCGAAGGCAAAGTTCTGGCCCACCTCGCGGACGTTCTCCAGAAAGCCCGCCAGGGTGACGGTCTGGCCCACGTGCTCCATACGGAGATCCCCGCAGGTGTGGGTGCGGTAATGGGTATGGGTTGTCTGCATCAAAAATCAACTCCAAATCGTAATATAGAAAGGATAAAATACAATCAGGATAGAAAAGAGAGCCATATAGGCAGATCGGAACGCCAAAAGAGACGCGGAGGCGGGCCGATGTGGGCATCGGCCTTTACGGGAGACACGGGCG
>NZ_JH417725.1 GCF_000239295.1 Flavonifractor plautii ATCC 29863
GGGCTTTTCTCTCTGTTCGCTCGTTGTTCGTTTCCCTTTTAGGGCCTCGGAAATCTCGGGGTCTTCCCGGCTTCCTCACGGCTTTACCGATACTCCCGCAGCATCCGTGACACGCTGGGATGCCGCAGGGCCCGTAGGGCTGCCGCCTCCAGCTTGCGCACCTCCTTCTCCGGTGTGCCGGTGGCTGTCGAGATTTCCGCCGTGGTTTGGTTGAGCCAATACCGCCGCCGGATTTCCTCTCTCTGGCCCTCTGGAAGCCCGTTCACAGCCCTGTGAAGGGTATCCCATACTCCAACACCCTCCAGGGCTTCCGCCGCATGTGGGTCTGGTATCACGTCGGCCAGGGTGAGCGGTTCACCCTCTCCTTTGTCGAGCGGGGCGTCTATGCTGACGGCGGAGAAAATGGGGTCGCGCTTCTGCTTTTCGCTCCGCCGCCCCTCCGCCTCACTGAACGCCGATTTTACCGGGTAAGTGAGGTAGGAGGAAAACCGGAACCCCGCCGACGGGTCATAGGCCCTCACGGCCTCCGGGAAGCCCAGGAAGCCCGCTTGCATAAGATCGTCCAGCGTGACACCCCCGGCCCCGTTTGTGGCTCTCAGGCGCTTGTATGCCATATCATGCACCAGCCGCCGCACCTGCCCCCAAAGCTCCATGAGCTTGTCCCGCTCTCCCGCTCGGATCGCCACCGCTAGTTCTTCATTACTCATTGCCTCGCCGCCCCTTTCGTGATAGAATGTGGGTGACAAGCTCACATACTACCGGGCCGCGCTCAACTGCTGAGGGCGGTTTCTTTTTTTGCAAGTAACAATCAGTCACTTACAAAGTCAATACCATTGACCTCGTGCTGGGGGCGCGTACGAAATTCGTTCGAGCTATTGACCACTGGGCTCATAATTGGGCTCAGTATGAACCGTACCACTTGGGGGCCACCAGGAGGAGAGCCCAATTTGGGGATTTCCTCTTTTGGGAAACCTCAACGTGGGCAAAAACCCCCTGATTGCAAAAGCGGGAAGTCGCTCATAGCTACCTCGTGGCCCACCCCCTGCCCTATAGCAAGGAGGTGCAGATTTGCACCCCCCTGCGGGCCTCCATCCTTTCCAGACCTACCGTCGTGAAATGCGACACATGCTGAGGGCGATTCCCCCCTCAATCAAAGAAAAGGATTGCTCCGGGCTGCTCCTCGAAAATCTCGCCGTTCGTCAGGCCCATCGCTCTGATCTCGCGGTCGCCGTCGGCCAGCTCCACCAGAGCAAGGCAGGCGACGGGCTGTGCTGTCCCTCCGTCATAGGCATACATGAGGTTAGAGGGGGCGGGGATGATCTGAATAGTCTTTTCGTTCATGGTTCAGTTCTCCTTTTTTATGTGTGAGATTTTGGGAGATTTCCATCCAGTCCTCAAGGCGCTGCGTCACCAGCCAGCCGGAGCGGTTGCGCCTATGGAACACGGTGGGCGCTCCATCCTGAAACCGCTCCGCGTCCCGGACGGCCTGCGCCATAGCCTCCGGTACATTCAGCCGCTCGTTGCGCTTGCACTCGATATGTACACCGGGGAGGCCGGACAAGTCCGGCACCTCTCCATAGCTCTGCGCCCGTCCCGGCTGCACGTCGTAGCCGTATCCCTGGAGGAGCCGGGCAAGCTCCAGTTCTCCAGAACGGCCCTTTCTCTGCGATTTAGCCCCCATATCAACCTCCGCCGATGCATAAAAGTCCGCCGTCCATGCTGTCGGCCATCGTAGTTAAGGCGCAATCCCCGCCGGTTACCCCTCCCCTGTAGGTGCCATGCTGAACATACCATGCGCACCTATCGGCCAGACATTTGACAGGAAAATCTTTCCCTATGCTCAGCAGCGGGCAGATCACCATTTTATCATCCATCTGTATCATCTCCTGGCAGAAACATCATTCCGACATTCACACCGCCAAAATCAAGAATCTTTGCGCCCAACTCCTGGGCGGTAGTCAGCAGACACCCGCCCTCCCCGTATCTGTCTGGGCAATCCCGCTCGCAGGTTTTCCCATCAAGCGGGCAAATCAGTTGTTCCATAAGCTATTGTTCCTTTCAAAATTTTCACTTGACCACTTTGTTTTTCACTCGCCCCCATACCGTCAGAGAGACGCAGGGTGGTATAATACGGCCAAACCGTTGCAGCACAAGGCGTTGCGTACTGTACCCTCCCCCTCCAATACAAAACCCGTACTCGCCATTTAGTGCCGTACAATACCAGGGGGGGCAAATACGGAAACCATTGATAATACAAGAAAAAATCTGTACTATACCACTTTTGAAAGGTCTGACGGGAGAGCATTGTCAAAGGGTGTTTCGGTGTCATCTGGAAGTTCCTCGAAACCGCCGTTCTCCGGCTCCACAAGGGCTTGAATATGCCAAACCCGGGCAGCGTTTCCCCCAGTGTGAAAATACTTCACGCTCCCGCCTTTCTTTAAGTCCTGCTTTGCCCTTTTTACGGCGGTGAAACTATACCCCGCAGCGGTAGCCAGCTTGTCCAGATCGGCTGTCGACATAGCTCCTCCGGCTTCGTGTAGCGTTTTTATAATGAACGCCTTGCAATCCTCCCGCACTGGTGAAGATCTGGCTTGTTCCGCCCCCATGACATACTCACGATCCCGCCGCCAGCTTGTCCCCTCTTTGTGTATCTGTTCATTGCTGTCAATGGAGAAAAGAATGGTTTCCTGCAACTGGGCATAATTGTTTTTCTCGTTGGATAGGTAGCGTATACCCTGCTCCTCAGTGAATCCAGCCATAAGCACAGAACGGGCAATGTCCCATATATCGGCACTGTCGGCAATACGGTCGCGTCCGCTGGCCCCCTTGCGCTTGTTGGTGTGACAGACAATCAGCGCCGTTGTGTTGATGTCCTCCCCGATGGTGATAAGCTGGGCAGTGCAATCCCGCATTTCGTTCCGGCTCCCCATGTTGACATGAGGCGGGGTAAAGCCCTGTATCGGGTCAAAGACACATAGTGCGGGGCGGAAGTGGCGCAGCACCCTTTCCAATTCCTCAGAACCGAATTTCAACTTGTGGAGCATCCCGGAACGATCTCCGACAAAATCCGGGGTAATGATATTTTTCATGTTGGCCCCGGCAAGGCGCAGTTTTTTCCGCAGCTTCTTCCTTACACTGTCCTCCGTGGTCAGGAACATAATTTTCATGGGCTCACGGTTATATCCCGGCGGGTCTAGTATGCAGGTTATGCCGTTGCTCAATGCCGCAATCAGGTGGCACCACAATGTGGTTTTTCCTATTCCCCCATCCGCCGCGATAACCGATATTTGCCCCGCTGGTATCCATCCCGGAATAAGCCACTTCGCCTCTTCCTCTGGAAAGTCCTCCAGTGATTTGAACAGGGAAAACAAAGGGTCTACCTCTGGCGGAGGCGGTTCCCATTGTGGCGTTGTGCTGATAAGCTGCGCTATCATGGCGCAAGCCTTTTCCTCACCAAATTGGAGGAGCATATCAGACACATCTCCATGCTCTGGAATTTCAGGCCACACACGGGCAAGGTCTAATACCTTCACGCTGGAGCCAGCCCCGTGAAGGGCGACGGCGGTTTCCTGGGCATAGTCCT
>NZ_JH417726.1 GCF_000239295.1 Flavonifractor plautii ATCC 29863
GTCGCTCAAGAAGCCGCCAATACCCAGGCCGCAGACGGGCGAAAAACCTTCCAGGAAGGAAAGCCTCGCAGAATTCCTGCGGCCACAGCCGCAGGAATAACATGAAAATCAGTCATTTCCGGGGACATGCGCCCCGGAAATGACACTTCCGCGCAAGATGAGCCGACTTTTCCGTCGGGAATCAAGGTTCATCTTGCGCGCATCTCCCTCGAAAAAGTGGCTCTTGCCGCTTTTCCGACAAGCAGAACCCCTCCGGTTTAGCCGGAGGGGTTGATTTATTCCGGGGCGGGGGACTCAGCGGCCCACCTCGATGCCGGCCAGATAGGCGCTGCGGGTGGCCTGATCCACCTTGCCGGGCTGGATGGCGTCGCCGATGACCCAGGTCTTGAGTCCGGCGGCCTCGGCGGCGGCCTTCAGGGGGGCGATGTCCACGCTCTTCATGCCCAGGGCAAAGAGGACGGTGTCGGCCTCCAGGGTCTGGACGCCGCCGGCGTTCTCCACCTTCACGCCGGTGGGGGTGATCTCCAGGCAGCGGGTCTTGGGCAGCATGGCCATGCCGCATTTCTCCATCTCCCAGATCAGGGCCTCCCGGTACATGCCGAAGGACTCGTTGGCCAGCCGGCCCAGCAGCTCCACCACGGTGACCTCGTGGCCGGTCTTCTGGAGGAAGAGGCCGGCCTCGCAGCCCACCAGGCCGCCGCCCACCATAACAATCTTGTGGCCGGGCTTGACATTGCCGTCGTACATGTCCATGGCCTTGTGGGCGTGCCCGATGCCGGGCACCGGGGGACAGGAGGGCAGGGAGCCGGTAGCAAAGATGACGCCGTCGGCGCCGAAGGAGGTGATGTTCTCCGGCGTGATCACGGTGTTGAGCCGCACGTCGATGTCACGGCGCTCCACCTCGCGCACCAGCAGGTTCTTGAAGTTCATCAGGTCGGGCTTGTCGGTGTCCACGTCGGTGAACCGCAGCAGGCCGCCCAGGCGGGGGCCCTGCTCGGCCAGGATGACCTTCTGGCCCCGGTCGCAGGCGGTGATGGCGGCCTGCATGCCGGCTGCGCCGCCGCCCACGATGAGCACGGTCTCCTGCTTGGAGGCGGGGGCCAGAGTGTCGGGATCGAAGGGCAGGTGGGCCAGGGGGTTGATGGTGCAGTGGCCCACGTAGAGGGCCAGCTCCTCGCTGGTGAAGGGCAGGTCGTCATAGCCCTCCTCGGGGGAGCCGGGGAAGCACTTGTAGCAGCGCAGGCAGCGGCGGATCTGATCCTCATGGCCGCGCTTGGCCTTGTTGGCAAACTCGGGGTCGGCCAGCATCTGGCGGCCCAGGATGGCAAAGTCGATCTTGCCCTCGGCAATGGCCTGCTCGCACAGCTCGGGGGAGTTGATGCCGCCCACGGCGCCCACGGGCAGTTTGGTGTACTTCTTGATGATGGCGGCGTTGTCGATGTTCAGGCCGTGGGGGTGGAACATGGAGCTCTCGGTGCCCGACTTGACCGACGCCTCATAGATACCGCAGGTCACGTGGACGGAGGTGATGTAGGGCTCGGCCATGGCGACGAACGCGCCGGTCTCCTCGGGGGTGATGCCGCCGGGCTGGTGGTCGGTGCCGTCGATGCGCAGCTCCACCAGGAAGTCGGGGCCCACCGCCTCCCGGACGGCCTTCAGAATCTGGAGGGGGAAGCGGGCGCGGTTCTCCAGAGAGCCGCCGTAGCTGTCGGTGCGGGTGTTCATCAGGGGGGAGAGGAACTGGGTGAAGAGGAAGCCGTGGCCGCCGTGGATGAGCACGCCGTCAAAGCCCGCCTTCTGCATGTAGGTGGCGGAGACGGCGAAGTCGCGGGCGATGCGGGCCATGTCGTCCTCGTTCATAGGGCGCACCTTCACGCCGGCCAGGTTGGTGGTCTCGATGGGGCCGATGGCCTCCTGCCCGGGGCCGAAGGGCACCTTCTCCTTGCCGCAGTGGACCAGCTCGGCCAGAGCGACAGCGCCGTGGCGCTTGATGCGGCGGGCATACTCGCCCACGGCGTCAAAGGTCTCGGGATCCTCCTCGGGCTTGGCAAAGTCAAAGGGGCGGAAGCCGGGGATGCGCACGGCGTCCACAAAGTTCACGTCGGTCTCGCCCACGATGACGCAGCCGTTGCCGCCCTTGGCGCTGGCCTCCAGCTTGCGGTAGGTGAAGTCCCGGGCGTCCGGGTTCTGAACAATGAGGCCGAAGGCCATGGGGGCGCTGACGATGCGGTTGCGGTAGGTCACCTTACCCACCTGCATGGGGGAAAACAGATGCTCGAATTTCAAGACAATCAGACTCCTTCCTTAGATGCCGGGGAACTGGATGCTCTGGTACTTGGGCAGGCGCTCGGCCACCAGCTGGCGCTTGGCCGGATCCATGAAGAAGCCGCCCTGGGTCTCGGCGATCTCGTCGCAGTGAACCCCGCGGCCCTCCTCGGTGGTGCGGTCACGCTCCAGCCCGTTCTCGGCGATGACAAATTTCCAGCGCCCGTCCTCGGTCTGCTCCAGGGTGCCGCCCGCGCCGCACACCACGCACTCGATGGGGTACTGCAGCCCCTTCCACTGGGGCTCGCCCAGGCACAGGGCGTTGGAGTGGCAGTTGGGGCACCAGCCGTAGTCCGGATCGCCCAGCCACTTGCGCTCGGCGGGGGGCGTGTTGAGGGCCTTCATCACGTTCAGGCCCATCTCCCGGACCCGGGCCACCTTCTCCTCGTAGAGAAGCACCTGGGCGGGGGCGGGAACCTGAGTGGCCATGTACATGTCCACAATCTTGAAGCTGTTGGTAAAGGTGGTGGCCTGCATGCACTCCAGGGCCATGGACTGCCAGGAGCGGGTGGAGCCGCCCACGGCGATGAGCGCACCCACCCGGTCCCGGGGTGCGATGGCGCCGATCTTGGTCAGGAAGGCCGACTCATAGGCCAGGTTGCGGTGCATGAACTTCAAAAACAGGGAGGAGGGCATCAGATCATAGGTGGGGGCGGAGAAGATCACCGCATCCTGCTCCAGCATCACATCCATGATTTTCTGCTTGTCGTCCTTGTCCGCCAGGGAACAGCCGGTGTTCTTCCCCATGGACATGCCCATGGTACAGGCGGTGCAGCCGTTGCAGTCCAGGAGCTCGTAATCCTTCAGATCGATCATGCGGACCTCGGCCCCCTGCTCCCGGCAGGCCAGAAGAGCCTCCTTGAGCAGGATTTCACAGTTGCTGTCCTTGCGTCCGGCGGTCACGCCCATTACTTGAAACGCCACGCGCATCACTCCTCTTTTATAATCGGGCAAATTGTATCACTCCGGGCGAAAAAAGTGAAATTCACGTTTTTTCCAGGATTGATAAAAAAGCGTTATCAATTTATAATACGAGCAGGGAGAGGAGGGAGCGCAATGAACACCGAGCAGCTTCGCTATTTCGTGTCGGTGGCCCGTTACCGGAACTTTACCGAGACGGCGCGGGAATTCTATGTGACGCAGCCCGCCGTGACCCATCAGATCTCCGCCCTGGAGCGGGAGGTGGGCGCACGCCTGTTTCTGCGCACCACGAGGAACGTGTCGCTCACCCGGGCCGGGGAGCTCTTCCTGGAGGACGCCAAGCGCATCCTGGACCAGGAGGAGCGGGCCCTGGGCCGCCTGCGCCAGCTGGAGGCCTCGGGATGTTGGGAGCTGCGCATCGGCTACCTCAATTCCCCCTCCCGCCACTTTTTGCCCCGGCTGATCGCCGCCTATCGGGAGGCGTATCCCCAGGTCCGCGTGGAGCTCATCCGGCGGGACGCCACCGGCATCCAGGCGGGCATCGACGCGGCGGCTTATGATGTGAGCTTCTCGGTGCTCTCCGACTTGAAGGGGATGAACGGCTACGCCTGCCGCAAGCTGGGGGCCGACTTCTACTGCCTGGTCTGCCCGCGGGAGCACCCCTGCCTGGACAACGCCGTGATCGACTACGCCAAGCTGGCCACGGAGCCCTTTGCCTGCCTGTCCCACACCGGCGGGGCCTATATGTATAAGCAGTTCCTCCAGATCTGCCGGGGACTGGGTTTCACCCCGGCGTCGGTCACAGAGTATCCCGCCCTGGAGGATGTGATCTTTGCCGTGGAGTGCGGACAGGCAATTGCCATTCTCCCTTTCCGGATTCGGGAGTACATGCATACCACCGGCCTGGCCTTTGTCCCGCTGGAGGGGCATGGGCAGACCATCGAGCTGGGGGTGGCGTGGCGGGAGCCCAGCGACAATCCGGCCGTGGAGTGGTTTATGGCTATGGTCAACCGCTGGCTTCTGGAGCATCCGGAGCTGTTTTAACGCAGACGCAAAAAAGTACCGTCAGGCGGCAGCGCCTGACGGTACTTTCGGGTACGGAGCGGTTTGCGAAAGGAATTAGTCGTAGATGCTGTCCACGTCCCAGTCGGTGATGACGCCGGTGGCGGCATTGATGTCGCACTCATACTCCATGGTGCCCGAGACCATCTTGATCTCATAGATATAGCGGCCGTCGTCCCAGTCCAGGTGGCAGCGTACCACGGAGGCGCCGGAGGGGGCTTTTGCCAAAGCGATCTCCTTGGCCTTGGCCTCGCTGATCAGATTGTTGGTGGAGGTGCCAGGGGTGGAAGGGTTGGCGGCGTTGTTTCCGGGATTCCACAGGGAGAAATCATCCCAGTCATGGTCATAGGAGCGAATGGCGCCTGTCGTGGCGTCGATGCTGTAATCGTACTCCGTGTTCCCGGCGTAGAATTCCACCTCGTACTCGGTGCGGCCGTCGTCCCAGTCCAGTCCGGCCTTCACGAAGATGGCGTCGGCGGCCTTCACGCCGGCGTGGTTCAGGGCGATCTCCTTGGCCTTGTCCACGGAGATGTAGTTGGAGGCGGAGGGGGTGGAGGCGATATAGCGGTCGGGGGTGGTGAGGACGGCGGTATAGTTGGCGGAGTCAAAGTCCACCTTCAGGCCGGCGGCCTCACAGATGGCGCGGACGGGGGCGTAGGTGGTGCCGTTATAAGAGAACAGGGGGACATCCCTGCCCTTGGCGTCCTTGGGGGAGAAGACCGCACCGTTGAGGGTGATGCGGATGTTGTCATCCACGGTGATGGTGCGGCTGGCCGCCATGGCCGACACACCCAGGCCCACCGTCAGGGCAGCCACCAGAATACCACTGCAAAAGCCTTTTCCAAAACCCTTTTTCATCATCAAAACTCCTTTATCCTGTCAAATCTGCGGCGGGGTTTCCCGCCCGTTCTGACAGTAAAATGAAGCAGAGGGGCCGTTTATTGCACGGAAGCAAAAAAATATTATTTTTTTGGAATGTAGGTTTGTCAAACATATTGGACGGTGAAC
>NZ_JH417727.1 GCF_000239295.1 Flavonifractor plautii ATCC 29863
CAGATGTCCAATATGTATTGTAGTCCTACAAAACCAATATTCAATAAGGGAAAATGGAAATAGTGGAAGATGTCTCCGCTGTGATATAATTAAAAATTACAGACAACATGCAAGGGAGGCGCAGAAAGTCAAGATGTTGCGTATTGCGTTTTACGGAAAAGGTGGGATCGGGAAGTCCACCGTGGCCGCCCATCTCTCCGCGGCCTTTGCCCGAACGGGGAAACGGGTGCTTCACATCGGCTGTGACCCCAAGGCGGACTCTACCCGCTGCCTGACGTCGGGACGAATCCCAACTGTGCTGGAGACTCTGGGGAGGTCGGAGGAGCTTCTAGCCCGGGAGCAGCTTGTCTTTCCCGGGGCGTTCGGCGTCTCCTGTGTGGAGGCAGGAGGTCCCCAGGCCGGCGCGGGGTGCGCCGGCCTGGGCATCACCGCCATGGCGGACGAGCTCAACCGGCTCGGCATTCTGGAGGAGCCCTGGGACGTGGTGGTGTACGATGTCCTGGGCGATGTGGTATGCGGAGGGTTCGCAGTGCCCATGCGAAAACATTTTGTAGACCGGGTATACCTGATCACCTCTGCCGATTTCATGGCGCTCTACGCCGCCAACAACATCATGCGCGGAGTCGCCCGCTATTCCGGCGCCGCTCCCCTGTTGGGCGGGCTGATCCAAAACCGCAGCCACGGAGCGGGAGAGGATGCCTTGGTACGCTCCTTCGCAGAGCAATCCGGGACCAGAGTCGTCGGTATCCTGCCGGAAGACCGCCAGCTCCGAAGAGCGGATTATCTGCATACCACCGTACACCATCTGGAACCGGACGGGGCGGCGGCCATGCGCTTTCTGGAACTGGCCCAGCGGCTCTGGGATACCCAGCCCACCAGCCCCCGGCCACTGGGGGACGAGGCACTGGAGGCATTCTGCCGCCGGGCAGCAGAACAGGAGGTGGAGGGGCTTGCGTGACGCCTGCCGTGTGGAAGTCTATTCGGCGGAGGGGGGCGGGAAGCACTTTATGACCCTTCCGGAACGCATTTGGCAAAGGGGAGACCTTCTTCTGGCGGCTGCCGGTTCTCTGGCCTGTGTGCGGGCGCTTTACCTGCGCGCGGCAGAGCTGGGGAAACTCCACCAATTCCTGCCCTGCCCGCTGACGAGGGCGGACTACGCCGCCGGCCGGGCAGCGGAGCATCTGGCAGCCAGGCTTCGGGAGGCCGCACGCCGCCCCGGCGTAGGCGGGGTCGTGCTCTACGCCTCCTGTGCCGAGGTGCTGACGCAATGCGATCTGGAACAGGTTGCGGAGCAGGCTGGCCTTCCCGTCCGGATTCTGCTGCGGGGGCCTCTGGTGGCCCGCACCCGGAATGCCGTGGCAGAGTTGGAGCAAATTCTGTCCACCTTTCCCCCGCCTGTGGGGGAAATTCCCCGGGGCAGCGCGCCGCTGCCCGTTCTGCCGCCGGATTTCAGCGGAGTGGCGTCCCTTCTCCAGAGCTGGGACGCCTACCCCTTTCTGTTGACTGCCGGAGGATGCACCGGATGTCTGACACTGGGGGACGACGCCACCGCCGGACTGCGTCTGGAACATTCACGGTTTGATGATCTGGAGCTGGCCGCGGGCTGCGAGGCAGCGGCAGTCAACGGAATTGCGAGAGGCTTTGCGCACAGCGGCCGCGCTTTCTGCGGCCTTATGGGGAGTGCAATTCCCGAACTGCTCGGCATGGACTATACCGGGATACAGGAGAGTCTGGCCGAGCGGGGGGTCCCGGTACTCAGGTTCCCCTGCACCGGATTTGAGTCCGCACCAGTGGGCGTGGACCGGGCCCTGCGGAATCTGGCCACTTGGAGGCGCCCGGAGGGGCGTGACAACCAGAGGATCTCTATTCTGGGCTATTCCGATCTCGCGCTGGGCTCCAGACAGCCGCTGCGCCTCGGGGCGGAGGCTTTGACCACCCGGGGGTATCAGGTCTGTGTCTGGGGGGAGGAAGGTTTTGGGGGCGGAGAGCTCCGGTCTGCGCCGGCCCTGAACTGGGTGGTGACGGCCGAAGGATTGGGGGCGGCACGGCAAATGGAGGCCGACTATGGAATCCCCTATTTCTGCGGCCTGCCGCTGGAACGCTATGGACTGGAGCGATGGCTGTCCCGTTTCTCCACGGCGGCAAAGGGGGCCCCGCCAGAGAAGCCGGTGGAACATGAAACAGGGAACCGCACCCTTCTCCTGATCGGAGCGCCCATTGCAACGGAGGGACTGGCCTGGGCGATCCGGGGGAAATATCCGAATTGCCGGATCCTCCGCGCCTTCTATGCCCCCTACCGGACTTTAAAGGAGCTTTACCAGCCCTTTCTCACCGCGGATACGCTTCTGTTTGCCGATCCGTCGGAGCTGGCTGCTTGGGCGACACCCGATATCCTGCTGGCAGATCCCCTCTTTTTCCCGTCCCTGCGGCCGTGGTTTCCACGGTCGGAGCTTCTGGCCTGTCCAGAGCCCGAAGTGTGCGGCAGGGGTGGACTGCCCGCACGGTGGCTGGAGGATGTGGCGTGTGTGACAGCTGCTATCGGAAAAAGTCATACCTGGCAATGAAAAAATGCACTTCTCCCGGTGGTTGCCGGATGGCGGCCGGCGTGCTATACTGTAATCACAAAGTTCAATATAGGAAAGGCATTGGAGCATTTTATGGAAATCGGTGAAAGTCCGGTACGGTGCCGCCACTGTGAGATGGAGCGTCCCCCACAATGACACTGAGCCGTCAGGCTTGGGAAGTCGGGGTGATGCGGAGAAGTCGAGTCAGGATACTTAAATGCTCCGGGACACCTGGTATCTAACGAGCCATTAGATGAGGGTGCCGCGGTTGCTCTGCGCTTTTTTTGCGGTACGCTTCTTTTGGAACACCTTCTCTTGTTCAGATACAGGAGAAGGTGTTTATTTTTGCCGGGGGGCAGGGCCGGGGATGTCCGCTCTGGTCTCAGGCCCCCTGGACAGAAAACTGAAATCGGAACAGGAAAGGAATGGTACTTATGAAACGACATTTACACCGCCTCGGGGCGGCCGCTGTGTCCGGCGCGCTTCTGGCCTCTCTGCTGACTGCCTGTGGAGGGGGGCCCACTGCGGAGACCCCATCTGTTGTGCCGGAATCCCCCGCACAGCAGACGGAGCAGGCTGCGGCGGAAACCCGCACCGTGACGGATGCGGCGGGCAACGTGGTGGAGGTTCCGGCGGAGCTCAGCCGCATCGCGGTTACCCCGTTGCCCTGGTCCTCCGTGATCTATGCCATTGACGGCACCTCTGAGCACATGGTCTCCATCAACCCCGGCGCCATGACCGCCTATACCAACTGTTTTTTCTCCAAGCTGGACAGCGGTTATGCGGAGCTGGACACCACCAGCATCGGCTCCGACTTCTCCATCAACATGGAGGAGATGGTCAGCCGAGGCGTCCAGGCTGTGGTGATCTGGGACTATCAGACCGAGGAAGCGGAACAGCTCAAGGCACTGGGCATCACGCCGGTTATGGTGAAGAACGAGACCATCGAGGATCTCCAGGCCAGCTTTACCGCCATTGGTCAGATGCTGGGCAAGGAGGAGCGGGCCGAGCAGTTCAACACACTTTATACCGAGGCGTATGAATATCTGCAGTCCTTCCAGGAGCAGGTGAATGCCGCGGACAAGCCCAAGGTACTCTATCTGCGCAATGCCGAGCTGAAGCTACAGGGTAACGACATGTTTATCGCGGAGGCCCTGGAGCTGGCAGGTGCGGACAATGTGGCTGCCGATCTGTCTAGTATCACCATGGAGGAGATCCTGGCCATTGACCCCGATATCATTCTGATGAGCAATTTCGACTCCTTTACACCGGCGGATCTGTACGAGAACAGACTGGATGGTCAGGACTGGAGCCAGGTATCCGCCGTACTCAATCACCGCGTCTATAAGACGCCCATGGGCATCTACCGCTGGGACGCCCCGGGCGTGGAGACTCCGCTGATGATGCGCTGGCTGGCCCAACTGATTCAGCCGGAAATTTTTTCCGAGATCGATATCGAGCAGGACACCAGGGCCTTTTTCCAGAACTATTTCGGCTACAGCCTGACGGATGAAGACCTGGCCCAGATCTTTGCCGCCGATGCCAATGCGGACAGCCAGTAACCCAGCCCCGGCCCTGGAACAAACGCCCCGCCGGTCCAGCTCCTTTCCGGCCCTGTTTCTGGGGTGTCTGGCCGCGCTGCTCATCCTGACCATCCTGGCCATCGGAGTAGGGCGCTATGCCATCTCCCCGGCGACCGTGGTGCGGGTGCTCCTCTCCAGATTCCTGCCCATCCCGGTCACCTGGGAGGGGCAGGCGGAGAGCGTCATTTTTACCCTGCGTCTGCCCCGCATACTGGCTGCTCTGCTGGTGGGGAGCGCCCTCTCCCTCTCCGGCGCGGCCTATCAGGGGGTCTTTAAAAACCCCCTGGTGGCGCCCGACATGCTGGGCGTTTCGGCCGGCGCCTGTGTGGGAGCCTCGGTTGGAATCCTGATGAACGCCGGCGGAGTGGGAATTCAGGCCGGCGCGCTCCTGGGCGGCCTGGCTGCCGTGCTGCTGGCCATCGCCATCCCAAAGGTCATCAAGAATCAATCCATGATGACCCTGGTGCTGGCAGGCGTGATTATCAGTGGGCTGATGAACGCTATTCTGGGCCTGCTGAAATATCTGGCCGACCCGGAGACGCAGCTCGCCTCCATCACGCACTGGCAGCTTGGCAGCCTGGCGACTGCAGTGTGGCGGGATGTGTTCACCATGGGACCACCGATTCTGGCTGCAATCGTAATTCTCCTGCTGATGCGGTGGCGGATCAACATCCTCTCCCTGGGCGAGAATGAGGCCAAGTCGCTTGGCATGGATATTCGGCGTGCCCGTGGGATCATCATTTTCTGTGCCACAGTGCTCACCGCCTGCGCCGTCTGCACCAGCGGAACGATCGGCTGGATCGGGCTGGTAATCCCACATTTTGGGCGGATGATGGTGGGGCCGGACAACCGCAAGCTGATCCCCCTATCCGCGGTACTGGGGGCTACGTTCCTTCTCCTGATTGATACCCTGGCCCGGGTGCTCACCAGCGCGGAGCTCCCACTGAGCATCCTGACCGGACTTATCGGGGCTCCTTTTTATTTCTATCTTCTGTTGAAACAAAGGATGAAGCTGTCATGATTCTGGAAGTAGAACATCTGTCCTTCGCCTACCGGCCGGAACGCCCCCTGTTTCATGACGTGAGCTTCGCCTTTGAGCAGGGACAGGTTCTCTCTATCCTGGGGGCAAACGGAGCGGGCAAGTCTACCCTCCTCAACTGTATTGCAAATCTGCTGCTCCCTCAGCAGGGGGACATCCGTCTCCACGGGACGCCGCTCTCTCGGCTGGAACTGCGGGAGATTTCCAGAATCATCGGCTATGTTCCCCAGAGCCACACCCCCGCTTATAATTATACAGTACGGGATTTTGTAGTCATGGGCCGGGCCCCTCACCTGGGAACCTTCCAGCAGCCCGGACGTGCGGACTATGACCTGGTGGACGCCACGCTGGAGGAGATGGACCTGCTCCCGCTGGCCAACCGGCCCTATACGGAGCTCAGCGGCGGGGAGCGCCAGCAGGTAACCATCGCCCGGGTGATCGTTCAGCAGCCGGAGCTGATCCTGCTGGACGAGCCCACCAACCATCTGGATTACGGCAATCAGCTCCGGGCACTCTCCATGGTGCGCGCCCTGGTGAAGCGGGGCTTCGGCGTCATTATGACCAGCCACAATCCCGACCATGTGCTTCTGCTGGGCGGGCAGGTTGGTATTCTGGGGAATGACGGCCGTTTTCTGGTCGGCAATGCAGAGGAGGTTATGACGGAGGAGCGGCTTCGTGCGCTCTACCGCAGCGACCTCTACTTAACCTATGTGGAGCGGGCGGGGAGAAAAGTCTGTATCCCCGGCCGCTTGAAATCAGATGAATAGGAGGAGCAACTATGGAGTCGATTGAGGTTTTGGAGGCAGGAAAGCTTCTCTCCTTCCGATTCGATGAGATGCTGAACTATCACGGCCCCGGTTTCCCGGGTGGCGTGGCCCACGGATTTAAGGTCATGCAGAGGGCGTTTCCGCTGCTGGACGACGGGAACCTGCTGGAGCGCAGGGAGATCTCGTTCGTGACGGCTTTTCCAGGGCCGGGGGCGCGGGATGCCTTTGAGCTAGTCACCCGCTGCCTTACGGACGGCCGGTATGTGGTGGACAAGGAGCTCCCCGAGGCGGCGAACGAGCTGGAGAGTCCCGGCGGGCGCTATTACTTCCGGTTGAGCTACCGCGGGCGTTCCGTCGCAGTCACGCTCCGCCCCGGCTACGTGCGGGAAGAATTCATTCAACTGGCCCGCAAGAAGGGGCGCACGGAGGCGGAGGAGCGTGTGCTTGCCGGAATGAAACGCGACATGGCCGCCCGCCTGATGGCGGCCAAAGCAAGAGATGTTTACAATGCAAATTGGGAAAAATGAACTTGCAGCAGGGTAAATCGCACATGAGACGAGGGGTAGTTTATCCAGTTTCTAACTAATGCTAAGGCAAAATAAAATAGATGTACGCCGTCCGGCTGGAGCCGGACGGCGT
>NZ_JH417728.1 GCF_000239295.1 Flavonifractor plautii ATCC 29863
GAAAAATCGGCCGGGCCCGGATGGATTTTGCGCGAAAAGAGAATATAGAGAGTTGAGGTGGAGTGCAAAAAATTAGAAGACAATGCCGTTTTTCTTTTTATAGGCCACGTGGGAGATGAACTCCTGCATGAGGCCCGCCGCGGCAATGGAGGTAATGCCGGTGGGATCATACGGGGGAGAGACCTCCACCACGTCATAGCCCACGATATTCAGATCTGCCAGACCGCGCACCAGCTCCAGGGCCTGGGCGGTGGTGAAGCCGCCGGGTACGGGCGTACCGGTTCCCGGCGCATAGGCGGGATCCAGGAAGTCAATGTCGAAGGTCAGGAAGGCCTTGGCGCTGCCCACCCGCGCGCGGATGGCCTTCAGAACGGCCTCCATGCCCATCTTGTGGCACTCGTCGGCGCGCAGCACCTGGTAGCCCAGATCGGTGGAGTTGGTCAGATCCTCCGGGCCGTACAGCCCCTCGCGGATGCCCACCTGGATGGATTTGGAGGTGTCCACCAGCCCCTCCTTCGCCGCGTGATAGAAGGGGGTGCCGTGGTTGTACGGCTTGCCGAAGTACTCGTGAATGGTGTCGTAGTGGGCGTCAAAGTGGATCAGCGCCACAGGGCCGTTTACCTTGGCGCAGGCCCGCAGCTCGGGCAGGGTGACGCTGTGGTCGCCGCCCATGGCCACTGGCACAATCCCCTTCTCAAAGAAGGGCAGCATTCCCTCTGTGATGAGCTCAAAGGACTCCTCGATATAGCCGGGCACAGACCCCAGATCGCCGTAATCCACACCGGAGCACCAGTCAAAAATACCCACATTCAGCGGGCCGTTAAAGGGCTTGGCCGCCAGGGCGGAGGCGTCGCGGGTCGCGGCAGGCCCCAGGCGCGTGCCCACCCGGAAGGAGGCGCAGGTGTCGTAGGGGATGCCGACCACGGCAAAGTCGATGTCGTCGGTGGTGACCACGTGCTCCATACGCATGAAGGTCTTTACACCGGCAAACCGGGGAGACTTCAAGGAATTCTTTGCTTTGTACTTAATCATAGCCCTTTGCTCCTTCTTCAATCTTCAATTGAGATCGTGCGAGGCCCGCCGGGAGCGCCCTCCGCGCGGAAACTGGACTGCGGCACCCGTTCCGCTCCGTGGGGCGCTCCTGCGGCCCTCTTCCCCCTGTATGCCCCATTCTATACCCTTGTGTTACACAAAAGTCAACCCCTG
The DNA here is from genome assembly GCF_000239295.1 of Flavonifractor plautii ATCC 29863. Classification (GTDB taxonomy): domain Bacteria; phylum Bacillota; class Clostridia; order Oscillospirales; family Oscillospiraceae; genus Flavonifractor; species Flavonifractor plautii. The sequence continues at coordinate 1,207 of NZ_JH417728.1, forward strand.
TTTTTCTTTCTTATAAAAAAGCGTCTGAGACGGCAGTAGGGCGGCGGAAGTTCCGCCGCCCTACTGCCGTTTAATAGAGCTCGGTATAGATTTTCAGCACCCGCGCCGCATCCAGAGGGACGAAGTTGTTGCCCATCAGCCGGCCCTGGGTCTCCATCACGCTCCTGGTGAACTCCTCCAGATCCGCCTCCGTCACCCCGTAGGCGTGCAGCGGCTTCTTGGGCAGAATCTGGTTCAGGAGGTCCTCCAGCCGGTCATATACCTCCGGAACCCCGCAGCCCAGCAGCTCCGCCAGATAGCGGTTCATCACCGCAAGCTCGCCGTCCTGCTTGATCTCCATGTAGTTCTTCAACACGCCGGTAAACATCGCGTAGTTGCTCTCCCCGTGGGGCACGTGGTATTTTCCCCCCAGCGGGTAGCTCATGGCGTGCACCGCCGCGCACCCAGCCGTACCGAATGCAAAGCCCGCATAGTTCGACGCAATCAGGAAGTCCTCCAGCAGGGGCAGGCGGGCCTCCCGCCCCTCCCGGGCGATCGTCTGATATCCCCGGATGAGCATCTCAATGGCCTTATACCCGAACAGCTTGGTATACGGCGTCGCCTTCGGCGACAGGCTGGACTCCACCGCGTGCACCAGCGCGTCGATCGAGCTCGTCGCAAATACCCCGAAGGGCAGCCCCTCCAGGAGCTGCGGGATGAGCACCGCCGCGTCCGCATACATGGCCGGCCCCACCAGCCCCATCTTCGTCCCCAGGCGGGTCCGGTTCAGAATTGAGATGTTGGTCACCTCGCTGCCCGTGCCGCAGGTGGTGGGGATGAGGACCAGCTCCCGCCGCTTGGGCAGCTCCGGCGCCATGCCGTACAGCTCGTCAATGCTCTCCCCGCCGCCCACCGCCAGCACCTTGGCGATGTCGATGACCGTGCCGCCGCCGATGGCCACAACCCGATTGCAGCCCGTGGCGGCCGCATCACGCAGGATGGCCTCCGCCATCACGTCGGTGGGCTCACCCATGCCGTACTGCTCCTGGTACAGCACGGTACACTCCAGGTTCATCGCCCCGAAGTAGGGCTGGTAGATGTACTCGTTGGTCAGGATCAGGTCGGACGCACCCAGCCGGAATTCCTCCACGAACTCCTTGCAGCTCCGAAAACGGTGCAGCTCCGGCTTCCATATGATTTCTTTCATGGCATATTTCCCCTTTTCATATCCAGCTGCCTTTACTTTCGCTTTTTCTGCTCCGCGCTCTCCCGGATATAGGCCACAGCCTTTGGATCATCCGTAAACTTACATGCTTCCGTTTCCGCTGTGGTGATGTCGATGACCACTGGCCCTTCCAGCTCCAGTGCCGTCTTCAGCTCTTCCCGAAGGGTCCTGGGGTCCCGAATGGATATGCCTTTACAATTGAGCCCCCTAGCTACCGCGGCGTAGTCGATGGTTTCGGTGTCCACCTCGGTAAAGCGGCCGTCCCACATGGCCGCCTCGTACCACTTAATCCAACCCAGGATGCTGTTGTTGAGAACCACCACCTTGACATCCATGTTTTGCTCATGGAGCACTGCCATTTCTCCTAAGCAGTAGTTCAGCCCTCCGTCACCGGTGAGCACCACCACCTTGTTCCCCGGCCGCGCCGCCGCTGCGCCGATGCCGGCAGGAAGTCCATAGCCCAGGCCGCCGGCGCCCCGGGGAAGAATGGTACGACGGGCACCATATACGTCAAAGAAGCTGCCCGCCCAGCCGCAGGAGAAACTGGCGTCGCAGGCCAGGATTGTATCGTCGCCGCACAATTCATTCAATAAGGAGACGACCCTCTGCGGAGTAATACAATCATCAGCCTCCACCGCCGGCCGGTTTTTTTCCCGCCAAGCGCGGTACAACTTCGCGATTTCTTTTTCTACAGCAGTGGGATCTCTCTGCGCATCCAGCCGATCCAGCAGAAGCTGCAGGGTGGCCTTGGCATCGCCTACCAGCCCTACATCTGTAGTATGCAGTTTATTCATTTCAGTCTCGTCAATGTCAATGCGGATCTCCTTCTGGCCCTTCCTGGGAATTGTCCAGCCATAGGTGGAGTTTTGACTGAACTTAAAGCCGATGGCGAGAATCACGTCGGCCTCCTCCACCATTTTTCTGGAGACATCATTGCCGCCCAGACTTCCTACCACACCCAGGGACAGTGGGTGGTTCTCAGGCAGCACACCTTTTCCGGTCAGGGAGGCGGCTGCGGGCATAGCCATGCGCTCTGCCAGCGCCGTGATCTCCGCTCTGGCGCCGGAACGCCAAGCACCGCCGCCCAGCAGCATAACCGGCCTCTTGGCCTCCTTCAGTACCTGGATCGCCTCGTCGATTTCGTCGCGGGACGGGGTAGGACGGTGGGCGGGCAGGCTGGCCAGTTTTCGGTTGCTCTCATAGTCCGGCCCGGTATATTCCTCCCGGAAGGGCCGCCATGGACACTCGATAAATACGGGTCCGGGACGGCCACTGACCGCCATCTGGGCGGCAGTCTGCACCAACTCCGGCATTTTGTTCACATGGGGCAGGCACGCCTGCCACTTGGTCACTGGCTTGAGCACCTCCTTGGAGTCTACCACTTGGGAGCCCGTACCGCGGTACCGGGCGGCCAGCCAATCCCCCTCCATCTCAGAACCGATGGCGATGACGGGGATGGAGGTGTTGTACGCCTCCGCCAAGCCCGAAATAAACTTGATGGCACCGCAGCCGGCGGTGGCGTCGCATACTCCGATACCGCCGCTGATACGGGCGTAGGCGTCCGCGGCAAAGGTGGCATCAATCTCATCCTTCATGAGAATATGCCTGATACGGTTCCCCTCATCCAAAATTCCGTAGTAGAGCGGCAAAGTCTGCCCGCCGGGCACACCAAATACCGCCGTCACACCATAGTCGGCCAGCAGGCCGGCCATTACATTTCCTCCATGCTTTTTCATCCGCTTGTCCATACCTTTCTGATTTAGACTTAGTAAATGGTTCTATCAGACACGTTTGCCTGCGGCAATTGCAGCCTTCATCTCTTTTCTGGCCTCTTTATAAAGCTGGTAGCTGTCGGAGCGCTCACCGGACCTGGTAGTGACCAGCGTGACAATGATCTGGGTCGCCAGTGCGACAATACCGCCGGCATAGGTAATCTGAATACCGAATGGACTCGTACCGAAGACGTAGCCGTAGACGATCCAGACAACACATACGATGATACCCAACACCATGCTGTAGAAAATGGACTTCTCGTTAGGCCGCTTCCAGAGCAGAAACAGGGTAAAGGTCAAACCGCATACCGCGCGCACTGTCAGCGCGTTGGACAGGATGTCCACCACATCGCTGGAGAGCAGGCCGAGCAACTGGAACAGGATTCCGAATACCACAATGAGCAGCTTGGTCAGAAACATTTTCTGCTTCTCACTCATAGGGCTCTTACGCAGGGGAGTATAGAGCTCCATTGCAGTACTGGACATTACCATGATGTAGGTCGGCGCCGTAGACATACTGGCCGCCAGCACGCCGCAACTGGCCAGCGCCGCCATGGCGGGACCGTAATGACCGGCAATGGTGTACCAGGCAGTCCCCGGATCCATGTCGGGCCACAGGAACTTGCCACAGCAGGCAGCTATGATGACCAATCCAAAAAAGAAAATTGCAAAAATAGGCATGATGGATTGAGCCTTCTGTGCGGTCTTGGCGTCCTTGGCGCCGATCGCCGCAGAGATGGACAATGCATTTACAACCGTAACAAAGGGCTGAATGGCAAGCGTACCGATGATGTAGGAATTGCTTCTGGAGCCTCCAATGAGCTTAAAGGTACCCTGGGGCTCCAGCGCACGGTAAACTTGTCCGAAGTCCCATCCCACAGAGGTCATTACCGCAATAAAAATTGCCACAACGGACACGCTAAGTACAACCACATGCACCATATTGATGCGGGCCAGACCCTTCATGCCGCCCTGAAGTGCCAGCAGGATCATGGCCGCAATGGTGACAGTCATGGTAACCTCGCTGCGGATGCCCAGCAGGGACTGAAGCAGATTGGAGACGATGACCGTCTGTGCGCTGACCGCACTGGCAAAAGATACGAAGATCATGACTGACACACAGACGGATACCCGCTTGCTGAACAGCTTTCCAAAGATTTCCCCCAAGGAGGAACAGCCATATTTATAGCAGATGGAGCGATAAATGGGGATATAGGCACAGGTCAGCGCCCAGCCGATGATATAGCCGTAGAAGGTCCACTGATAGGCGATATCATGCTCAATAACTGCAGATGAGTTGCCAATAATGTAGCTGGAACTGATCAGGTTGCCGCACATCAGCGAGAAAGCCATAAACAACCCCATGCTGTTTTTACCGGTAGAGTACTCCACTGCGGTTTCATTCAGTTTTCTTTTTTTGGTTCTGTAGTCCAGAAAAAAGGCCATGCCCACGCAAAACAGGAAGTACCCTACCACCAGTATGATTGTCAACATGTTTTCCACCTCACAAAAACGTCTTTTGCTCTCTTTTCCATTGCTCTGCCGCCTGTTTTAGCCTCCTTTTCTTTTATTCTCCTTCGCTTTATGCGATATAACCACCCAGCACATCCACGCAGGAGCCGGATACATAGCTGGCCTGCTCTGATGCCAGAAATGAAATTACGGAGGCTACTTCTGACGGCTCTCCAATACGCCCCAGAGGTATCTGACTGCAGATTTCGTTCTGGACTTTCTGCGGCAGCACCCTCGTAAGTTCCGTATTAATGCGGCCGGGCGATACGCAGTTTACAGTGATATTGTACGGCCCCAGTGTCTTTGCCAAACTTAGAGTCATCCCAACGATTCCCGCCTTGGTAGCGGCGTAGTGCGCTCCGGACTTATTTGCCCCAAAACGTCCCGCCATTGAGGCCAGACTGATAATGCGTCCCCAGCGTTTTTCTTTCATCTGCGCCGCAGCCTCCTGTGCACAGAGAAATGCCCCCATTAGGTTTACCCGCAGAACCTGTTCAAGCTGCTCCAGCGGGATATCTTCAAATGGAACTTTGGGGGAGATCGCTGCATTATTAATTAAAATATCCACGCTTCCCAACCGCTCTGCAGCCGTCCGAAAGAGGTGCTTGATCTCCTCCGGCACCCCCACATCCGCATGAATATAGATTCCAGTTCCCCCCCTCTCACAGATTTCCTCCACTGTTTCTTTTCCGCGGCTGTCATTGATGTCACTTACACAGACCACGGCACCCTCCTGGGCTAAGACCAGAGCAGTTTCCCGGCCGATACCCTAACCAGCCCCAGTAACTACCGCTCTCTTTCCCTTGATTCCCAACTCCATTTTCTGCCTTTCCTTTCCTCATACTTTGTTGCCTATTAACCTGCTGTACGCTGGCAGCTCTCCGAGGTCCCTCAGACGCTATTATCAAAAGCAATTTTAATTCCATATCGCTGCAAATGAATCCTTTTTAAACTTTTTTTATTTTTTAGCCAAAATACTTTGCAGATATTTGGAGTAATCTCACAAATTTGTTTTATCCTTTTCTTCTCATACATCTGTTTGTATCTCATATCTGGATATCTTAAATCATTTTAATAATGTCCAAATTGCATTGACGGGCCATGCTCTGTCTGTTATCCTTTTAAGAGGCAATGTTTCACCCATGCGCTTCAAGGAGGGACACCCTATGGCCAAACAAACTCTTGGTGTTTTTACGGAAAACGAGCTGGACCGTAACTATATGTGTAAAATTCTCTCACAGGTTTTTTCCTCGTCTCTGGATATTGTCCCTGTTACCCTTGCCACCGTACACACGCTTGCGGCAGAACCCGCCGCTATTTTGGTCAATATTACCTCCCTTGCGTACGCCGACAAATATTTTCCAAACAGCCAAATCATATTTGCCCGGCGTTTTTTGGACAGCAATCACTTACATCGGCTTTTGGAACTGCCCGAAGGTACGCCAGTGCTGGTTGCAAACAAGCCCAGACGGATTGCGGAGGATTTGGTAGAAAACCTGCAACAGCTCGGGATCAATCATCTGAACTATATCCCTTATTGGCCCGGCTGTGACATAGACACTACTCCCTATGACACCGTTGTTTATGCCGGTTTTCGCAGCTATTGTCCAGAAAACAAAAAGGTCTACATCAACCTGGGATACCGAAATATCACTCCCTCTACTCTTGCTGAAATTGTCAAAATATATAATCTGCCGCCTGACTTTTTGAACCAGTTCCATATACCGGTGATGCAGCAACTGGTATCTGAGCTGTACCACCGACAGGATATCCACACCCAGAACCAACTACTCAAAAGCCAGTTATCCCAGACACTCGCTCTTACAGGCACTGCTCTGTTCCACCTGGATGAGAACCAACAGATCGTGGAGCTGAACGAGGCCGCCGCCCGTCTCCTGCCCGCCGGACAGAAGGGATTGCCTGGCCACCCGCTTCTCCCGTGTTTTCCAGAGTTGGCCCACCTCGCCGCCTCCCTGTCCGAAGGTCGTGAGGAAAAGGAAGTCGTATATTTAGGGAAAAAGCCCTATACACTGCACCTCCACTTCGAGTCCCCCCTCCAGCACCGCCACTGTTTCATCCTGCTCACCCCAATCGCCGCGTCCTCCTCCGAAAAACGGTGCTCTCATGGTGTAAAAAAGAACTCCTTGCCAGCCAAGTACCACTTTTCAGACATTTTAGGACACTCCCCCGCTGTTCAAAAGGCAATTCGCCTGGCACAGTACTATTCTGGTACAGATGAGACCATCCTCATCTTTGGGGAGAGCGGCACAGGCAAGGAGTTGTTTGCCCAGTCCATCCACAATGCCTCGCGTCGCCGTCAAAGCCCCTTTGTGGCCGTAAACTGTGCCGCCATTCCAGATACCCTAATTGAAAGCGAACTTTTTGGTTATGAAGAGGGGGCTTTTACTGGGGCACGCAAAGGGGGAAAGCAGGGCCTCTTTCAAACCGCCGATAACGGCACCATTTTTCTTGATGAAATTGGCGACATTCCCCTCTCTCTTCAAAGTCGCCTTCTACGGGTTCTGGAAGAGCGGGAAGTGATGCCGGTTGGCTCCACCAGTGTGATCCCTATTGACGTACGGGTTATCTGCGCAACCAACCGGAATTTGAACGAGATGGTCCGGCAGGGTACCTTCCGTGAGGATCTCTATTATCGACTCAAGATCCTGCCCCTAGTTATCCCTCCGCTCCGCGAACGCGTGGAGGATATCCCGGAACTTCTCCATTCCATGGCCGAGGGTGCGCGACTTCCAGCACAATTAGAGCACAGACTTTTACATTATACATGGCCCGGGAACGTCCGCGAGCTGCGGGCTTTTTCTAGTAACCTGACTATTTTTTATCAGCAGGATATTGCCCCTGATCAGCAGCAATCGCTTTTAAATGATTTAATTCGCAACTTTTTTGGCCACCGAATTTCTGCGTTCACCGACTGTTCTGAACCACTGTCCCAGGAAGACCGCCTCCTTTTGAACTCCATTCAGGAGCTTACCGCCGCCGGGCGCCCTGCAGGCCGCGGTTCCCTGCTTCGCCTTTCGCCTTTGTTGGCGGCGGGTTTTACCGAGGCCAAGCTGAAATTAAGAATTCGCCGACTGGCGGAGTCCGGCTACATATCAGTAGGGAAAACCCGGCAGGGACTCCGCCTTACCCTATTGGGCACCGAAGCACTCGCACAGGGTGAAGTATAGCAGGCCTCTCCGGTCCACTGTAAAAACCGTCTGTCTCAACGGCAGGAAAAAGCCTGTAGTCGTTTGACTACAGGCTTTTTCCTTTTATTCTTTTTTTTCCCCTTGGGTCAGTTTATCTCCGGTACTGTCCACGCCGGACTCCAGCGCTGCAATAGCCTTGGACAGCCATGCAGGCAAAGGGGCCCCCAGCCGCCCGGCATTTTCTACGATACTCCCCAGCTCGGTCAGGATATACCAGACCAGCACCAGCACCGTGAGAAATACCGTATAATCGAAGGGCAGGGTCAGGGCGGGGATATGATCCAGGATCAAGCCCAGCACCCCGTCCAGGATGGCGGCCACCAGGACGGCGGCCATGGCTCCCACCTTGTGCCAGAGGCCCTCCCGGGCCGCCTTGCAGGACCACTTCCCCGCCTTGAGGGCGGCGGCGGTGCCGGTGGCGTAGTCCAGCAGCATACAGGCCACCCACGCCACCACCAGCCAGCCGAACCATCCCCACAGGGCGGTCAGGCAGCCCAGGACAGCGGCTACGGCGGCCTTGAAGCCGTTGATGTGGTCCATCAGGCCCCGCCCCCGTCCAGCAAGCCCAGGTTGCGGAGCATCTGAAGGTTAACCAGGTTGTCGTCGGTCAGGCGGAGTCCGCCGCCCTGGTCTCCCCGCAGCACTCCCTCGTCAACGGCTTTCTGCACCGTCTCCCTGGCCCACGCGGGGCAGTTCTCCACACTGGTGTAGACCGGCGGCCGGGCGGCCGTCACGGCCGCGTCGATCATGGCCTGAATTTCCTCTTTCGTCATGTCGGTGTCCTCCTCTCGATATGGGGGCATGGCGGGCGGGTAGTCCCCCGCCCGGATCATACTGCTGGTGTATTTTCCGCCGTCGCTCCACTGGAGATGGGGCCGGTCAGGGAAGCTCTTCCACCGGCCGCCCCACTCAAAGCCCACCTGCTCCCCCAGCTCTCCGGCCCGCTGAAAGAACGCGGAATCCGAATACTCCTGTCCCTTGATGTTCTGGCAGAAGTCGAAGGCCAGCCCCGCCTGCTCCCCGTGAAAGCTGGGTACAGGCGTGGCGGCCGTGCCGTTTTCAAAACAGTATTGCTGGTACTCCTCATCCCGCACGGTTCCGGTGACCAGCACCAGAAGCCCCGCCGCGCGGCACAGCTCCAGCCAGGCGCGGCAGTTGGCCGCCACGTCGGGGCGCAGCCGATCAATATCCCGGCTGTTCAGCATTGCTGTTCCCTCCGTTCGCTCGCTCCATGGCTCTCATCCTTTCTCCTGTGGTTCAAAAGGGGGCGGCAAATCCGCCCCCTTCATCTTATGCCTGCACTTCCTCCCACTGCCACATGCCGGGGGTGTCGGGGGGCCAGGTGCAGGGGATCATATCCCCGCCCTCGGCCACCTGGTAGACCTTGCCGTTGTAGCGGTAGCACTTGCCCGCATGGCAATCCATGCCGTACACCCAGGGGATGGGGTCGTCCGCCGTGCCGGCGTGCTCCCGGTCGATGGGCCGGTAGACGGCCAGCATCCCCTCGTCGTGGGGGGCCTGGTGGGCCTGGGGTGTCACCGCCTGCACCACCCGGTAGAGCTGGCCGCCGTCGTTGAGGACCCGCCCCTCAGGCAGCTCCTCGCCGTCTGCCAGTACCGCCGCCCAGGTGGGAAACAGATCGGACATGTCCAGGGCATAGCTGTCCGGGATGGCTGTGCTGGTGGCCGCATAGGACAGCATGGCTGTGCGGAACTGGGGCGTCAGGTCCGGCTCCGGCTCCGGCTTGGGCGGCTGCTCCCGGGGCGTCAGGCCCACCAGCTTGCCGTCCTGTATGTCCAGGTCGCAGTAGCCCGCACAGTCCCAGGCCGTCTGCTCCAGCTCCGGCGGTACGGCAAGCCACCCCTCCAGCCAGCACTCCGTCCGGTGGCTCTGGCTCTGCAGGCCATGGCCGCCGTCCTCCCTGTCCTTAATTTCGATGATGGTCAGCATACAATTCCCTCCTGATCCATTCAAACAGTTTGAGTAGCAGGCGGCCCAGCTTCTGCCGCCTCCCCTCCTTTTCCCTGCCCCGGCCGGGCAGGCGCTCCACCCACCCCTCCAGGGCGGCCAGCAGCTTCCCGCTCCCCCAGCGGCCGCCCTCCGTCCGGCGCAGGCCCTCCCCCAGCTCGGCCGTGCGGGTCTCCCCGCCCCGCACCAGCCGCAGCACCATGGCCCGCAGGGGCGGCCGCTCCGCCGGAGGCCGCCGGGGATTGGGCGCCCTGGCCGGTGCCTTGGGCCGGGGGCGCAGCGCCTCCTCCGGCGGCTCCAACTGGTTGAAGTGGGCCATCAGCCGCTCCTCCAGCTCCTCCAGCCCACGCACCTCCGCCCTGGTTCCCACCGCCAGCGTTCCCAGCCGCTCCAGCCCGCACCGGATGGAGCGGAGCACCGAGGCGTGGTCTACCCGCAGCAGCCTTCCGATCTCCCGCAGGCTCAGCCACTCCCCATAGTATAGATAGAGATAGAGCTGCTGCCGCGGCGTCAGCAGGGAGAGCACCGCCTCCAGCACCCGGCCGTCCGCCAGATCCACCACCAGCGGCCCCGGCCCCTGCTGGGCCTGGAGTACCTCATACAGCGCCTTTGCCTCCTTGGCAATCTTTGTACGGCCCCGGCCCACGGTGCGGCTCACTGTCCCCCGGTGGCGCCCCGCCTCCCGGGCCACCTGGGCGGCCTTTTTCCCTCCCTCTACCTGGGCCAGATACTCCCCCTGCTTGTCCGTCACCGCCCGCTCCCGGGCCAGCCGGACGGCCAGGCGCATGCGGTCCAGCTCCGTGGGGCCGTCCTGCTCCCCGGCGCCCTCCAGCTCGGCCCAGGTCTGATACTGAAACCTGTCCCACTGCCATCCGTCCACCCCCGCCCAAGTGGTGCGGCAGCGTACCTTGTGGCTTGGCATCAGCTCCTTCAGCCGCCGGGCGCAGTCCACCAGCTCCTCCTTTACCCGGGCCAGCTCCAGCCGCAGGGGGCGCGCACCCGGCCCCGCAGCCCCCGCCAGGGCCTTCTCCAGCTCCTCCCGGCGCTCCCGCAGCGCCTTGGCCCGGGCACGCACCTCCTGGGCCTCAGTCATCCTCCACACCCCCTCACTGCTTCGTGCTGTCCACCCGGGGCGCGTAGATCTGGGACATGCTGTAGGTCCCGTCCCGGGGCCTGGTATAATACCCCTCGGCCAGTTGGCGCAAATCCCGCATCTCCTTCAGCATCTGCCGGAGCAGCTTGGCCCTCCCCTCCAGCGCCCGCCGTCGACCGTCCTCGGCGGTCTCCAACTCCGCCCTGACCTCCTCCAACCCCATCCGCAGCCGCACCGCCGCGTCCATGTAGCCGTCTGCCAGCTCTGCCAGTCTGGCCACGCCTGTCCCCCCCTCTCTATGCGGCATCCTACATCCGCTTCGCCGGCTCTGCCACCGCCTCCCCGGATCGGACCCCCCGTCCCTGGGTGGGATCGGCGGTTTTGAGGGACACTCCCGTACACCGGGACAAAAAAATCAGCCTCCCGGCTGAATCGGAGGCTGATCAAAGCATATTTTACCGGAACAGGGCCGGCCCA
>NZ_JH417729.1 GCF_000239295.1 Flavonifractor plautii ATCC 29863
ATCAACGGCGAGAAGCCCAGCGACCATGAGTAAGTACATAGCGGTCATCACCAGGGCGGACATCACCCGCGCCGCCCTGGTGGAGGCCGGGGGGCGGTCTATGGAGCAGGTCAAGGCCGCCTGCGGGTGCCAGTACATTCTCAATTCCTGGTTTTACGACACGATCACGGGCCGCCCGGTGGGCAATCTCAAGATCGACGGCACAGTCAAAGCGGCCGCCGGCTGGAACGGCTGGGGGCTGACCTGGGACAAGGGCGCCGACATCCGCCTGGACATCTTACCCGACAACGGCGGGGCTTCCTACCTCAGCGGCGTGGAGCTGCTGACGCCCACCAGGGGGCCGGGTAAGGCCCTCAGCTACTCCCCGGAGTACGGGGGCACACGGGGGCGCTCCGCTGTCCTGCTGGCCGGGGCGCGGGTGATCCTGTACTGCTCCGGCGACGGCACGGCGGACGCCAAGACACCGGAAGGGCTGCGGGACGAGCTGGTGAGCATCGGCTGCCGGCACGACCAGGCGGCCAACCTGCGGGCACTGGGTCTGGACAGCGGCGGCTCCAGCCAGTGCGATTTTGGGGACGGCCAGCGTATCTACAGCGCCCGCCGGGTGGCCGGGTATCTGTGCGTATGGACAAGACAGGGCGGCCAGGAGCCGCCGGACAAGGAGGACAAGCCTATGAGCAAGTACACCGTGACGCCCAGCATCGGCGTCAACATCCGCAGCGGCCCCGGCACCGGCTACGGCAAGGTGGGGGCGTACCCCATGGGCACGGTGGTGGACGTGCTGGAGGAGCGGGACGGCTGGGGCAGGACGAATAAGGGCTGGGTGTCCCTGGCCTATCTGGAGGC
>NZ_JH417730.1 GCF_000239295.1 Flavonifractor plautii ATCC 29863
CGCCGGATCCGGCGGCCCCACGGCCCTTCTGCGCTTAATTCAGGTGGGAAAAATCGTGCCGCTTTTTGCGGGCATGGTAGTGGGTGTGGAGCAGCTCGTGGGAGCGCTGGGACAGGGGCGCGCCGAAGAACTCCTCGTAGATGGTCTTGATCTCCGGGTTCTCATGGCTTTTGCGCAGGGGCAGGCTCCGGTCGATCTCATACAAGGCCTGGATACGGGCGTCCCGGACGGCGTTGTTGGTGCCGATGGGCTGTCCGCCTCCGCCGATACAGCCGCCGGGGCAGGCCATGATCTCGATGAAGATATAGTCGGCCTCGCCGCGCTCTACCCGGCGGATAAGCTCCTCGGCGTTCTTCAGACCGTTGGCCACGGCCACCTTCAGGGGGGTGCCGTCGAGGTCAATGGTGGCCTCCTTGATGGCGTTGATGTCGCCCCGTACGGCGTCAAACTCCAGCCGGGGCAGGGTCTTGCCGGTGTAGAGCTCGTAGGCGGTGCGCAGGGCGGCCTCCATAACGCCGCCGGTAGCGCCGAAGATGGCGCCGGCGCCGGAGCCGGTGCCCAGGGGGGAGTCAAACTCACTCTCGGGCAGCACGGACAGGTCCAGGCCCACATAGCGGATGAGCTTGGCCAGCTCCCGGGTGGTCAGGACGTAGTCCACGTCCTGATAGCCGTCCCGGCCCAGCTCGGGGCGGCTGGCCTCGTACTTCTTGGCGGTGCAGGGCATGACGGACACGCTTACCACGTCGTGGGGATCCCAGCCCATCTTCTGGGCATAGTAGGTCTTGGCCACCGCGCCGAACATGGCCTGGGGGCTCTTGGCGGTGGAGAGGTGGTCGATGAGCTCGGGGTGGTGCTTCTCCAGGTAGGTGACCCAGCCGGGGGAGCAGGAGGTGATCATGGGCAGCTCCCCGCCCTCCCGGATGCGCTTGAGCAGCTCGCTGCCCTCCTCCATGATGGTGAGATCGGCGGAAAAGTTGGTGTCGAACACCTTGTCAAAGCCAAGCATCCGCAGGGCAGTGACCATCTTGCCGGTGACGACGGCGCCGGCCTCCATGCCGAACTCGTCCCCCAGGCCCACCCGGACGGAGGGGGCCACCTGGACAATGACGTGCTTGGAGGGGTCCTGGATGGCGGCGGTAACCTCGTTGGTGCAGTCGGTCTCCACGATGGCCCCCACGGGGCACACCAGGGAGCACTGGCCGCACAGCACGCAGTCGGTCTGGTCCATGGGCAGGTCAAAGGCGGTGGTGACCTTGAAGCCGGCGGAGCGGCCGGAGTAGGTCAGGGCGGCGCAGCCCTGGACCTCGGCGCACACCTTCACGCAGCGGCCGCACTTGACGCACTTGGCGGGGTCGCGGACGATGGAGGGGTTGTCGATGCGCAGCGGCTCGTCGGAGGAGATGTCGGGCAGCTCCGGGTGGAGCCGGTTAAAGCGGCGGCAGAGCGCCTGGAGCTCGCAGGAGCCGTTGCGGGCGCAGGAAAGGCAGTTGGTCTTGTGATCGGAGAGGATGAGGTCCAGCACGCCGGTCTGGGCATCGTACACCTTCTTGGAGTCGGTGATGACCTCCATGCCCTCCCACACCACGGTGGAGCAGGCCGCCGTCAGCTTGCGGGAGCCCACCACCTCCACCATGCACATCCGGCAGTGGGCCTTGATGGTCTGGTCCGGGTGGTAGCACAGGTGGGGAATATCGATGTTGAGCATCTTGGCCGCCTCAATGATGCGGGTGCCCGCAGGCACCTCCAGCGGCTGCTTGTTGATTGTGATATGTACCATTTCGCTCATCGGACGGCGACCTCCTCTTTTACGGCAAAGACTTCCGGGAAGCGCTTCATACAGCTCAGCAGGGCGGACTGGGCCGTCTCACCCAGGCCGCACAGGGACGCGCTGGACATAATGTCGGCAAATTTCTTGAGGGTGGCGATGTCCTGGGCGGTGTGGGTGCCCTCGGCCACCTTGTCCAGCAGCAGGGAGATGTGGCGGTTGCCCTCCCGGCAGGGGGTACACTGGCCGCAGCTCTCGTGGGAGAAGAACTCCTGGGTCATGCGCAGAAAGCCGATGACGCTGGTGCGTTCATCCACCACCAGCACCGCGCCGGAGCCGATGGCGGTGAGATCCGCCTGACGCATGCCCTTGTAGGTGTAGGGGGTGTCCAGTTGGGCGGGGGAGCAGATGCGGCCCGACGCGCCGCCAAGCTGCACCAGGCGCAGGGGGTAGTCCTCGTTCTCCATGCCGCCGGCCAGATCATAGACGATCTCCCGGATGGTGATGCCGAAGGGTACCTCGAACACGCCGGGGCGCTTGACGTTGCCGCACACCGAGATCATCTTGGTGCCCGGGCAGTCCGGCGTGCCCTGGCTCTTATAGTAGCCCTCGTCGTCCAGCAACAGGGGGGCCACCAGGGAGAGGGACTCCACGTTGTTGACGCAGGTGGGCAGGTGGAACACGCCGCACTGCTTGATAAACGGGGGCTTCATCCGGGGCCGGCCGGCGTGGCCGCCGATGGACTCGGCCAGGGCGGAGCCCTCGCCGCAGACATAGGCCCCCGCGCCGGAGTAGAGGTGGATGCGGTAGTTCAGCCCGGAGCCCAGAATGTCCTCCCCCAGGTAGCCCGCCGCTTCGCACTGGGCGATGGCGGAGAGCAGCCGGGGCCGCAGGTGGGAGTACTCCTCCCGCAGGTAGATGTATCCGTTGTCCGCCCCCACGGCCCAGCCGGCGATGATCATGCCCTCCAGCAGCTGGAAGGGGTCGTGGGTGAGCAGCTCCCGGTCCTTGAAGGTGCCCGGCTCGCCCTCGTCAGCGTTGCACACTACGCACTTGTGGGCGCCGGGTACCTCCCGGGCCTGCCGCCACTTTTTACCCATGTCGTAGGCCGCGCCGCCCCGGCCCTGGACGCCGTTGGCGGCCAGCACGTCGGCAATGTCGCAGCCCTCCATGGTCAGGGCCTTGCGCAGCGCCCGGAAGCCGCCGATGGATTCATAGCCCTTCAGGCTGTCCGGGTCGTACTTCCCGAAATTCCGGGTGATGAAACAAACCGTCTTGCTCATGTCCGTTCCCCCTTAGTTGAGCTGCTGGAGCATATCCAGGATACGCTCCTCGCTGTCCAGATGGCCGTATACCACGCCGTTGACCCGCACGGCGGGGGACACGTCGCAGGCCCCGAAGCAGGGGACCTGCTCGATGGAAAAGCGGCCGTCATAGGTCACCTGGCCCACCTCCAGATTTAAAAGGCGCTTGAGCCGCTCCAGCAGGGTATCGCTGTCCTTCACCCGGCAGGGGGCGGAGGAGCACACCTCCAGGGTAAACTTGGCCCTGGGCTTGTCGTGAAGGGCGGTATAGAAGGAGATGACATCGTAGACCTGGGTGGGCTTCACCCCCAGGCGCTCCGCCACATAGTAGGCGGCGGCCTCCGGGATGTAGTGCCGCTCCACCGCGGCCTCCACGTCCAGCAGGATGCCCACCAGCTGGGTGGGATCTTCGCCATGGGCGGCGAGAATGCCGTCGATTTTGTCCGCCAGCTCCTGGTCCAGGGTGTCGGCAGTCTGGGTAAAGGGCTTCATAAGGGGCTCCTCCTTATCACATAAAATGAACCCTGTCCTGCGGAGGACATGGGATAATTACCAGAAGGAAAGTGGATAGTTCATCTATTGAACTTTGTAGTTTTTATAAAGTATATCAACATCCCTGGAAAATTGCAACTGGTTCGTTTAAATTTGTATAACCGGGCGAAAACGGGCCATCCTAAAAAAGTTCGATTCAGCAAAATAGACAACAGGAGGTGTGCGCCATGGGCTTTTTTGGTCGGAAGCGTGCCCCCAGCGTACCCCATCCCCGGAAGGAGCCCCGCTTTGACGGGCCGCTGACCTTAGAACGGCTGGAGCAGATCTTCCAGGACTGCGTGGACTTCACCAAGCGTCCGGTGTCCCTGGGGGAGGGCGGCGCGTGCACGCTCACCCTGTGCTACCTCAGCGGCATGGTGAAGATGGAGCGGGTCAGCGACTACGTGCTCCGGCCGCTGGCCCAGGACGAGGCGCTGGCCCGCTGCGGGACTCCCCGGCAGGCCATGGACCGCATGAAGGACGGGGCCCTCTACAACCTGAGCGCGGAGGAGCGTACCCGGCTGGACGCGGCGGTGTTTGATTTGGTGAACGGCTGCTGTCTGCTCCTCTTTCCTGGGGAATCCTCGGTGCTCTCCCTCAACGTGGGCACCGAGGAAAAGCGCTCCATCAGCTCTCCCAGCAACGAGACGGTGCTCAAGGGCTCCCGGGACGCCTTTGTGGAGAGCCTGCGCACCAATACCAGCATCGTCCGCCGCCACCTGAAGGCCCCTGAGCTGCGTATCCGTGAGCAGGTGGTGGGCCGCCAGTCGGTCACGTCGGTGGACATCCTCTATATAGAGGGGCTCACCAATCCCCACCTGGTGGAGCAGGTGGCCGCCCAACTGGCGGACATTGACATCGACGCGGTGCTGGCCACGGGCAATATTGAGGAGTATATCGTCCCCGCCGCCCGCACCGCCTTCCCGCTGGTGCAATATACCGAGCGGTCCGACCGCTTCTGCGCCGGGTTGGCCGAGGGGCGGGTGGGCATCCTCATCGACGGCCTGCCTCTGGGCTACCTGGCCCCCGGCGTGCTGGGGGATTTCCTCCAGGCGCCCCAGGACAAGAGCGAGAGCTGGCTGCTGGCCTCCGCCCTCACCCTGCTGCGCTACCTGTGCATGCTGGGCACCCTGCTTCTGCCCGCCCTCTATGTGGCCATGGTCACCTTCCACCAGGAGATGATTCCCACCCGCCTGGCCCTGTCCATCATTGCCGCCAAGCAGGACGTGCCCTTCCGCTCCGTCTTTGAGGTCATCGTCCTGCTGCTGGCCTTTGAGATTCTCCAGGAGGCGGGGCTACGCCTGCCCCAGTCCATCGGGCAGACCGTGTCTATCATCGGCGGCCTGGTGGTGGGCAGCGCGGCGGTGGAGGCCAAGATCATCTCCCCCGCGGTGCTCATCGTGGTGGCCATCGCGGGGATCGCCGGATACACCATGCCCTCTCAGGAGGTGGCGGGCGCCCTGCGCATCTGGCGGTTCCTGCTGGCCCTGCTGGCCAGCGCGGCGGGCCTGTTCGGCGTGGTGGCCGGCCTGTCGGCGCTGGTGATCCATCTGGCGGGCATTGAAAGCTTCGGCGTGTCCTACCTGACCCCCTTTGCCTCGAATGCCGGGGAGCAGGTGGAGGGGCACGCGGTATTCCGCCAGCCCCTGCCGCGGGTGAAGCAGCGCCCGGCGGCCCTGAAAACCCGAAACCGGAGGAATCAGAAATGAGACGCATAACAGCCCTGCTGCTGGCCGGCCTGGCCGCCCTGACCCTCACCGGCTGCCGCCGTGGGCCCGGCCTGTTGCCCTATGCCCGGGAAATCGAGGACATGGAGCTGATGCAGACCCTGGGCGTGGACCGGGCCGGGGAGGGGCAGGTGGAGGTAACCGCCTCCAGCGGCTCGGGCGATCCGGCGGAGGGGGCGGCCACCGTGGTGTCCGGCCAGGCCGGCACCATCAGCGCCGCCGTGCTGGGGATGCAGGGGGAGGGCTCCTCCTACCTCTACTTCGGCCACGTGGGCCAGCTCCTGCTGGGAGAGGAGCTGGCCAGGCAGGGGGTGGAGCCCGCCCTGGACTATATTCTCCGGGATGTGGAGACCCGGCTGGACACCGCCCTCTATCTGGTGCGGGGCGGCACAGCAGGCAAGGCGATCACAGCAGCGGGGGAGGACGGCTCCGCCGCTGACCGGCTGGAGGCGCTGGCGGAGGACGCGGGTCTGCTGGCCGGTTCCATGCCCCGCACCGTAAAGGACGCCCTCTCGGATCTCTATGCCCAGGGGGCCACCTTTCTCCCGGCGGTAGAGGCGGACGAGGCTCTCACCGCCGCCGGGTATGGCATATTAAAAGGGGACAGCCTGGCCGGCTGGGCTGAGGGGGACGCCGCCCTGGGGGTCAACCTGGTACTGGGCCAGGTGGACGCCGATGTGGTGGAGTTGCCCCTGGATGGAGGCGGGGTGGCGGCCCTGCGTGTGGTGGGGGCCAGGACCTCCGTCCGCCCGGTGATGGACGGGGGCGCCCTTACCGGCCTGTCCCTCACCTGTACGCTGGACGCCAATATGGCGGAGGGGAATTTGGACCTCCGAACGGAGGAGGTACACGCCTCCCTCGAGGCGGTCCTGGCCCAGGTGGAGGAGGCGCGCATCCGGTCCGCGCTGGAACTGGCACAGGAGCTGGACGCGGACTATTTGGGGCTGCTCCGGCGGGCGGCCCTGGCCCGGCCCTGGCACAAGGAGGCGCTGGAAGGGGCCTCTCTGGGCGCGCTGGAGCTGGAGCTGCACGTGACGGCCAAGCTTCAGCGCAGCTATGACGCCGCCCGGTGAGGGCGGCAGCTCAAAGGAAAGGCGGTATACCCATGCCTGACGACCGAATCTCCCTGCGCCAGCTCCTGGCGCTCCTCTTCGCTGCCCTCCTGGCTCCGGCCATCGGCGTGCTGCCCTCCCAGACCGCCGCCCTGGCCGGAGAGGCGGGGTGGCTGTCCGCCCTGGCTGCCCTGCCGGTACTGCTGGGGCTGTGCTGGGTGCTCTTTGCCCTCCTGCGCCCGGCAGGGGAGGGGGCGGGGCTGGCCCAGGTCACCGAGACCGTCCTGGGCAGGGGGTTGGGCAAGGGGGTACTTCTTCTCTATTTATTGTGGGGTCTGCTTCTGCTCAGCGCCAACGCCAGGCTTTTCGCCCTCCGTTTCCTGTCCACCAGTTACCGGAACGCCCCCCTGGGTCTGTTTTTGCTGACCCTGCTGGGGCTCACCCTCTGGCTGGTGCGCAAGCCGGTGCGGGTGCTGGCACGGACCGGAGAGGTGTTCTACCTGGCCCTGGCCATCGGCCTGGGCTTCTCCCTCATCCTGGGCGTACTCCAGGTGGAGCCCCGGCACATCCTTCCCCTGTGGACGGAGGATCTTCCGGGGGTGCTCTCCGCCGCCGTTCCGGTGCTGGGCCTGTTCGGTTATGTGGTCTTTGCCGCCTTCCTGGGGGGGAATGTTACTCGGGGAGAGGGAGACCGCCGCCGTGCGCTATGGTGGGCGGCCGCCTTCTGTCTGGTGCTTACCGCCCTTCAGCTTGTCTGCCTGGGCAACTTCGGGCCCGGGCTGACCGCTCGCATGGACACGCCCTTTTTTATGATGGTAAAGGGGATCGGCATCGAGGGCACCTTCCAACGGGTGGAGTCGGTCATCATCGCCCTCTGGGTGTTCTCTGATCTAGCCCTGCTCAACCTGCTGGCGGGCTCCTGCTCCGTCCTGGCCCAGTCCGTATTCTCTTTAAAGGAGCGCAAGCACGCCGTACTTCCCCTGCTCCTGCTGGCCCTGGCGGGGGCCTGGTTCCTCTTTCCCGACGCCTTTTCCCTGGAGCGGTGGATGGAGGGCCCGGCCAGGATTGGCAGCCTGCTCTTCGGCTTCGGCATCCCTGTTTTGCTCCTGCTGGTAAAAAAGCTGCGCAGGCAGGTATAAGGGTGGCAGATCTTGTGCATGCTATGGATTAGAATACCAGTGATCCGGTCCGGTTTGACAGCCGAGAAAAAAACCTGAAAAAAAGAGAAAAAGGTGTTGACAAAGAGGAGGAAAGCTGGTATTCTAACTGAGCGCCTTACGGAGGGCATGAAAAAGCAGGAAAGCGGACGGAAGAGACCGGGTGGAAGCTGGACGGACTTTCGGAAGCGGGTTGAAAAAAGTGCTTGACAAATGAGTGAGAGCGTG
>NZ_JH417731.1 GCF_000239295.1 Flavonifractor plautii ATCC 29863
CCGTCCCGTGGACGACGCCTTCGCCGCCAGCCCCGCCAGCAGCCCTACGTATTCCCCGTCCGGCAATTCCGACAGTTGCTTTAATGCCGCGGCAAAGGCACGCTCCCTCATTTCCTGCTCGGTACTGAGCCGTAAATTGCGCGCCGCTAAGATTGCAGCATGGGAGAGGCGTTCTTCCCGAAGGGCGGACTCCCTCTCGCTGCGCTCCAACAGGGCGGTGCTCTGAATATACGCCTGTTCTTGATAAGCGGAGAGACATTCCTTCGCTCTGGCCCTGGCTTGGGCCAAAATCCGATCTGCCTCAGTCTGTGCATCAGCGATAATCTGCGCTGTAATCGCTTGGATTCCGTTCATTTGCTCCCACCTTTCTCCCTCGTGCTGCTCCTTACAGGGCGTTCATCAGCAGCAATACAGAGGCCAGCAGGGACAGGATGGCGTAAAACTCCACGATACCGCATAGAATAATTCCCTTCGCCCAGTCGTCCGGCTTTTTGGCAACCACATTGATGGCGGCTGCGGCCACACGGCCCTGATAGAGCGCGGAGAGCCAGCCGCCGAGGGCCATGGGGACACAGGAAACAAAGATGGTCAGTCCGTCCGTCACGGAGAGGTCGGTAATGCCGCCGGAAAAAGCGCCCATGGTAAACAGCGCAAAGAACCATATAACCAAACCATACAGGCCCTGAGTACCGGGCAGAACTTGAAGAATCAGGCATTTGGAAAAGTGCTCAGGGGTTTCGCTTAAAACGCCGGTAGCCGCCTCGCCGACCATTCCAGTACCTCTGGCAGAGCCTACACAGCAAAGTCCTACCGCAAGAGCGGCACCCAGAAACGCCAGGCCAATACCGCCAAACTGCGCAATAAAGTCAGCCATATCAATCTTCCTCCTTGATATCTACATATTTTGTGTTGATGAGCAGCGGCCGGAAGGGCTTGCCGCCTTCTTTGTAGAACCGTCCAAAGAACTCCAGACATTGGAGCCGCAGATCGTGGACATAGCAGCCCAGCAGATTCAACATGAAGTTCAGCGCGTTTCCTACCAGGGAGATGATAACGAAGCCTGCCACCGAGCCGGTTACCTCACCCAGGGTATTAAACACCTGCGCGATGACGCTGCCAGCCAGCATTAGCGCCATAAGGCGCGCGTAAGACAGGATATCACTGAAAAAGCCGGTGGCTCCATTGTATACCGTCCCAATCAAAGCAGTGAGCTTCCCGAAGCCCTTTGCATTCCGGGTTCCCCCGTAGAGCAGCATGAGAAGCCCAATCAAAAGGACAATGGGATATCCGCCCAAATTTCCGATGCCCACCACCGCCAGGGCCACCCCTGCCAAAATAATCCACCAAGTTCCTTCGTCCCACAGCGCATCAGTCCAGGTGCCCGCTTGTACCTTCCGCACAACACTGATGGCCATACCGGTTAGTACCTGCAGCAGCCCCAAGGCCAGAGAACCAATCAGGATAGCCAGCGTATCCGTAAGGGGAGTAAAGAGCGCGGGCAGAGCGGTAAAGGTTGTGTCCGGGCGGGTCAGCTTCGCCAGACGGGGGAGAAAGTCACCCAGGAAGCTTCCGGTAAGCGCTCCCATCACAAACGTACTGATCCCGCACAGGATCAAAAGCCCGGCCATATGCTCCATCGTTCCGCTCGGCCGCAGCTTCCTGCGCATAAAAATGCCACCGGCGAGCATGAGAAGCCCGTAAGCCATATCGGCCATCATCATTCCAAAAAAGAAGATGAAAAAGGGAGCCATAAGCGGGTTGGGATCCACCCCGTCATAGGCGGGATAGACATACATGTCGGTGACCATATTGAGAGGGCGGGTGAGCCGGTTGTTTTTGAGCTTGACAGGCACCTGAGGGTATTCGTCCGGCTCCGGATCAGTGGCCTCCCAGGCGGCGGAGTACTGCGAGAGCAGATGCTCTACGTCGGAAAGCTGTTCCGCCGGAACCCAACCCTCCAGAAAAAACGTGGATGTAGAGGAGAGCAGTTTCTCTTTCGCCTCCATACGTTGGATATCCTGGGTCATGCGGTCTATGCAGATCTGAAGCGCTGTCTGGTGGCCGGCCTCCTGTGCCAGCCGAGCCCGGCATGCCTCTAGTTCCTGTGAAAGTATCCTCTGCCGATCCTCAATCTGATCGATGTTTGACCGGGCGGTCCCCTTCCAACCTCGAAAGCTTGTGGCGGTAAAGCCAAAGCTTTTTAAGGCATCCCGCGCGGCATCCCCTGATTTTCGGTGACAGAGTACCAGTACATATTGCAGCTCTCCGGCCCGGCCCGCCCATTGTACCTGGCAGAGCTCGGTCGTCTCGGCCAGGGCGGCCTCCACCGCCTGATGACTTGCCAGGCCGGAGAGCGTCCCGAACAGCACTAATACATGTTTCGTAGAAACGGTATCCAGGGGAACGTCCAGCCCCAGCCAGGGCGTCAGGGCCTCTCTCTGCCCGATAAGCTTGTTCTGTTCAGCACAGATGCTGTCGCGCTTTTTTTCAAGCGCGGCAACGCGTTCGACCGTTTCCTCCGCCTCCAGAACTATCTGTCGGTCAAACAGTTCCCGCTCCGTAATTCGGGGCCGGGAGGGGAAGCGACCTTTTTTATTTGTAGGGGAACAGCGCTTCAGCCGCTCCAGCGTGGTGCGAAACTCGTCCATCCTGAGCTGTGCATTTGCCAGCGCCCCGTCGCTCTTTGCGGTAAAACCCTGCCAGCCTGGATCTGAACTTGGCTGTGTTGGCGCACGAAGTTCGACGCAGCCAAGATGCTGGAGTTTCCGAAGGAGTTCCTCACAGTCGGATGCCATGCCGAAGATACGCAGCCGTTTCATTTTGACAATAGACATGAGTCTCCCACAACCCTTCTGACAATAAGTGCGGCCGCGTCTGCAAGCCGTTCTTCCGCCTGCCTCCGCAGGTCGTCACAGGCGCGCCGCGCCTCCGTCATAATCGCGTCTGCACGAAGCTGCGCAGCTTGTTCCGCTTGTGTATCCTGTTCCCGCCTCTGCGCCTCCGCCTCACGGAGCGCCTGCTCCAGTGCGGCCTGCCCCTGCCGCTCCGCATCAGAGAGCAGTTTCTTTGCCTGCTCCACAGCCAGCGCTTGGTATTCTTTCGCCTTGTGTTCAGCCTCCTCGATTTGCTGAACCGCATTTTTCGTCATCATTTCCTCACCGCCTTCCTGCATCTGCATTCCGCACACCCGGCAGTTCTCGAGATATCAGTTGCAGCCTGCCGGGCAGCTCCGAATGGGGCTGCCTGACAGGCTGCAAACTTTGGCACGTATCCTACCCGGGCAGCATAGTTCCGGTATCCAGATATCTCGTGTGCCAGGAGAGCGCCTGCTGGAGATTATGGGGAGTATGGCCCCCATATTTTGCGGCGTCCTTTAAGTATTCGCGCAGAAGCGGACGATATTGAGGGTGCGCACAGCGTTCCACGATCAGTTCCGCCCTTTGCCGCGGCGATTTCCAGCGCAGATCCGCCAGTTCCTGCTCCGTGACAATTACCTGCACATCGTGTTCCGTGTGGTCGATGTGGGAACACATGGGGACGATACAACTGATCGCCCCCTCTTTCGCCACCGAGGCTGTGGCAAAGATGGTCAGTCCCGCATTGCGTGCAAAGTCTCCGCTGCCGCCAATGCCGTTCATCATCTTATTTCCCATGATGTGAGTGGAGTTGACGTTGCCGTACAGATCACATTCAATGGGGGTATTCATGGAGATCAGCCCCAGGCGCCGGACCAGCTCCGGATTGTTGGCAATCTCCTGGGGGCGGATTACCAGCCGCTCCCGGAAGAAATCAATGTTTTCATAAAACAGTTCCAGCTTTTTCTGGGAGAGAGAAACCGCCGTAGTGGAGGCCCCTGCCATCTTTCCCTCCCAGATCAGCTCCAGCGCAGAGTCCTGTACGACTTCGGTATACATGCGCAGGCCGGTAAAGCCGCTGCTTCCCAGACCGGCCAGTACAGCATTGGCCACGCTGCCCACGCCCGACTGGATGGGGGACAACGAGGCCGGCTGCCGGCCGGCTGCCACCTCCTCCTTCAGGAAAGAGATGATGTGCGCCCCGATAGCCGCACTGACCTCGTCCGGCTCTTTAAACACAGGACAGCCGCCCGGATCATTGGTCACAACGATGGCGGCAATCTTGCGGAAGTCACACGGAATTGCAGCGGTTCCGATGCGCTGTGTGGCATCCGTAAGCGGGATCGGCTCGTGTCCTACTCGGTAGATGTCATGCATGCCGTACAGCTCCAAGGGAAGAGCCTCATTGACCTCCAGAATAATCTGATCCGCCTGGTACAAGAAGCAGTCGGAAGCGCCCACTGCCGCAGACGGGATCACGCCATCCTCCGTGACAGCGGCACACTCCACCAAGGCAAAGTCAATATGCAGACCGCCTCGGTTAATAAACTCCGGCATATGGCTTAAATGCATATCGGAGTAGCCCACTTCGCCCGCATTGATGGCGTTGCGCATGGACTTGTTGCTCTGATAGGGATACCGCATGGACAGCAGACCCGCTCTGGTCAGCTCACCATCTAGGGCATCCCCTACTGAGGCTCCGGTCAGAATGGTCAAGTGGTCGGCCTTTTTCTGACGGGCCAGCTCGTGGGGCACCGCCTTGGGCTCGCCTACCAGGGT
Source organism: Flavonifractor plautii ATCC 29863 (assembly GCF_000239295.1). Taxonomy (GTDB): domain Bacteria; phylum Bacillota; class Clostridia; order Oscillospirales; family Oscillospiraceae; genus Flavonifractor; species Flavonifractor plautii. Next base: position 4,635 of record NZ_JH417731.1, read on the forward strand.
GAAGCCGGAGCAGCCAATCACACTTCCAGACTGGATCAGTGCCGCGGCCTCTTCCACGCTCTTGATCTTATCGCGCAGGGATGCAGCAATACGTTCCATATTTCACGCCTCCATACATTACGCCTTTCGGCTGGCCAGCGCGTCCAGGCGGCGATTGCGGAAATAGAGGCAGATGTCGATGGAAACCATGACGATGTTGAGGATGTAGAAATAGAATACATAGGTCAGGTTCTGGGTGACAATCTTGCCAATGATGGCGCTGACGTAGCCTGTCCAGATGAACACCTCAAAGAACAGGCTTTTCCCCTTGGCGGTGCGGGACTTTGCGGACTTATAGACAGACAGCGGCCAGGACAGGCCGAAGCAAATGACCATGATGAGCTCAAAAATCTCTCCCATTTGAATCACCAACGCCGGAAGCCGCCCAAAGGCGCTCCTGGCATCCTTTCTGATAGATTTGAGAGGGGGTTCTCTTCCTCAGGGGCGGCGCCGGACGGTCACTCGATGGACAGCAGCACGGCGCCGGACTTGACCTTGTCGCCGACGGAGACCAGTACGTCCTTGACAACTCCATCCTTTGGGCAGGGGATGGGCTGCTCCATTTTCATGGCCTCCATAGTGCCCAGGTTATCGCGGGCCTTTACGGTGTCGCCGGGCTTGACGTTGATGGCGACAATGGTGCCGGGGATGCGTGCTTTGATTTCCATAATAAGTTCCTCCCTTAATCAAATATCACTGTGCATCGTTTTTACACCATGCCTATGGTGGTGACGAAGATACCGGCGGCAATGGCGGAGGTGATGACGCCGGAGATATTGGCACCCATGGCCACCGGCAGGATAACGGCGAAGGGATTTTCATCCTGGGCGGCGTGCTGGGCCAGCTTGGCGGTGGTGGGCACGCAGGAAACGCCCGCGATGCCGATGGTGGGGTTAAAGTCCTCGCGCTTGGCTTTGTGCACCAAATACATGAGCCAGCCGCCCAGCAGGCCGCCCACCGCGGAGATAGCCAGGGCAAGAATCCCGATGACCAGAATAATGATCACAGTGGGATTGAGAATGGTGGAGGCCTCGCACAGCACCCCCAGGATCAGGCCCAGGAAGAAGGTGCCGAAATAGGAGAGGCCCTCCTCGAGCAGCTCCGTGTACTTGTTGATTTTGGCCTCCTTTACGGCCATGCCGATGAAGAAGGACAGCAGCAGGGGAGCGGCTACGGGCAGCAGCAGGCAGAGGACGGTACAGGTAATGATGATAAACAGGAATTTGGACTTTTGAGAGACCTCGGGAACCTCAACATACATGTCAATGCCGCGGTACTTTTTGGGCACCATCAGCTTGATGATGTAGGGATATCCGCCGTAAGTCAGGCTTAAGTACAGATATGCAATGATGGAGATGGGCACAAACAGCTCAGGAGCCATCATCAAAGAGGAAAAGAGTACCATGGGGCCATCCGCACCGCCGATCGTAGCCATAGCGGCAGACTGCTCCGGCGTCAGCCCAAAGGCCAGTACGCCCGCCGCCAGCGCGGCAAAGGTTCCCATTTCAGCGAAAATGGCGATAATCATGGAGCTCCAGGGCTTTGCCAGCAAAAAGCTGATCTCACTCCGTGCTCCGATGCCCATGAAGACCAGACAGGCAATCAGACCGTTGGAAAAGGTCAGATTATAGATTGGCTGGAGAAAATTGACCTGCATGGCATCCACAATGGCCGAAGCATCGGAGACAAGCGGGTCCAGCAGCAGATTGCCGACGGTTCCGGAAGTAAGGAACATCATGCCGCAGTTCACCGCCATCATGCCGATTCCCATCGGAACCATGATCAGCGGCTCCAGCGTCCGCTTGAACCCCAGGCAGGCCAAAACAAAGCCGAATACAATGAGGACAATACGGGCCACCGCGATTACGGGTTCCACCGCAAAGAAGGTTCCGATGCCGGGAAACAGCTGCATAAAGAACTCCATGTTACGGCTCCCCCTCTCCGTCGTCCGTCTGGCCCGGGCGGCTGGTCAGCTTGCTGATACCCACGATGATGGCCACCACCAGCAGGGAAATCACCGCCGTCAGACCGTAGGTCATGGCTGTGTATGGAATAATACCCATATCTCGTTTCAACTCCTTACAGCGGCATATTCCCCCGGGGATGGGGCTGCCGCTCCTTATTGATCAGCAGCTCCAGCGCCTCCAGCAGCCGCGCCCTGGTCTCCGAGGGGCGGATGACCAGATCCACGAAGCCGCGGGAGGCCGCCATATATGGCGTGGCAAACTGCTCGGAATAGAGCTGAATTTTTTCCCGGCGGGCCGCTTTCGGATCCTCCGCCGCCTGGATCTCTTTACGGAAGACCACGTTGGCCGCGCCGGCCGCGCCCATGACCGCAATCTCCGCGGTGGGCCAGGCGTATACAAAATCCGCGCCCAAATCCTTGGAGCACATGGCCAGATAGGAGCCGCCATAGGCCTTGCGCAGCACCACGGTCAGCTTGGGCACCTCCGCCACCGAGTAGACATAGAGCAGCTTGGCTCCGTGGCGGATGATGCCGGCGTGCTCTTGGTCGGCGCCGGGCAGGAAGCCCGGTACATCCACCAGGTTGATCAGCGGAATTCCGAAGGCATCGCAGAGCTGGATGAAGCGGGCGGCCTTGTCCGAAGCGTTGATGTCCAGGCTTCCGCCCATAGAGAAGGGCTGACTGGCAATTACGCCCACGCTGTGCCCGCCCAGGCGGCCGAAGCAGGTGATAATGTTGTCGGCATAATAGGGCTGCAACTCCATTACGCTGTCTTCATCTAAAAGGATGCGGACAACATCGTGCATGTCATAGGGCAGGGAGGAGTCGTCGGGAATCACCGTGTCCAGCAGAGGCTGTAATTCCTCATGCTCGGTAAAATCCATTAGGGGGGGCCGAGCCCCTGCCTTGGAGGGGAGATAGCTGAGCAGGCATCGGACCGCTCCCAGGGCCTCCTCTTCGCTGCGCGCGGAAAGGTGTGCCACTCCAGACATAGTGGTATGGGTATCCGCTCCGCCCAGATCCTCCGCAGAGATCTCCTCGCCCGTGGTGGCCGCTACCACCGCGGGACCGGTGATAAACATCTGACTCTCCTTTTCCACCATGACAATCAGGTCCGTCAGGGCGGGGGAGTAGACCGCGCCGCCCACGCAGGGACCCATGATGACGGAGATCTGCGGGATACGTCCGGAAGAGCAGGCGTTGCGGTAGAAAATCTGCCCATAGCCGGACAGGGCGTCCACCGCCTCCTGAATGCGGGCGCCGCCGGAGTCGCACAGGCCCACCACGGGGCAGCCCGCCTCCAGAGCCATGTCCATGATTTTGCAGATCTTGGCCGCGTGCATCTCGCCCAGAGACCCGCCCTGGGCGGTAAAGTCCTGAGCGTATACAAAAACCGTGCGCCCGTCGATCTTGCCGTAACCGGTAACCACGCCGTCGGCCGGGATGTCCTTATCCCCCATACCGAAGGAGGTACAGCGGTGGCGCACAAAGCGGTCCACCTCTGTAAAAGTGCCGGTATCCATCAGCAATTCAATCCGTTCACGGGCCGTCCGCTTCCCCAGCGCGTGCTGCTTCTCCACCGCTTTAGGGCCGCCGCACCGCAGCACACGGGCCGAATGCGCGTCAAGCTGAGCCAGCTTTTCCGCCGTAGTCATTGTCCTCACTTCCTTTCACACAATTCCAGCAGGACACCGTGGGTAGCCTTGGGGTGGAGGAAGGCGATCCGGGCCCCGCCGGCGCCGTACCGCGGCGTCTGGTCAATGAGCCGGACGCCCTTTTCCTTCAGCTCCGCCAGGGCGGCGTCAATGTCGTCCACCCGGATGGCGATGTGCTGAATGCCCTCGCCGTTCTTCTCAATGAAGCGGGCGATGGGGCCCTCCGGGGAGGTACTCTCCAGCAGCTCCAGCTCACTGTCGCCGCAGGGCAGGAACGCAACAGTCACCTGCTGCTCCTGGACAACTTCCGTGCCCTTGCTGTGCAGGCCCAGCGTCTCCTCATACCACTTCACCGAAGCCGCCAGATCCTTGACCGCGATACCGACATGATCAACTCTTGTGCAATTCATAACCGGGACCTCCTCCACTGATTTGTGTTACAAATTTTTCCGCCCAACGATAGGGACTCTCTGTCCTGGACTGGAACCGCTCCAGGCTCTGAGCGAACATGGGGCTGTCCAGCAGGGGACGCAGCAGGCGCTGCTCGATGCCCTCCCGCACCAGGGTCAGAAGCTCGCTGCGCAGGCGCAAGGCGCGGCGGCGGGCCAGCTCTCCGTTCCCGTCCAGGAGGAGGTACTGGCGCTCCAGCTCCTCGCAGAGCTCCGTCACACCCGTGCCCTGAGAGGCCGAGACCAGGAGCACTGGCAGCGGGCGCTTCTCCTCCTCTCCCAGCTCCAGCATGGCCCGCAGCTCATTGGCCGTTCGATCCGCGCCGGGCCGATCCGCCTTGTTGACCGCGAACAGGTCGCCGATCTCCAGAATACCGGCCTTGATGGCCTGCACATCGTCCCCCAATCCGGGGACATTCAGCACCAGCACCAGGTCGGCGATCTCCATGACCGCCACCTCGGACTGCCCTACGCCTACGGTTTCCAGCAAAATCAGGTCATAGCCGCAGGCGTCCAGTGCGTGGACCGCTCCCGCCGTGGCGGGCGACAGGCCGCCCAGCTGTCCCCGTGTGCCCATGGAGCGGATGAACACCCCGGTATCCAGGGTCAAATCCCCCATCCGCACCCGGTCGCCCAGGATGGCGCCGCCGGTAAAGGGACTCGTGGGATCCACCGCGATGATGCCAACGCGCAGGCCCTTGGCCCGCCAGCACTTGGTCAAGGCGTTGGTCAGCGTGCTCTTGCCCGCCCCTGGGGGACCGGTGATGCCAAAGATGCGGGCCCGCCCGGTGTGGGGCCAGAGTTGGGTGAGGACGGAGCGCGCCATTTCCCCACCCTGTTCGATGTGGCTGATCAGGCGGGCCACCGCGCGTTTATCACCCGTCCGGCCCCGCTCCAGCAGTGCTGCGAAGTCATCCGTCATCCCTGGCACCACAGTGATCCTGCAGGAACTTCACCGTCTCCGCAGTGGGTGTGCCAGGCGTAAAGACCTCGGACACACCGGCCTTTTTCAGCTCTGGAATATCATCTTCCGGGATGACGCCGCCGCCGAACACCAAAATACCGTCAGCCTCCTGCTCTTTCAGCAGCTCGATCACCCGTGGGAACAGATAGTTGTGGGCCCCGGAGAGCAGGGAGAGTCCTACCGCGTCCACATCCTCGGACACAGCCGCCTCCACAATCTGCTCCGGGGTCTGGCGCAGGCCGGTGTAAATCACCTCAAAGCCGGCGTCACGCAGCGCCCGGGCCACTACCTTGGCTCCGCGGTCATGGCCGTCCAGGCCGGGCTTGGCAATCAGAACCCGGATCTTCTTTTCACTCATCTCAAAGCACCTCCATCGGACGGTATTCGCCGAACACCTTGCGCAGCTCGCCGCAGATTTCTCCTTCGGTGCAGTACACCCTGGCGCAGTCCAGAATATAGGGCATCAGGTTGTCGCTGCCCTCCGCCGCCGTGCGCAGGGCGTCCAGCCGCTGGCGCACCAGTACGTTGTCCCGGGCCGCCTTCATCTCCTGCAGCTTCTTGATCTGGTTGGCCGCCACCGAGGCGTCAATGTGCAGCAGCCCCTTGGCCGGCGGCTCCTCGATGGTGAACTTGTTGACGCCCACCACGATCTGCTCGCCGCTCTCCACCTGGCGCTGATACTGGTAAGAGCTCTCCGCGATCTCTCGCTGGATGTAGCCCTGCTCAATGGCCTTGACCGCTCCGCCCATGGCGTCGATCTTTTCGATGTACGCCTCGGCTGCGGCCTGGAGCTCGTCGGTCATGCGCTCCACATAGTAGCTGCCGCCCAGGGGATCAATGCTGTCAGCCACACCGCTTTCATAGGCAACAATTTGCTGGGTGCGCAGGGCGATCCGCACGGAGTCCTCCGTCGGGAGGGCCAGCGCCTCATCGCGGCTGTTGGTGTGCAGGGACTGGGTGCCCCCCAGCACAGCCGCCAATGTCTGGATGGCCACGCGCACAATGTTGTTGTCCGGCTGCTGTGCCGTAAGCGTGGAGCCGCCGGTCTGTGTGTGGAAGCGCAGCATCATGGAGCGGTCCTTTTTGGCATGGAAGCGCTCCTTCATGATTTTGGCCCACAGCCGGCGGGCCGCCCGGTATTTCGCGACCTCTTCCAGCAGATTGTTGTGTGCATTGAAGAAGAAGGAGAGCCGGCCGGCAAATTCGTCGATGTCCATCCCGGCCTCCAGCGCGGCCTCCACATAGGCGATGCCGTCGGCCAGGGTAAAGGCGATCTCCTGCGCCGCTGTGGAGCCGGCCTCCCGGATGTGGTAGCCGGAGATGGAAATGGTGTTCCACTTCGGCACGTTCTGGGAGCAGAATTCAAAGGTGTTCGTGATCAGACGCATGGAGGGCGCCGGTGGGAAAATGTATGTACCTCTGGCTGCGTACTCCTTGAGGATATCATTCTGGATAGTACCCTTGAGGGCGGAGGCCGGCACTCCCTGCTTCTCGGCGGCTGCAATATAGAAGGCCAGCAGAACTGCCGCGGGGGCGTTGATGGTCATGGAGGAGCTTACCTTGTCCAGGGGAATCCCCTGGAACAGCACCTCCATATCCGCCAGGGAGTCGATGGCCACTCCTACCTTACCCACCTCGCCATGGGCCATGGGGTCGTCCGAGTCATAGCCGATCTGCGTCGGGAGATCAAAGGCGATGGACAGGCCCGTCTGCCCCTGCTCCAACAGATAGCGGTACCGCTTGTTGGACTCCTCCGCTGTGGCAAAGCCGGCATACTGCCGCATCGTCCAGAAGCGCCCGCGGTACATGGTGGGCTGGATTCCGCGGGTAAAAGGATACTGCCCGGGGTAGCCAAGCCGCTCCTCATAGCCGCCTGCCGCATCCTCCGGCGTGTAAAGCCGTTCTACCGGGATGCCGCTGGTGGTTTCAAAGACGGTTCGTCTCTCCGGGCCCTTCGTCAGTGCTTTTGCGACGGTTTCTGCTTCCCACTGTTCTTTTCCACTCATTGCATACAACTCCTTCTGCTCTTCATTTTGCCCCTGTATTCCCACAAGCAAATTCCTTCAAACCCGGCTGTCCGTTTGTATACGGAGCAGATATGCCCTTTTACATAAATAAAAAGGTGGGGCATAAAGCTGACTTTATGCCCCACCTGGTGCTAAAATAAAGAAGCTTTCCAAGCTCCCAGATAATTCCGCAATCTTGGGCGGAAAAGAAAGATGTATTTCCCTGCTGTAATGCCTGACAACCCGGCTGTTTCTTTTGTTTTACCGGAGCTTCAAGATTGTGACCAGGCAGCCTTAACTATGAATAGTTAAGGTGGCTTTGCGTTCATTCTTCCCCCTATTTTGACCGGTGCAAAATCTCAACCTTTATAACCAAAATTTTTGCTTCATTACTTTTTTTGTTTGTAGAATATGCAGCATAGCTTTAACGGTCACGATTTCTCGCATTTAACTGCGTACCCAGCGCAAAAAGGTCTTGTGACAAATTCCCAACTGCCTAGCGGCCTCCCGCGCGGATAGAGTTCCTGACTGCCAGGACTGCTTTATTTGTTCAAATTTTTCCGGCCGCGTCTTGGGGGGTACGCCAAACCGTACCCCCCTCTCCTTCGCTGCCGCTATCCCCTCGGCCTGTCGTTGCTTAATAAATTCACGTTCCGTCTGAGCTACATAAGAGAGCAGTTGAAGCACAATGTCTGCAATCAGTGTACCGGTTAGATCTCGTGTGCTGCGGGTATCCAGCAGCGGCATGTCCAGTACGACAATAAAGACCTGCTTTTCCTTGGTCAGGAGACGCCACTGGTACAGAATTTCGTTGTAGTTTCGTCCCAGACGGTCAATGCTCTTTACCACAAATACATCGCCAGCCTGAAGCCGGAGCAGCAGCCTTTGATAGTTGGGGCGGTCGAAGTCCTTTCCGGACTGTCTGTCGCAGTAGATATCCCTGTCCCTGATGCCAAAGGCCCGCAGCGCAATAAGCTGGCGTTCTTCATTTTGATGTTTGGAGGATACGCGCGCGTAACCATATATTTTTCCTGATTGCATAGAGGACCTCCATCTTAAGTGATACTTTTTATTATAGGAGGCGCAGGCTTTGCAAAACAGTGGAAATACTTTCAACTAAATTTCGAACGGCCCTACCCAGTCTGAACAAATAATCGTCATTCTTCAGACTGGGGTGTTTTGCTATGCACAAGCATAACAAAATTGGCCATGCGCCTCTTACAGCGGCACGGCCATGGGATGACAGCGCGTGGACCGGCGCCGTTTTTTGCGCCGGTCCACGGACTGTTTATGACATGCAAACCATTGTTATTCTGGAGTTATGGGCTTCATCTAAACCAGATACAGAGGCTTTGGTCGGATGAAATAGAGGTGAAAAAGACGATTCTGTTTGCGGAACCCTGGCATCTGCTGAGTGTACTTAGATGAGGAGGGGGGGATTACCGGCAGGCAGGGCGGCAGATCCCCGCGGTACGGTTGCGGACTATCTCAGCAAGGGTTGGAGTGAGATAGAATCAGGGACCGAAAAATAAGAAACTAGGCAGTCAAAGCTGCCCCGGAGTTTCTTTCTTCAAATTACTCCACATGAAGTGGCATACTTCCCAATCGTCGTTACAGCCGAGGAGCAGCTTGCCTGGCGACTCTGTTGGACTGCGAAATCATAGAACATGTTCCGAAGCAAAAAAGACAGCGGTGCCCCTCTTGAATATCGTGTAACATCTCGCTCAGCAGCACAAGGGGTTCCGTGCCATGCAGAGCAGGAGGAGTGTGAAGCGCACATCCCACAGATGGAAACGGAACTGGAGGATCAGGAGGAAAACATTCAGGGAGTGGATCAGCTCTTGCAGGTCTTGGATCGTTACCTGAATATTCAAGAGTTGACGCCGGAAATTCTCCATGAGTTCGTGGAGCGCATCCTGGTGCATGAGCGTTCCGAAGGGCGGAAGAAAAAAGGATTGGGTCGATTTCTATTTTAACTGCATCGGCAACCTGGAGTAAAAATGCAGAGGGAGCACCTCAAGATACTCCCTCTGCTGAAAGATAAGAAAACATCTTTTCTTAAAGCCTGGGTTTTGCGGCGGGCGGATTATGCTATCGGCGGTAGGTGCGGGTGATGTGGGCCAGGCGGCCGGACACACTGGGGTTGAGGGCCTCCTGCCGTACCCGCCAGCTCCAGTTCCGGGGGCCGGCTGTGCCCGGGGTGTTGACCCGGGCGTCGCCACCCAGGCCCAGCAGATCCTGCATGGGGGCGATGGCCAGACGACAGGGGGACATCCACGCCCCGCACACCGCGCCCCAGCCGAAGCCCTCGTCCTCCCGCAGGCGCAGGTAGTCGAAGGCATAGTCCCGCTCGGCGGGGGCGGCCTGCTCAAAGAGCCACTGGACAAAGGTGGGGGTGTCGTGGGTGCCGGTGTAGATCACCGCGTCCCGGGGGCAGTTGTGGGGGAGGTAGGCGCTCTCGCCCGCAGGATCAAAGGCGTAGACCAGCACCTTCATGCCGGGCAGGCCGCTGTCTGCGATGAAGCGGAGGGCGTCGGCGTCCAGATCCCCCAGATCCTCGGCGATCAGGGCCAGGCCGGGGACGGAGCGCAGGGCCTTCACCAGCTCCATGCCGGGGCCGGGCTCCCAGTGGCCGCCCCGGGCGTCGGCCGCCCCGTCGGGGATGCACCAGTAGGTGTGGAAGGCCCGGAAGTGGTCGATGCGTACCACGTCGTACAGCCGGGCCAGGTGGGTGGCCCGGTGCCGCCACCAAGCGAAGCCGGTCTGCCGGTGATAGTCCCAGTCGTACAGGGGATTGCCCCAGTGCTGCCCCTTGTCGGAGAAGGCGTCGGGTGGAACTCCCGCCACACCGGAAGGAGTCATGTCCTCCTTGAGCTGAAATAGCTCTGGGCGGCTCCACACCTCCGCGCTGTCAGGGGAGACGTAGATGGGCAGATCGCCGATGATGGAGATCCCCTTGCCATTGGCGTAGGCTTTTACGGCGGTCCACTGGCGGAAGAACAGGAGCTGGAGGAAGGCGTGGAAGGCGCACTCGTCCGCCAGCTCGGCCCGATAACGGGCCAGGGCCGACGGATGGCGCAGGCGGATCTCGTCGGGCCAGTCCTTCAGCTCCTTGCCGCCAAAGCGCTCACGCAGGGCGAGGAACAGGGCGTAGTCAGGCAGCCAGTCTGCCTCCTCCACCATAAATTCCGCCAGTGGCTGGGCGTAGCACACCCTGCCGCGTTCCCATGCCCGCCGCAGCAGGGGGATGCGGGTCTGGTGCAGCCAGGCATAGTCCACCCGGTCGGGGTCGGCCCGCCGGGCGGCGTCCAGTTCCTTCTGAGTGAGCAGGCCCTCCCGGGTCAGCTCCTCCAGATCCAGGAAAAAGGGGTTGCCCGCGAAAGAGGATGGAGACATGTAGGGGGAATCACCGCCGCCGGGAGGAACCAGGGGGAGAATCTGCCAGAACTTCTGCCCGGCCTGGGCCAGAAAGTCGATGAAGCTCCGGGCGGGAACGCCAAGGGTGCCGATGCCATAGGGCCCCGGCAGGGAAAAGACGGGAAGCAGGATACCGCTTGCGCGCGCTTGCATACCAAAACCTCCAATGTGGAACGGACTGTAGTATGCTCCATTATAATCCACCAGCGCGGCCGCCGCAACCCCTGCCTGGCGGAGCTGTCAGGCTGTCGAAAACCCTCCTGCCAAAGGCTTCGGAGGGAAGGATAGTGTGAAAGGGAACCGCCAGGGTTCACTTTCGGGTTGAATCAAACGACTTTTTGGTTCAGGCTGCGCCCTCGATCGTGTCTCGGATGGCGTCAAACACCGCGTCCTGGTCCTCGCACATAACCAGCAGGATGGTGCCGTCCTCCAGAGTCTCCAGATGGGCGTTGCTGGCGATTTCATACTGATCCGCCAGATACTGCTCAAAGCTCTGCTTCTGCCGGTCGATGAAGGCGTTGAGACCCTCCAGTACGGCGTCCGACTTCCCAGCGGCGGGGTAGATGGCGGCGATGCCGTAGGCCTTGATATTCATGGGGGAGACCGACAGGGCGAAGGCGCTCATGTCGGCGGCTGTGACCCCCAGCAACTCAAAGATCACGTCGGTCATGTCGTCCCCGGTATCGGTGAGGATACCAATGGCTTCGTTCATCTCGGCGTCCCGGGCGCTCTCAATGGCGGTCTGGTAGAGCTGGGTGCGCTCCTCGGCGGTGAGGGCGCTCGGCTGGCTGGACGTACCGCACCCGGCCAGCAGGGCCAGGAGCAGCAACAGGGGGAGTGTGCGCTGCAATTTCATAGTTCGTTCTCCTTTGTGTTCAGGGCCTGGGTCCCGGCGGGCTGGGCATACAAACGCAGGCCGTTTTCCGCGCCGTCCACCAGTGCCGTGTCCCCGGCCTGGAGCGCGCCGCTGAGAAGCTGCTCGGCGGCCACGTCTTCCACCTGGGCGCGGATGGTGCGGCGGAGGGGCCGGGCACCGTAGTCGGGGTCAAAGCCCTGGTCGGCCAGAGTCTCCAGAGCCCGGTCAGTGAAGCGGAGGGTCACCCCCAGAGCCTTCATACGCTCTCCCACACGTTCCAGCATGCGCCGGGCGATGGCCTGAATCTCCGTCCGGCCGAGCTGGGTAAAGACGATAGTCTCGTCCAGGCGGTTAAGAAATTCCGGGCGAAACACTTTTTTCAGGTCGTCCAGCACCGCGGCCTTCAGCTCCTCGATGGGGCGGGTCTCGCCGTCCCGCCGCTCGGTAGCGGAGAAACCCAGCTTGCTGCCCTTGGCGGTGATACGCGCGGCCCCCACGTTGGAGGTGAGCACCACGATGGCGTTTTTGAAATCCGCCTTGCGGCCCTGGGCGTCGGTCACCATCCCGTCCTCCATGATCTGGAGCAGGATGCCCCAGATGTCCGGGTGGGCCTTTTCGATCTCGTCAAAGAGCACCACGCAATAGGGCCGCCGCCGCACCTTTTCGGTGAGCTGGCCCCCCTCCTCGTGGCCCACATAGCCCGGCGGTGAGCCGATGAGGCGGGAGACGGCGTGCTTTTCCATATACTCGGACATGTCGAAGCGGAGCAGGGCCTCCTCGCTGCCAAATAAGGTGGCGGCCAGGGCCTTGCACAGCTCAGTCTTGCCTACGCCGGTGGGGCCCAAAAAGAGGAAGCAGCCCGTGGGCCGCCCCGGCTCCTTGAGTCCCACCCGGCCCCGGCGGACGGCTCGGGCAACGGCCCGTACCGCCTCCTCCTGGCCCACCACCCGGCGGTGGAGGGCCTCCTCCAGGCCGAGCAGCCGGGCGCTTTCCGCCTCGGTGAGGGTGGTGACGGGGACTCCTGTCCATCCCGACACCACGGCGGCCACGTCCTCGGCGGTCACCGCGCCGGTGTTCTGGCCGGAGCGCCAGGCGGTCTTCTGCTGCTCCAGCTCCTTGCGGAAGTCCTCCTCCGCGTCCCGCAGCATGGCGGCTTTCTCAAAGTCCTGGCCCCGGATGGCCTCCTCCTTCTCGCGGCGGGTGTGCTCCACCTTCTCCTCCAGCTCCCGCAGGTCCGGCGGGGTGGCCAGCCGCTCCATCCGTACCCGGGAGCAGGCCTCGTCGATGAGGTCGATGGCCTTGTCCGGCAGGTGGCGGTCCCCGATGTACCGGGTGGAGAGGGCCACGGCGGCGTCAATGGACTCGTCGGTGATCTGGAGGCGGTGGTGGGCCTCATAGCGGTCCCGCAGGCCCCGGAGGATGGCCCGGGCGGTGTCCTGATCGGGTTCGGGTACCAGAACGGGCTGAAAGCGCCGCTCCAGGGCGGCGTCCTTCTCGATATACTTGCGGTACTCGTCGGTGGTGGTGGCGCCGATGACCTGCAGCTCGCCCCGGCCCAGGGCGGGCTTGATGATGTTGGCCGCGTCGATGGCCCCCTCGGCGGAGCCGGCGCCCACAATGGTGTGCAGTTCGTCGATGAAGAGGATGATGCCACCTACCCGGCGCACCTCCGCCAGGATGTTCTTGACACGCTCCTCAAACTCGCCCCGGTACTTGGTGCCCGCCACCATGGAGGACAGGTCCAGGGAAAGCAGACGCTTGGAGCGCAGCTCGTCTGGTACATCCCCGGCCACCATCCGGCGGGCCAGCCCCTCGGCCACGGCGGTCTTGCCCACGCCGGGCTCGCCGATGAGGGCGGGATTGTTCTTCTGGCGGCGGGAGAGGATCTGGATGACCCGGTTGATCTCCCTGTCCCGGCCCACCACCGGGTCCAGCATGCCCCCGGCGGCCAGACGGGTGAGATCGCGGGAGAACTGGTCCAGCAGCTTGGTGTCGCCGCCGTACTCCCGCTCCCGGGTCTTGCCGCCGCCCCGGAAGGGGGAGGGGGAGGCCTCGCCCCCCATGGCGGCCACCACGTCGGCGTGGAGCCGCCGGGGCTCCACGCCGGTGCCGGAGAGCACCCGCACCGCCACCCCGTCCCCCTCCCGGAGGATACCCAGCAGCAGGTGCTCGGTACCCACGTAGTGGTGGCCCAGCCGGGCGGCCTCGGTGAGGGAGAGTTCGATGATCTTTTTGCACCGGGGGGTGAGCCCCTGGGACGGCGCGCCGCCGGGGGCGCCCACCCCCACCATGCGGGCGATGGCGGCCTTCAGGCTCTCTGGCTCCAGCCCGGCGGACTGGAGCACCTTGGCGGCCACCCCTTTGCCCTCACGGGCCAGGCCCAGCAGCAGGTGCTCGCTGCCCACATAGCCGTGGCCCAGCTCGGCCGAACACTCCTGGGCCAGCCGCAGGGCGGCCTGGGCCCGCTCGGTAAATCTGGTTTCGCTCATGTGTTCACCTCGTTTGCTCCGTCTCCAAAAGAGGAGCCTCCACTGCCTTTTGACGGGCTTCATCCGCTGTGCCACGCCCCTTTTCTTTTGTTCTGTGCTGGTGCAGGCCGCTGCGCGGCGCGCCATCCAGCTCCGGGGTTAGGCTCCCGGCCGCCTCCATGTGAAATTGAGAGGATTTGTCCATGGAAAAATACGCCTCCTTCGGGTGGCTGGATTCTATTTTTTCCCACTGTGAAAAAATATACCCACAGTCGGCGCATTTTAGCATTGCATTTTTAAAAAGTTATGGTACAATGACTTTAGCTTGAGTGTTTGGAGGTGTATCCAATGGCCTATGTCATCAGCGACGCTTGCGTGAGCTGCGGTGCCTGTGAGGGCAACTGCCCCGTGGGCGCGATCTCCCAGGGCGACGAGCACTACGTCATCGATGCCGGTTCCTGCATCGACTGCGGTTCTTGCGCCGATACCTGCCCCACGGGTGCCATCTCCCAGGGCTGATTTTGGTACGTAAGTGAAAAACAGCGGCATGCCGTGCGGTATGCCGCTGTTTTTAAATTGCGGGAAAGGAAACGACCGTGAGAGAGAAAGAGAGACGGCTGGAGGGCAGGGATCTGCTTCTGGTGGGCTTCACCCTGTTCTCCATGTTTTTTGGGGCGGGTAATCTGATTTTTCCGCCCAATATTGCGGCCCAGGCGGGCACCCAAACCTGGCCCGCCATGCTGGGGCTGGCCCTCAGCGCGGTGGGGCTGCCGGTACTGGGGGTGGTGGCGGTGGCCCGCTCCGGCGGGCTGGATGCCCTGGGCAGCCGTGTGCATCCCGCCTTTGCCCGGGTGTTCACCATCGTGGCCTATCTGGCCATAGGTCCCTGCCTGGCCATCCCCCGGACGGCCACCACCTCTTTTGAAATGGCCGTCCCTCCCTTCGTGGGAGCGGACGCCCCCATCGGGGTGTATCAACTGGTCTACTCCCTGGTGTTCTTCGCCGCCGCCCTGTTCATCGCCCTGCGGCCGGAGAAGCTCACCGACCGGCTGGGCAAGATTCTCTGCCCCATCCTGGTGGCGCTGATCGTCGTCACCTTTGTGGGCTGTCTGGTCAACCCGCTGGAGGGCTACGGTCCGGCCACCGGGGACTACGCGACCCATGCGGTGGTCAAGGGCTTCATCGAGGGCTATCAGACCATGGACACCATCGCCGCCCTGGCCTTCGGCATTGTCATTGCGGTGAACATCCGCGCCCGGGGTGTGGAGGAGGAGGGCGCCGTGGTGCAGGGTACCGTCCGGGCGGGGGTGGTCGCCGGAGGGATGCTGCTGGCGGTCTACTGCATGCTGGCCCACATCGGCGCCCTGTCTGGCGGCGCACTCCCCAACCCGGCCGACGGGGCGGAGGCCCTCACCAATGTGGTGGGCCTGCTGTTCGGCACCGTGGGCAGCGTCCTGCTGGCGGGTATCTTCCTCATTGCCTGCTTCAATGTGTGCGTGGGCCTTATCAGCTCCTGCGGCGAGTACTTCCACAGCATCTGTCCCCGGCTGAGCTACCGGGGGTGGGCGGTGATCTTCGCTTTGGTGAGCATGGCCATCTCCAATGCTGGCTTGGCCCAAATCCTGGAAGTGTCCGCGCCGGTGCTCAGCGCCATCTACCCGGTGGCTATCGTGCTCATCGCCCTGTCATTCTTCCAGCGGTGGCTGGAGGGCCGCCGCTGGGTGTATCCTGCGGCGGTACTGTGCACTGGAGTGTTCAGCGTACTCTTTGCCCTGAAGGGTCTGAAGGTGCCTCTGGACTTTCTGGACGCCCTGCCCCTGGCGGACGTAGGCCTGGGCTGGGTGCTCCCTGCCGGGGTGGGCGTCGTTCTGGGCCTGCTGCTCTCCGGCCGAAAGAGATAACAAGCAAGCGCCGTCCCGGCCGGGACGGCGCTTGTTTTATGCCTGCGGCGGGCGCCTCCGCTCCCAAGCCGCCCCGGCCCAGGCCAGAGCCAGGTAGAACAGCAGAAGCAAAAGCGGCCAATAGTAGTAGAGAAACGTGGAGTAGGGAAAAGCCGCAGCGGCCAGGCGATCCAGGCCAAAGGAGAGCACCCAGCCTGCCAGCACCACAAAGGGCCGGCGACGGTAACCGCCGAAGGGGAGAGGGAACAGGGCCAGAAGCAGAGCGGTTTTGGAGAGCTGATAAGGCCAGGGAAAGTAAAATCCAAAATCCAGCTCCAAAAGACTGGATGCCAGCAGACTGTGATTGAGCAAGCCGCATACAACTCTGGCGGCGAAAAACAGGGCCGCCGCCAGCCCAAGCCGCATGAGACTGCTCCGGTCGAACCGCCCCCAGGCGGCCCTGACGGCCAAGCCGAGCAGCAGCAGAAAAGGAAGAAAGGCCAGCCAGTCCAGCAGCAGATAAAAGGGCGGGTAGAACCGGTAGGCTGCGGGGGAAAAGATATCCCAGGGAGAAAGAACGGTACCAGTCTCGAAAAAGAGGAGCGCGAACAGCCACGCTGTGCCCCCCAGGAGAATTCCAAGGTGCTCCCGCGCCCGCAGGCAGAGCACCCCCGCCAGTAACAGCCACACTGCGAAATAGAGCAGGGTGGTAGCGAACAGGAGAAGGGCGGCCAGCCCGCCGCACACCAGCAGCACAACGGCCGCGATCATGCGTCCCTTGGAGCAAGGGGGGCGGACGGCCGCCTCCGTCCCCTCGGCGGTGGGCGGGGCCTGCCCCTTCACCAGCTCGTCCAGGGAGAGGCCGAAGAGCTCCCCCAGCCGGACGAGTTTATCCAGGTCGGGGGTGCTGGCGCCGTTCTCCCACTTGGAAACCGACTGGCGGGATACGCCCAGCGCGTCGGCCAGTGCCTCCTGGGACATCCTGCGCTCCCTGCGAAGCTGGTAGAGCCGTTCACCCAATTCCATGGCGGAACCTCCTTTTATTTGCTGCTTCCAGTATAACAGAAACGGGGAAAGGAGGCCAGCAACCGGCCTTGAAACTTGCGCAACCGGCGGTTGCACCTGTGAAAAACCGGCGGCGGAGCTGTGTCCGCCGCCGGTTCAGGGTTAACCGCCGTAGCCGTCGGGGTGGGAGGCATGCCACCTCCAGGCGGAGGAGATGATGTCCTCCACATTGGTGTACTTGGGTTGCCAGCCCAGCACCTCCATGGCCTTCCGGCTGGAGGCGATCAGTGTGGCGGGGTCGCCGGGGCGGCGGCCCTCCTCCCGGACGGGGATGGGGTGGCCGGTGACCCGGCGGGCGGCCTCGATGATCTCCCGGTTGGAGAAGCCCTGCCCGTTGCCCAGGTTGAAGGTGGCGGAGGTGTTGGTGCGCTTCAGGTAGTCCAGGGCCAGGAAGTGGGCGTCGATGAGATCCTCCACGTGGATGTAGTCCCGGATACAGGTGCCGTCCTTGGTGGGGTAGTCGGTGCCGAAGAGGGAGAGCTGCTCCCGCTTGCCCTGGGCCACCTGGAGGATGAGGGGGATCAGGTGGCTCTCCGGCCGGTGATCCTCGCCGATGGAGCCGTCGTGCCAGGCCCCGGCCACGTTGAAGTAGCGCAGGGCACAGAACTTGAGGCCGTGGGCCAGGTCGCACCACTTGAGCATCTTCTCCACGATGAGCTTGCTCTCGCCGTAGGGGTTGGTGGGGTTCTGAGGGTGGGCCTCGTCGATGGGCACATACTCCGGCTCGCCGAAGGTGGCGGCGGTGGAGGAGAACACCAGATAGGGCACCTTGTGGGCGAGCATGGTCTCGATGAGGGCTAGACCGGCGGTGACGTTGTTGCGGAAATACTGCTCGGGCACCTGCATACTCTCTCCCACCAGGGAGAAGGCGGCGAAGTGGATGACCGCCTCGATGGGCTCCCTGGAAAATACATCGTCCAGGAAGGCCCGGTCGGCCACGCTGCCCACATAGAGGCGGCCGCCCTTGAGGGCCTCCCGGTGGCCCTTGGACAGGTCGTCCACCACCACCACGTCGGCCCCCCGCTCGATCAGGGCGGCCACGCAGTGGCTGCCGATATACCCGGCGCCGCCGGTCACTAGAATTGCCATAGCAAAAACCTCGTTTCTTTTATAGTGTCTCCAGAAGGAAACGCCCGATGCTCTCCATGGCCTCGGTGGCCTTTTTCATGGGGAACATCTGGAATACATGCCAGAGATCCGTCCACACCTCCAGCCGGCAAGGCACCGCGGCCTGCACCAGCCGGTCCCGCAGGCGGATAGAGTCGGAAAGCAGCAGCTCGCTGCTTCCCGCCTGGATGAGGGTGGGGGGAAAGTCCTTCAAATCGCCGAACAGGGGGGAGAGCCGGAAGTCGGACCAGTCCTGGTCCCGGGCGTAGGCGTCCCGAACGGCGTGAATATAGTTGACCGTGAGCACCGGGTCGATGGCGGCCCGCTCCTGGTAGGACTTGCCGCTGGCGGTCATATCTGTCCACGGGGAGAGGAGAATGAGGGCCCGGGGCAGCCGCCGTCCGGCCTCTTTGAGCAGGTGGGTGAGCACCAGGGCCAGGTTTCCGCCGGCGGAGTCGCCGGCCACCACCACGTCCCGGGCGCCGTAGCCCTGGTACATCAGGTAGTCCCAGGCCTTCACGGCGTCCTCCACCGCGGCGGGATAGGGGTGCTCCGGGGCGAGGCGGTACTCGAAGGAGAGCACCTGCCAGCCGGTGACGTTGGCCAGCTTGGAGGCCAGAATACGGGAATAGCCCAGGTTGCCGCTGGTATAGCCGCCCCCGTGGCAGTAGAGGATGGCCCGGCGGCGGTCGTGGCCCCGGTGGGGACGCACCCAGGCGCAGTTCATGCCGTCCAGCTCAAAGGGCTCCCAGCTCATGCCAGCCATGGGGGCCACCAAACGGCCCAGCAGCTCCTGCCCCTTGCGCTGCTTCTCCAGATCCTCCACATTCATGGTCTCCGGCGTGGCGGCGGTGTGAATGGCCTTGAGGGCGCGCATGAAGGGGTCCAGGCGGCGGGTCTCGTCGGCCTGGCGCTCTTCCGGTGTGCGGCGGGCCAGCTTGATGTGGATACGGTCCTGTTCCATAGTGGAAGTCCTCCTTGTCAACTGTTCTGATTATACCACAGGGCTGCCGGAAAAGAAAGGGTGGATCGCCCGTATTCCCCTTGCCGCGGAGGATGGAACGTGGTATGATAGGCCTAGATTATGTTGACCGGAAGGGGGGCGGAGTATGCCGAGGGACAAGCGGGGCGAAAAGCCGGAGTGGTATCCCCTGGACAATGCGGGTGTGCTCTATTCCGCCCTCCAGAAGGAGAAATATTCGGCCATCTACCGCTTCTCTGCCGTGATGGCGGAGCGGGTGGACCGGGATGCCCTGCAGCGGGCCGTGGACAAAACCATGCCACGGTTCCCGTCCTTCGGGGTGCGCATCAAGAAGGGGGCTTTCTGGTACTACTTCGAGCCAAACAGCGCCCCCGGGCCCTTTGTGAAGGAGGATATCTCCAACCCCTGCCAGCCGGTGCGCTTCCGGGAGGACAACGGCTGGCTGGTACGCTTTTACTATTATGAGAAGCGCATCTCCGTGGAGGTGTTCCACGCCGTCAGTGACGGCGGCGGGGCGCTGGTATTTTTCAAGACTTTGCTGGCGGTCTACCTGCGGGAGCTGGGGTATTCCATCCCAAACACCCACGGCATTCTGGACGTGGCGGAGGAGCCCCGGCGGGCGGAACGGGAGGACGCCTACGGCCGCTACGCCACCGTGCGTCCCCGGCGGGAGAAGCGGGGGAAAAAGGCCTACCAGAACAACGGTACGGCAGAGCCTTTCTATACCTTCAACGTCACCATGGGCTTCTGCTCGGTGGCCCGGCTGAAGGAGAAGGCCAGGGGCTACGGGGTGTCCATCACGGAGTACCTGACTGCCGTCCTGCTGAAGGTGATCGCCGACAAGCAGCACCGGGAGCGCCCCCGGCGGGAGAGGCCGGTGGCGCTGGCCATACCTATCAACCTGCGGGGCTGGTTTCCCTCGGAAACCCTGCGCAACTTCATTTTGACGGTGCGGCCCTCCATCGACCCCTCTCTGGGAGAGTATACCTTTGAAGAGGTGCTCTCTCAGGTGCACCACTATCTCCGGCTGAACATCAACCGCCAACAGATGCAGGCGGCCATCGCCGGGAATGTGAAATTCACCACAAACCGGCTGCTGCAGCTCGTCCCCATCGTGCTGAAGAATCCGGTCATGTCCCTGGGCTACAAGCTGGCGGGTGTACTGCCTTACTCGGGCACCTATACCAACCCAGGCCCCTTCCCCGTGCCGGAGGAGATGGCTCCGCACATACACCATATGGAGGTGATTCTGGGCCAGGCCACCACGCCCCGGCCCCACTGTGCCTCCATGAGCTATGGGGATATCATGGAGATCACCTTCGCGGGTACCCAAAAGGAGAGCGATACCGAGCGGGATTTTTTCCGCTTTTTGGTGCGGGAGGGCATTCCGGTGAAGGTGGAGAGCAACCGGACGGAATAAGCCAAAGGAGGCCCACATATGTCTTACTGTGTTCATTGCGGCGTGGAGCTGGACGCCACGGCGTCCTTCTGCCCTCTGTGCCATACGCGGGTTCTGGACCCCGGCCAACCGGTGGATACCGCCTCCCCCAAGCCTTTTCCCACCCGGCGGGGGGAGGTGGCGCCGGCGGCCAAACAGGAGGTGGCGCTGCTCATTACCGCCATGCTCGCCTCGGTGGCGGTGTGCTGCGGCGTACTCAATCTGTTCCTGCGGGCGGACCGGATGTGGTCGCTGTACGTCATCGGCGCGGCGGCCATGCTGTGGCTGTGGCTGGTGCCGCCGCTGCTGGCCCGGGGGATGCACCTGCTGCTGCGGCTGTTGCTGGACGTGGCGGCGGTGGCGCTGTACGTCTACCTGATCTCCGTGGATCTCAATGGGAGAGACTGGTACCTGGGCCTGGCAGCCCCCATCATCCTGTGGGGCGGGGCGATCCTTCTCCTGCTGGGGCTGGTGCTGCGGGTCTACCGCCGGTCGGCCCTCACTACGCTGACGATTCTGATCGGCAGCATTGGAGTCTTTGTGTTCGGAATGGAGTTTTTTGTGGACCGCTGGCTGCACCAGCTTTGGAGTCCGTCCTGGTCCCTGGTGGTGCTCACCATCTGCATCGGAATGGTGATTCCGCTCATCATTATTCGCCGCGTCCCCGCCCTCCGGGAGGAGGCGCGCAGAAGGTTCCATCTCTGAAAGATGTGCTTGACAGATCCACAGCGCGGAAGTTAGAATAGGAGAGAGAACGAAACACGTCGAAAAGCGGGATATCCCGCTTTTGCGCCCGGCCTGCCGGGCGCAGGAGAGCGGTGTGTGGAGGAAAGGAGAACGGCACGATGAATGAAGGTAATATCCCTGGAAAAAATGAGGCTCTGATCTCCCTGATTCTGGGTATTGTGGGCCTGGTGGTCGCCCTGTTCGTCAACGGTATTTTCGGCATGATTCTTGGTATCGCCGGCCTTGTTGTGTCCTCGCGCTCCAAGAGCATGGGCTATAACGACAGCTTGCGGACGGCCGGCTTTGTGCTCTCTGTCCTGTCGGTAGTTCTGGGCGGCATTACCCTGGTGGCCTGCATTGCCTGTACGGCTGGTTTGGGTATTCTGGGCGCCTCTCTGTACTAAGAAGGGGAAACGAAATGCGGCAGCCGGTGTGGCTGCCGCATTTTTTGGAGGAAAGATGCGATCATGCTCCCATATCTGTCTCTCTTTGGGCGGTTGATGCCCACCTATGGCGTGCTGGGGATGGCCGGACTGGGCTTCGGCCTGCTGGCTGCTCTGCTGCGCTGCAAGCGCTTCGGACTGTCCCGGGACGACTGCGCCTACCTGTATATTTTGGGGGCGGTGGGGGCCTTGGTGGGGGCCAAGCTACTCTACCTGCTCCCCCTCCTGCCCCGGCTGGCTGTGGAGCTGCCCCTGCTCTGGGAGGAGCCAGGGGAGTTCTATGCCCGCTATCTCTCCGGCGGCATGGTGTTTTACGGCGGCTTTTTCGGCGGTGTGGCGGCGGCCTGGGGGGCGGCCAAATATTTAAGGCTCCGCCTGTCCGACTTCTTCCCGGTGCTGGTGCCCGCCCTGCCTCTGGTGCACGCCGTGGGGCGGGTAGGCTGTTTTTGCGCCGGCTGTTGCTATGGACGGGCGGCTCCGCCCCCCTGGGGCATAGCATTCACTCACGCCATTGCCGGGCCCAACGGCGTGCCCCTTCTGCCGGTGCAGCTTTGGGAGGCGGGGGCGGAGCTGGTGATTTTCGCCTTTCTGCTCTGGTATGCCGGGCGGGCCGCCGGGCCGGGGCAGATGCTCCGGGCCTATGTGTTCTGCTATGCCCCGGTGCGGTTTGTGTTGGAGTGGTTTCGGGGGGATCCGGCCCGGGGGATGTACGGGCCCCTCTCCACGTCTCAGTGGCTCAGCTTGGTTGTTCTGACCTTGGCCCTGGCGTGGCCTGTGGCGGGGCGGAAGCTCAAAAAATACGGCCGTGAAAGGGTATCCCAGCAAAAGGGCAACAGAGACAAGAGTGATTCAGCTCATTCATAAGAACTATAGGAAAGAGGAAACAGCCAGAGCTGACGTGCCAAAAAGGGCCGCTGGCTCTGGCTGTTTAAATTTCCGGTTTCATGACAGCAGGGGGACTTTTAGACAAGACTTATTTTACATTTAAACCTGGCTTTGAACCAGTAAAGAGGTATCGACAGTCCCGGCGCTTTTTCAGATGAGCCGAAAATGGCGCAGCGCCTGTTCAATCCCTTTTTCGTCCACACTTGCCGTGACATAATCTGCGGCATGCTTTACCGCTTCCGAGGCGTTGCCCATGGCAACTCCAATTCCCGCGTAAGCCAGCATGTCGAGGTCGTTTTCCGCATCGCCAAACGCCATGCATTCCAGCCGCGAGAGACCGAAGCGCGTGAGAAAGCGCCGCATGCCAGCCGCCTTTCCTCCGGCCTCGGGGATGATGTCTACGCCGCCCTCACTCCATCTCGCCAGCTTGCAGCCCGTGGGGAGCAGAGCCCTCAGAAGGGGTTCCTCTTTTCTGGAGCAAAAGGCCGTGGCCTGATAGACCGGTCGGCCGGTATAGGGGGCGACCTCCGGGACAGGGGTGGAGATTTCCGCCTGCGCCTGCCGGACGGCGTCGGTGACGCGGTTAATGTAGATGCGTTCCTCCTCCACCAGGGCGAGGGGCGGGCCATCCGCACAGAATAGGTCTGCCAGCGCCTGCACGGCTTGCGGCGGCAGCGGAGTACCGGAGAGCTGCCGTTGGCTGCTGTCCAGGTAGAGCTGACCATTCAGGGTGATATAGCCATCAAACGCCATCTCCCCCACCGGGAGGCTCCGCAGCTCCAGAATGTGCCTGCCGGTGGACAGAAACACCAGGGTTCCACCGGCACGCAGCGCGCGAATACAAGCCCTTGTGTGCGGAGAAATCCGGCCGGTCCGGTGGGAGAGCAGGGTTCCGTCCACATCAAAAAAGATGGCCTTGATCATGATGAATCCTCCTCTGCCGGGCGGCATCCAGATATTCAGTCCACCGGGGGCAGGCGCTGCTCCGCTTTGACTTCGGCCCTGTCCCGGTGGACGGTGGAGGCCGGGGCGATGGCATCCCGGCCGAATTTACCCCGGATGCCGTCCATGGCCTTTTCCAGCTTCTCCAGCTTGTCCCGGCGGGGGGCGGCGCCGGCGGCGAACAGATCGAGCTGCTCGCCTGCCTCGCCCTCCTCCACCAGGGCCTGGGCGGTGAGAGTGAGGGCCCGGACCGGGGCGTTCTCCCTCCAGGCGGCGCGGATGAGCTCCATAGCCACCTCCGACAGCTCACGGGCCACATAGGTGGGGGCGCTCAGCCGCTTTTGGCGGCAGATGTCCTTGAAATTGGGGTCACGGATGGTTACCTGGAGGGTGGTGCACTTGAGGCCGTGGCCCCGCAGGCGGACAGCCACCTCGTCGGCCAGCTCAGTGACTCCGGCGTGGAGCTCCGCCCATCCCACCAGATTGCGGGGAAAGGTGAGTCCGTTGCCCACCGATTTGGGGCCGGGCTGCTCCCGGGCGGGCACCACGGGGGAATGCTCCGCCCCAGTAGCGTAGTCGTGGAGGGTGCAGCCCTGCCTGCCCAGGATGGAGGCAGCGGCTTCCCGGTCGAGGCGGGCCAGATCCCCGATGGTGTGCACGCCGTAGTGCTCCAGCGCGGCGGCGGCCGACCGCCCCACAAAGAGCAGGGAGGTGATGGGCAGGGGCCAGAGCAGCTCCTGGTAGTTCTCCCGGGAGATCACCGTGGTGGCGTCCGGCTTTTTGTAGTCGCTGCCCATCTTGGCGAAGATCTTGTTGAAGGATGCCCCCACCGATACCGTCAGGCCCAGTTCCTCCCGCAGCACCCGGCGGATCTCGTCGGCCAGGGCCTTGGCGTCTCCGCCGAAGAGGTGGAGGGAGCCGGTTATATCCAGCCAGCTCTCGTCGATGGAGAAGGGCTCCACCAGGTCGGTGTACCGCTCGTACACCGCGTTGACCCGCCTGGAGTAGTCCCGGTACTTCCAGTGGTGGGCGGGGAGGAGCACCAGCTCCGGGCACTTGCGCCGGGCCTGCCAGATGGTCTCGGCGGTCTGCACCTTGTACCGCTTGGCGGGCTCGTTCTTGGCCAGGATGATCCCGTGGCGGGAATTTGGATCGCCGCACACCGCCACCGGTCTGTCCCGGAGCTCCGGGTGGTCCAGCAGTTCCACCGAGGCGTAAAAGCTGTTCAGATCACAGTGCAGAATCACCCGGTCCATACCGTCCGCCTCCTTGCAGCTCCATTATAAAGGAAGGGACGAGAGAAGTCAAACACATGTTCTAATCCCCAAGAGACCACCGGGCGGAGCGGGCGGAAAAGCGGCCCAGTTCTCCCGACCCGTCGTAGAGCAGACAGGCCGCATAGGGGCCGTCGTGGAGGTTGAGGGCCATCCGCTCCAGCCAGCGATCCACCGCCACCACATCATAGTAGTCCACCGGCGGATACCGCCGGACGGTGTTATGGTGCGCCATGGACTCACCTCCCGTCAAATTGGGCCAGCTCGGCCAGCAGCTCGGGGTGGGCGGACAGCTCTTGATCCCCATAGTAGCGCAGATAGAACACCACAGTCCCCCGGCACAGAAGGACGTCCTGTCCGAAGCCGCCCTCCTCGGTGATCAGAACTGCGTCGGTGTCCGGCACGTCCAGGGGCGCGACGGTGTACCGCTCCGGGATTTCGGCATAGAAGGTGTGCCGGGAAAAGAGATCCCGTGCAAAAGGCTCCGCTAGGGCGGGGAGGGAGAGACGGTACCAATCCAGCCGGAAACTGGTCTCGTAGTCTCCGTCCGCCATGTTCCGTTCCACCTCATACTGTTCCGGGGCCAGGACAGACCAGTCGAAGCGGACATAGTTGTCCAAGTCCACCCCCCGCCGCTCCACCGACCAGACGGAGGGGGCGGCCTCAAGCCTGGGCCGCCCCTCCAGCTCCTCCAGGGCGAAGTCGGGGAAGGGGCGGTTCACGGTCGCAGTCTCCCCCTCCCAGCGCATGCCACGCCCGGCTGCCAGGACGGCAAAGCTGAGGGCCACCAAGATAAAGGAGCCGGCCAGACAGGCGGCGTTGATGCGGGCGGAACACCGCCAGCCGGAGCGCCGGGGTTCCTTTCCGGCCCGCAGCCGCCGCCGAAGGGCGAAGAAGGAGGAGAAGGAGCGGAAGGACATATAAATGGCGATCCACTCGGACAGGATACAGAGAAAAAGGTTGTCCCCGCTTCCGGTGACCAGGGACAGTACCGGCTCATCCCAGGCCAAAAGGAGCCATAGGGGGAGGGCAAGAATGACCAGGGCGCAGATTAGCATGGGGGTGGCGAACCACCGAACCAGCCTTGCCAGCTTGTCCAGCCCGTACCCCCGTACCACCGGGTCGGTGTGCAGCTCCGGGGCGTCTGGTTCCCAGGTTCTGAACAGGGAAAAGCCTTTGCCCATGTATCCGGTCAGCTCCCATCCCAGGGTGCGGCAGTGCTCCATACCCTCCGGGCAGTCCAGGGTACCACGGGGTTCCAGCCGGTAGCGTACCGCCGCCGGTTCCCCCCGCCGGAAGTGAAAGAGGAAGGCGTCACTGTGGTCGTAGTGTAGGCCCCGGGCGGCCATGGACTCCAGCCAGCCCTCGATGTGATCCAGGTCCATCCCGTCAACCAGGCACAGTCTGCGCACCGTCCTCGGCTTCATAGTCCATCGCCCTCCTCTCCTCCTCCGCGTCCGCCAGACAGCTCCGCAGGCGGACAAGCTCTTCTTCGTAGCGCTCCAGCCCGGCGTCCGTCAAGGCATAGGTGCGTTTGCGGCCCTCTACGGCGGTCTCCCGGATCAGCCCCACCTCCTCAAATTTGGCCAGGATGGTGTAGAGGGTGCCCGGCCCCAGCCGCACCCGGCTTTGGGTGACTGCGGAGATATATTCGGCGATCTCCGTGCCGCACCGCGCCTGCCGCAACAGGGCCATCAGTACATAGAACATGGACTCCGTCAGGGTCTCCAGGATTTTGCGTCCCATCGCCTCGCCTCCTGATATCGCGCTTCGATATCGTCTATGGATATTGTAATATCGAAGGACGATATTGTCAAGCATAAGGACGGCGGATACCGGGCAGGTATCCGCCGCAGACTGTCGATAAACCCTCCAACGGAAGGATTCGGAGGGAAAGATAGTGTGAAAGAAAACCGTCAGGGTTGTCTGAAGGTGAATTGGCCGCAGGCCAAGAGAGACCGGCCTGGGCCGTTCACGTCCAATCAAACGACTTTTGAGCACTTTTTTGAAGTGCTGAAAAATCCAGCAGCTTGTCGAAAAGACTTTTTCGACAAGCTGCGGCGGATACCAGAGTGGTATCCGCCGCAGGAGGGAGATCAGCCGAAAAAGCGGTTCAGATCCTCCTCCACCGTGCCGATGCCGGCGATGCCGAAGGTATCTATCAGCACCTTGGCCACGTTGGGGGAGAGAAAGGCAGGCAGGGTGGGGCCCAGGTGGATGTTTTTCACGCCCAGGTGGAGCAGGGCCAGCAGGACAATCACCGCCTTCTGCTCATACCAGGCGATGTTATAGACGATGGGCAGGTCATTGATGTCGTCCAGGCCGAAGATCTCCTGGAGCTTGAGGGCGATGACGGCCAGGGAGTAGGAGTCGTTGCACTGGCCCGCGTCCAGCACCCGGGGGATGCCGTTGATATCGCCCAGCTCCAGCTTATTATACTTGTACTTGGCGCATCCGGCGGTGAGGATTACCGTGTCGCGGGGCAGGGCCTTGGCGAACTCGGTGTAGTAATCGCGGCTCTTGGCCCGGCCGTCGCAGCCAGCCATGACCACGAACTTGCGGATGGCACCGCTCTTGACGGCTTCCACCACCTGGTTGGCCAGGGCCAGCACCTGGTTGTGGGCAAAGCCGCCCACCAGGGTGCCCCGCTCCAGCTCAATGGGGGAGGGGCAGCGCCTTGCATGGGCGATCAGGGCAGAAAAATCCTTGTGTCCCTGGCGGTCGGCCCCGATGTGGGGGCAGCCGGGAAAGCCCACTGCCCCGGTGGTATAGAGCCGGTTCTTGTAGCTATCCTTCGGGGGCACCAGACAGTTGGTGGTCAGCAGGATGGGGCCGCGGAAGGCCTCGAACTCCTCCTTCTGCTGCCACCAGGCGTTGCCGTAGTTGCCCACAAAGTTGGGATACTTCTGAAAGGCGGGATAGTAGTGGGCGGGTAGCATCTCGCCATGGGTGTAAACGTCCACGCCGGTCCCCACAGTCTGCTCCAGAAGCTGCTCCAGGTCGTGGAGGTCGTGGCCGGAGACCAGAATGGCGGGGTTATCCCGCACGCCCAGGTTCACCCGGGTCACCTCCGGGTGGCCGTAGGCGCTGGTGTTGGCATCGTCCAGGGCGGCCATCACGTCCACACCGTACTTGCCGGTCTCCAGGGCGAGGGCGGTCAGCTCCTCCGCGGTGAGGGAGTCGTCCAGGGTCTTGGCCAGGGCCGCCTGGAGAAAGGCGTCCACGCCGGGGGCGGACTTGCCGTAGGCGTTGACGTGGTGATTGTAGGCGGCCATGCCCTTGAGCCCGTAGGTGATCAGCTCCCGCAGAGAGCGGATGTCCTCGTCGGCGGTGGACAGAACACCGACCGCCTGGGCCTTGGCCCCCCAGTCGCCGGAGCCGTCCCAGCGCGCGGCGTCGGACAGCCCCGCCCCGTCCAGCCGGGAGCGCAGGGCGGCATTCCGCTCCAGAGTGGCGCGGATGCGGGCCTGAAGTGCGTCATCATCAAAGTTGGCGTTGGTGATGGTTACAAACAGGTTTTCGGTCACCAGCCGGTCGTCCTCTGGGATGATGGCCTCGCCCTGGTTCCGCAGGGCGGTCGTGAGCTGGCAGAGACCCCGGGTCACATAGACGAGCAAATCCTGGAGCGCGGCGGTGCGGGCGCTCTTGCCGCAGACGCCCGCCCGGGTGCAGCCGGTGCAGCCGGCGGTCTCCTGACACTGATAACAAAACATGTAAAGTCCTCCTTGTACGGGCGGAAGTATTGGAACTGTCCGCAAGTATAGCGGAGGCGCGGGGGAATGTATGTTGTAATTGCAACAGAAAAGGGGATTTGCTGTGGAAAGTGGCCCGACCGAACGGACAAAGGCCCAAAAGACTCTTGAGAACGGACTCCCAGTGTGTTAAAATAAAAATAAACCATTTAATTTATCTTTATTGGGGGTGGACGGGATGCCTAGGGTCGCTTATTCGGAGGAGGAACGGGAGCGTATCCGGGTGGCATTGGTTCGGGTGGCACTCGATCTGATGACAAAGCAGGGGATTCAGCATACAACCGTTGAGCAGATATACAGAAGGGTTGGGATATCACGCACGTTTTTCTACTCCTTTTTCCCGACCAAGGAGGATCTGATCGTGGAGACGCTGTACCTCCAGCAGCCCAAAATTGTGGCATATGCGCGAAAGCTGATGGCAGATCCTGCTCTGAGCTGGCGTGATGGGGTGAGGCAATTCCTCCATGCCTGCTGCTATGGCGAGAAGAATGGGATTGCGGTTCTGACCATCGAGGAGCAGCAGCTCATTTTTAAGCGCCTGTCCAAAGAGAGTTGTCAGATGTTCCGCGAAAAGCAGGCCCGCCTGTTTGGAACCATACTGGAGAGTTTTGGAATCAGGGCGAATCGGGCAAATATCAGCCTGTTTACCAATCTGAGCCTCACGGTAATGGTCATACGCAGGGCGATCCCGGACACGCTTCCGCTGTTTGTGCCGGAGGCCGCCGATGAAACGGTGGAGTTTCAGATCAACGCGATCGCAGATGCCTTGGAGATATTGAAAGAGCAGGACTGATGGAATTGGAAAATCCGTCCAAATATTGAAGTACGATGTCAAATTCGGGCGGATTTAAGTCTGCTATAGATAAAGATAAATTATAAATTTAATTCTTATTTGAGTGTTCTTTATATGATATATGTTTAGGAGGAGTATGCAATGGGGTTTTTTAGCAAACTGTTCAAGGGACCGGAAATTGATATGGAAAAGAGCGATGCAAATGCAAAGAAAATGCGTGCGCTGTTTCACCAAGCAGTAGGGGGCGGGGAGGATTACAGGTTGATATTTGGCTATACCGAGGATGTAAGCCGGTTCAACTATGGGTTCGTCCACGGGAGTAAAACAAAGATTGGGAATCTGCTGGTCGGTTGGAATGAGGAGAGTCAGACAATTGTAGTCGTTCCTACGGTTCCGGATCTTTCCGGCTGCGGCGAGCCGGTCTATTACCGCCGCTCCGAAATTTTGAAGGCATATCGAAATAAATATCCCACTGACGCATTCATTATCTATCCTGATAAGAAAAGCTATATTGGCATCCACGCCTATGACTGGTTGGAGGACGAAACATTGTATGTCTATGTGTCTCAGGAGAAAGAACTGGCGGCATTTACAGAATTTTTTATGAACTGCTTTGCAACGAAGTGAGACACAGTTCCAGAACCCTATACATAGAAAATAATTTCACCAAAAGGGAGGCGGGTCAGGTAGAATAAGTTTCGCAAAAAGAC
>NZ_JH417732.1 GCF_000239295.1 Flavonifractor plautii ATCC 29863
CGCGAGGCGGTAAGGCGTCTATAGTTTAGCCCACTTGCTGTTCCAGCATGAGTACAGCGCCAACTTCCTCTTCACCCTCTGGAAGCGGGTACGGAAGTACGGGGCCTGCTGCACCGGCCTGACCCAGAATGTGGACGACCTGCTCCAGTCCCATACGGCCCGCACCATGCTGGCCAACAGCGAATTCCTGGTCATGCTCAACCAGGCGAGCACAGACCGGGCAGAGCTGGCCCGCCTGCTCAATATCTCGGACAACCAGCTTTCCTACATCACCAATGTGGACTTTGGCCGGGGGCTCATCAAGTGCGGCAGCGCCATCGTGCCCTTTATGGACCATTTCCCCAAGAATAACCTCTACCGGCTCATGAGTACGAAGCCCTCCGAAGCAGATGCGGCGGTATAATGTAGAAGGGGCGGGGCCCTCCTGGGCCCTGCCCCCTCTTCGCGGGAGGTGATACTCCATTCAAACGATAAAAGAAAAACCCACGGTACAGAAGCAGCTCAAGGAGAAGATACAGGCGGCGCCCAAGGAGCTGGCCCGGCGCGGGCTGGAGGACGGCGTCGAGCGGCTGAGGGGGCAGCTCCGGGATACCGCCCAGGGCGGGCAGGCAGACCGCTATGGCGGCGACCAGATTGAGGATGCCGCGGCCAGTGGAGTGCGCCAGGCGGAGCACCGTGTGGAACGGCTGCTTGGAAAAGGTAAAAAGAAGCGCGGCGGGTCCTCCGTCGACGTTGCCCCAAATGAGCCGCCTGCCCCGGCAGAGGACACCCCAGCGCACCTCTCTGCCGAACAGCGACCAAGAATCAAGACACGGGAGGCAGTCAGGCCCTCTTCGGCCACTCCGGCGCAAGGACAGCCCGCACAGACGGCCTCCAAGCCTGCCGTCAAAACGAAGGGAACCTATCTCCAAGGGGAATCTGTCCCTCCCACTGAACCGCCCTCCCAAGCTGGGCAGGCGGCTGGGCGGGAACAGGGGCGGATCGCGGCCAGGGATCTGGTACAGCGGCGTGGTCGGCCAGAGGTCAAATCCGCGCCTCAGAGTGACGGCAGAGTGGCTTCGTCTCACAAAGCTGGTGGGAAAGCTGGGAGGAACAGCTGCGCTTCACCGCGCCCAGCCTCCGCATCAGGAGCGCCTGCACGTCGGATATCTCAAGGACATACCGTTCCAGGAAAGGGCCTGTCCGTATCAAAGGGAGATCCACGCCCTCCGCGCGGCGCAGTAAAGACCGCGGAGCACACCTCCAGGCGGACCATCAAGACGGCGGGTCAGGCGGCTAAAACGGCGGAGCGGACGGCAAGAGCCGCCCCCGGAACCATGCGGGCCGCCGCAGACCTCACCCGGCACACCGCCCAGGCGGTCCGCGCCACGGCCCAGACAGCGGCTGTAACTGCCAAAGCAGCAGCCAGATCCGCCGTGGCAGCGGCCAAGGCCGTCATTGCCGCCGCTCAGGCGTTGCTCTCCGCCCTCGCGGCGGGCGGCGGGGTCGTTCTTGCGCTCGTAGTCGTGGTGTGCCTGGTCGGAATCCTGATCGTCTCACCCTTCGGCATCTTTTTCGCGGACGGCGGGAACGCCCCGGACGCCGTCTCCCCATCAGCGGCCGTGGCCCAGCTCAACCGTGAACTGGTGGACCGGCTGGAGGAGCTGCAGGCTGGCGGGACGTATGACAGCGTGGAGGTGCATGGCCAGCCTCCTGGCTGGCCGGAGGTGCTGGCCGTGTTCGCCGCCCGGACAGCCGGAGCGGAGGACGGCGTGGACGTGGCGGTACTGGACCCGGAGCGGGTGGAACGGCTGCGGACGGTGTTCTGGGATATGACGAAGCTCACTACCCAGGTGGAGACCATAGAACACACAGGAACTGGAGAGGACAGCGGATGGACGGAGTCCATCCTGCACATCACCATCACCCCAAGGACGCCGGACGATATGCGGGTGTTCTATCAATTCACCGATGACCAAAATGAGGCGCTGGACGAGCTTCTGGAAAACCGGGATCTCCTGGCCGCACTGGCGGGCGACTTGATGATCTCCGACCCGGACGCCAAGGCCCTGCTGGCCGCGCTCCCGGAGGATCTGTCTCCAGAGCGGCGGGCTGTGGTGGAAACCGCCTGTTCCCTGGTGGGCAAGGTGAACTACTTCTGGGGCGGCAAGTCCCTGGTTTTAGGCTGGGATGAGCGCTGGGGAACCATTCAGAAGGTCACTGCGGCAGGCAGCTCCACTACCGGGACCTACCGGCCCTACGGGATGGATTGCAGTGGATTCGTCGATTGGGTATTCTACAATGTGACAGGCGGCGAGTACATCATAGGCCACGGGGGTGGAGCCACCATGCAGCACAATTACTGTGCGGAAATCTCCTGGGATGAGGCCCTCCCTGGGGATCTGGTCTTCTACCCAGGCGACGAGCACGTGGGTATTGTGGGCGGCAGGGATGAGAACGGAGAGCTGCTCATTGTCCATTGCGCGTTCAGCCAGGACAACGTGGTCATTACCGGAAAGAGCGGGTTTGTGTCGATTGCGCGGCCCGACTATTACAGCGAATAGCATCCGGGCGGAGGCATGCTCCATGCCTCCGCCCCTTTTTATAGATCCATGCGGCGGGCGCCTTGCGGCCGCAATATGAATTTGTACTAAAAAGCGGTCAAAAGCCGCGATTATACTAAAATCAGGAGTTGAGTGACTATGGCAGTTTTTCGTGTGGAGCGCACCCAGAATTACACTGTGATGAGCAACTACCACCTGCGGGACCGGAGGCTCTCCCTCAAGGCAAAGGGGCTTCTCTCCCTCATGCTCTCACTGCCGGAGGATTGGGACTACACCCTCTCCGGCCTGTCCCGCATCAGCCTGGAGGGAAAGGACGCCATCCGGGCAGCCGTGGTGGAGCTGGAACGGGCCGGATATGTCCAGCGCCGCCAGACCACGGACCGTGACGGGAAGTTCAGCTCCAATGAGTACATCATCCGGGAGCGGCCCATTCCACAGGAGCTGCCGCCGAAGGGGCCGTCTGCGGCTGATCCGTCGTCGGAAAACCCGACGGCGGGAAAACCGTCCACGGCCTTCACGTCGCCGGAGAAGCCAACGCAAATAAAGAAAGACTCAGAAAAGACGAATATAGAAAATACTGAATTACCAAGTATAGAATCCTTTCCCTTCTGTTCCACGCCTCCCGCGTTGGAAGCGAAAGGACGGGATGCGATTCCCAAGAGAGGGCGGAGCATGGATGAGCGTGAGATGGCGGCCTACCGAAGCATGATCCAGGAGAACATCCGCTATGATGACTTTGTGCGGGAGCACCCCTGGGATGTAGGTCGTCTGGATGAGATGGTGGAGCTGATGATGGAGACGGTCTGTTCCACCAGGAGAAGCATTCGGATTGCAGGGAACGACATCCCCCAGGCGGTAGTCAAATCCAGGCTGCTGAAGCTGGACGGTGAGCATATCCGCTTTGTATTTGACTGCCTCCAGAGGAATACCACGGAGATCAGGAACGTAAAGCAATACCTCCTGACGGTGCTCTACAATGCCCCCGTCACCATGGAGAGCCACTATGCCTCCCAGGTCAACCACGACCTTTATGGGAAAGCAGCGTAATCCAATATAAATTTCTCATTCATTTCCATGCAGAGTAGTCTTCCGTACCAGAACATGGCTGCTGCACAATTTTTGTGCGTGTTTATACATCTGCATCAGATTCTTTTGGGGAAACAGCATTTGAAATCTTTCTTTTCCGTCCAGAACGACTCTTTTTAGAGGCCAAAACGATTTTGAAATACACCATTCTGCTCTCTACAAACTATATCTTAAACCCACACACTAAATATTAGCGATTCTGTATCACTGAATCGTTTCACCCTATACTAATCATGAACAATGTAGGAAATGATATAGGAGAGTGAGGCAAGCAGGATGATTGATAAGCGTGTTGGAAAGCGGATCAAACAGCGCAGAGAACAACTCGGTTTGACACAGGAACAGTTTGCGGAAAAACTTGGTGTGGCGACTAACTATATCTCGACGATTGAGCGCGGAGCCTCGTTTCCACGCTATGAAAAGCTGGTGGCTATCATCAATGCGCTTGAAACCTCCGCTGACGCAATTTTCTGCGATGTGGTCACGCACTCTCTAGAGTACAAAAGCTATATGCTGTTGGATAAAATGAGAGATTTGCCACCAGAAGAGCAAAACCGGATTTTGGAAACACTTGATTTCCTGGTTCAGCAGTCCATAAAAATGAGAAAGACTGTGCCTTAAACCGCACAGTCTTTCTTTTTTCGACAAATTTCTCCACATTCCGCCTTTCTCTTATGATACTATGTATTAGCGATATATACTAATTCAAAAACACATAGGAGGAGATATCGGTGGAATCGAAAGACTGGATACCCCAGAACTTCGATGTTTTGGACCTATCCAGGGCCATGAGCAGCTTCAAGCGGGAGCAGATTCGCAAAATATTAGAACTACCCGATCATCAGTCTTTCTCCGTCGTCCGGTGGTATTCCCCGACGGAAGTAAAGCCGATAGAAGCGACGTATATCATGGCGAAACTTTATGAGCCGGGGATCGGCTTTATCTGTATCGGCGCGGCCTATGAACACGGGCGATTTTGGGAGCTCGATCCATTGAAGGACAAGCCGCTGGAAATCGTTCGTGTGTTGGCCTGGTCTTATCCTCCCCTGGATGACCGTGTTGATGAGCTTGGACAGCTGCAATATTTGAGCAGCTAGTCTGCCAGCGGTAAAAATAATGATGTAGTAATACACCGTATTCTGTGATACAATGCAGAAAAAGAAGACAGGCACTTCAAACTGCTGTACCTGTCTTCAATCGTCCAAGATATCCTCAAAAGAAAAATCGTTCAAATCCTTAAAGTTCAAAAACTCACTTACGGTCATGCCAAATGCAAGAGCGATTCGATGGAGGGTACATATTCTGGGGTTGAATGTCTTGCCATTTACCAAATTGTCAAGAGTGGATTGGCTAACTCCACTCATTTCTGATAACTTATTGACAGAGATGCCTCTGCTTTTGCATAGCGCCAAAATCCTATTAACAAGAATCTGTGCATACTGCTCTCTCGCTGCTATCTGAAGACCCCCCCATCGCAGTTTAGTGTCTTCATGATAGCAATAATCATACCTCAGATTACCTGTATACGGGTAATCCAGCAAAATTCTCTGTCGTATACAGCCACTGCTGGATGAAAGTAAAATATGACCACGGGCGACACCTGAATGCGGTCTGTGGCAGATTTCAAGATATAAGGAGGAGCTGCAATGGAACACTCGGTCCCAATTTCCGATCTCCCATTTAATGTCCACGCTTTTGAGAGTAGATATGGGAAAATCCGCTCGGTGGAAAAGCTCTGTCCAGGCATTTTCAGAATCCTGACAGTTCCCATTCCTCTCGATCAATTTATATGCTCCGACTTATTTGTGGTAATGGCAGATTCTCCCGCCATCCCACTCACTGCAAAAGCCTATGGGATACCGCTGGAATCATCCCCAGAAGTCCTTGTGGTGTACTGCAATGCAGATTATTTTGACAAGTCCCGGTGGGTCATGACCTATGAAATTGATAAGTATCTTGTAGATCATAATTTCCCTCTGCCCGACGGAGAATCATTACTAGAAGTTTGGGTACGGGGGATGGAGGTCTGCCCGGAGTATTTTGGAGAGTTCCCGATCCCAACCGAAACTCCGTGGGGAGCTCCACTCCAGCATGACCGTCTGGCAAATGGGGTTTTCTGGCTGAGAACAGAGAAAGCTGGGTGGGTCCTGGCGCTTGCATACCCTATTTGTGACAGCCTTCTTCCGGAAACTGTAAAGATAGCTGTGCTCAATCCATATGACCGGGAGAACGGGATTGACAAGACATGCGGATTCCGCTTTTTCAAGTATGAGCAGAGCTGCCTCCCGCTTTTTCAGCTTTTGAATTGTGCCCAACAGCCCTGGAGCGACCGGATCAATACGGCTGCCCTACAAAATGCGGTTCTGTATGCTCGGGAGTACAATAAAAACTGTATAGAGGCGGATCAGATAGCGGAGCTTCGGCACACCCCGAGCGCCGGAACCTGCTATTATCTGTTCCCGGCGGAGGATGCATGATGGCCGTATGTTCATTTCTGGGACACCGCCATATCTACGGCCATGATGTACAGCTTAGGCTGCAGGCCGCAGTCAACCATTTGGTTGAAGAAAATGCTTCTGTGGAGTTTCTGCTCTATTTATGGAAATCCGCAGAGCCATTTTATGCTTTGTGTCTGCTGGCCGCTCTGAGGGCCAAACAGTGTGCGCCCCAAAAAGTGACCTTGACCTTGGTTGCGGACCGTTTAGAGCTGGAACAGCGTTTGACAGACAAATGGACCCACCCGCTCTTTTTCATCGCGGACAGGCTGCTTCCGCTTTCCGTATCCAAAGACAGAAATCCACTCAAAGTCCTAAAAAGAACTGTCCAATGGATGGTCAAGCAGTCTACTCACGTCATCAATGGCTTTTATGAAGACCTTTTTGATCGGGATGATTTCGTCCTTAATTCCGCAAGGAATGCTGGAGTTCAGATCATCAATGTCACAGCACCAGAGCTGGAGCAGGTTATCCTTGCCAGTTCTGAGCAATTACCCGAGCGGCAACGTCTTGTTTTTCAAATGCGAAAGTCAGGATACACACAGAAAGAGATTGCAATGCACCTCAATTTGACTGTGTCCCGTGTGCAACAGATTGAAGCTGCTGTTACCAAAAATCTTCAGAAGCAACTGGATTCCATAAGCTCCTGTATTCCCAAAATCCCTCAAAAGTTATCGGTATGTAGTATTTTTGCGTTGGGCGATGCCAACTATAAAAACCTATGTGTTTTTTCAAACTGTATCCGCTTTTTAATGACGCGGTATCAAATTGACCAATTTTGTCTGGAGGCCGAGACCGTCCACTCCGGATTTATGTTCGCACTGCAGCAATCCATACCACTCTATCATAAAATTCCAACAAGAGCTGTGGCCTGGGATGCTGGTTCTAGTGAACTATATGACTTGAAGGCCGAATTCTGTCCGCCATGTGATGCCGCCGAAAGCATTGGGGGTATCCCTGCTGTCGATTGCCGCATCAGCACGATTCTGGAGCTGATGGACCGCTCTATGTTCTGCATCTGCGACCTGTCTGCCTCGGCCTACGCCCAGCAGATCCTGGCCCATATTCCGCAGACAAGGCAGGCTGTTTTGCTGGATATCGGTAAAAATACGGCTCTCCCCAAGTCTGAGGTACTGGGCGAGTGGTCTAATTCTTTACAATTATCATCTATATTCCCTGAAGGATATATACTAAATAATAGCAAAGAAAAATCGGGGGCTTTCTGAACGGCTCCAGTCATGGAGAGAAATTCAATGAAAAGTATCTATCAGCTCACGGCATTGATCGGCAATAAATCGGACGGGATCAATGACGAAAAATTTATGACCGCAGCGTGGATTCTCTATGCCTGGATTGCGCCGGGAGGTCATCGACTGCATTCCGCTCCCGGAGCTTCCGGCGACCGTAAGTAAATCAGCAAAAACAGGGCGGTCTGTTGCGGCCATCTACCAGCCGGAAGAGCACTTCTTTACCCTCCGCTCCTCCGTGTTTGAGAACGGCATCCGGGACACCGTCGAGGCCGAGATCATGCCATACCGCCAAAGTCTGCTTCTTGCGGTCCGGGAGACCGCTTTTCTCCGGGAGCCCGGTGCCAAAGCGAAGCCCGCGTCCGGACCGCTGGCATTTGTGGGCCAACTGATAGATGAGGTGGGCCTGAATGATGGCCGCCAGCTTTCGACAGGCCTTCAGCGTATTACCACACAACAGGTTGGCGAGCTGGCCGACTTTTTGTGTGCCCCAGACCGATGGTTGCCAGTTGTTGTGGTCTCCTAGGCCAAAAACCCCGCGCTTGGGCAAAATGGATATTTGGTTGACGGTCGCGAGCTGGCCTCAGATCTGGCTGGCAGCGCCCATGTAATGGTCATCGACTGGGACGTGACCTATGAGTTCAGCCGGATCGTTGGGGATGAATGGTCCTGCTTCGGCGGCGCTGTCCGTATCTACTGGCCCGGGCTGTTTGACTTTGAAACGGATGACCCCTATGTCCATCCACTTTACACAGCACAGACCATCCGGCGCAATTTTTACCCCAGCTAGTTTGAGAAAGAACTGAAAAAGATAATTCGGGCCCGAAATGCCGAGCAAGTCATTGCCTGGAATCGGTTTGGCATCCGGTTTTATGTGGAAGCAGAGCAGATGCGTATGCTCTCCGTCAGTGGAGAAGAGAGCACAGAGGAACTGTTGAAACAGTGCCGGGAGCAATGCTCATGTGTGGTAAAGTAGCACGAAAAACTTTGATAGACAGTAGCCCTTACTATTCCTAAAATTCAGAGAAAATGAATAGCTTTCTTAAAGTCTGTATGGTAAAATATGATTATAAACAAATCGACAAATCGGAATTTGGTGCAACGAAACAGTGTATTATATAGGGATAAAATCTTATCAAAACA
This sequence comes from Flavonifractor plautii ATCC 29863, assembly GCF_000239295.1. Taxonomy (GTDB): domain Bacteria; phylum Bacillota; class Clostridia; order Oscillospirales; family Oscillospiraceae; genus Flavonifractor; species Flavonifractor plautii. Next base: position 8,515 of record NZ_JH417732.1, read on the forward strand.
AAAGGACAGTGGTCTATTCAGTTACTTTGAGTTTTGCCAAATAGTACGAAAGTTTTTTAAGCTAAAAAGGAAAAATAGAGATGGGAAGAAAAAATCAAAATAACAGAAATGAACAGAATAACAGCGTGCCGCCAAGTATTTTTTTCTCGAGTAAAATTAGTAGAGGAATTTCTGGGGTATTGATATGTTTAATAAATTTAGTTGCATTATATTACGGAATAATGAATTGGAATAGTTTTACTCGTGAGGTGCTAACTGACACGATAAATATTGGCTTTACTGTTGTATTAGCAATCGTCGCGTTAGCGATTACCGTATTTCAGACGGACAAAGAATTGCTAGAAAAAAGGAACTCAGACGAGAATGTAAAAAAAGTTTATCTTTCGTATGTTTTTAGCATATTTCCAATTATTTCAGTATTGATATTAGGGTATTTAGTGGCTTATGCATTTGAGAATTATCCACATATAATTTGTTTATATTTTATTGCGACAATTTTGATTTTGACAGAATGTATTACAGGAACGATGGCATCATTTGATAAGGTACAATAATTTTCGCAAATTGAA
>NZ_JH417733.1 GCF_000239295.1 Flavonifractor plautii ATCC 29863
GCCCCCGGCCTTTGCCGGGGGCGCTGCTTTATGCGCAAATAACGACAAGGGCCGGACGTCTGCTCCTGACGTCCGGCCTTATCGAAGGAAAGAGGATACAATGAAATGAAAAGAAACTGTCTCTTGCAAGTAGTATAATACCCGAAAGATGTTAACGAATAAATCGGAATGTGTTACAGAACCTTTAAATAATTTGCTTCTTATGTAAAGCGCCGGTAAAATGAGGCGGGCAGCGGTGCTCACCCGCTGCCCGTCACATGATTGGAGGATAGAATGAAAAGAAGCTCTGTCTCTTGCAAGTGTTATACTACCAGGGGGTTGTTACAAAATCGAGCACGCCTTGTTAAAAAAGCGTTAAATCAGCGCAAAGATTGAAAAAATTCCTGGAGCAGAGCGGCGCACTCCGCCTCCAGCACCCGGCCGTAAATGCGGGGGTGGTGGTTGAAGCGCTCCTCAAAGAGGTTGAGCACCGACCCGCAGCAGCCCGCCTTGTCATCCTTCGCCCCGTAGTATACGGCAGGGATGCGGGCGTTGACGATGGCCCCGGCGCACATGGGGCAGGGCTCCAGGGTGACGTAGAGGGCGCATCCGGCCAGCCGCCACCCCCCCAGGGTGCGGCAGGCCTGGGCAATGGCCTCGAGCTCCGCGTGGCCAAGTGCGGTCTGGGCGGTCTCCCGCCGGTTGCGGCCCCGCCCTACCACCGCGCCGTCCCTCACAATGACGCAGCCCACCGGCACCTCTCCCTCCGCCATGGCCTGCCTGGCCAGCTCCAGCGCCTGGCGCATATACTCCTCGTGTTCCATAAAGACCTCCCATGTTGTGCCTTCATATCTCTAATTGTTATAGCATATCCATGGAGGGTATGCTATAATAAATTTCACTCTCCTAACAATATTTTGCAGACAGGTGATTGGTTTGGTTGAGATTTTCCTGATTGCCGTGAGCCTGGCGCTGGACGCCTTCGCGGTGTCCGTGTCCAGCGGCATCTCCGTCCCCGGCTTCGGTCCCCGGCAGGCCGTTAAGATGGGTCTGTGGTTCGGCGCGTTTCAGTTTCTTATGCCCCTTCTGGGCTGGCTGCTGGGCAGCAGCGTCAGCCAGTACATCGAGGCGGTGGACCACTGGGTAGCCTTCGGCCTGCTGGCCGTCATCGGCGGCAAGATGGCGTGGGAGTCCCTGCGCCGGGGCTGCGGGGAGGAGGGTGAGGCGCCCCCCGACCTGTCCGCCCGGCGGCTGTGCGTGCTGGCCATTGCCACCAGCATCGACGCCCTGGCCGTTGGGGTGTCTATGGCCTTTATGAGCGTCCATATTCTGGCCTCTGCGGCGGTCATCGGCGTGGTGGCCTTTGCCCTGTCGGTGGCCGGCGGCCTGGTGGGCCGCCGGCTGGGCTGCCTGTTCCAGCGGCGGGCCGAGCTGACGGGGGGACTGGTGCTCATTGCCATCGGTGTGAAGATCCTCATCGAGCACCTGTCGGGGGGCTGAGCATGGGCATCTGGGAGCAGTTGGGCCTGGACATGGCCCGCCACCGGATGGTGGCCCTGGTGGGGGCGGGGGGCAAGACCTCCACCCTGTATGCCCTGGCCCGGCAGGCGGCGGACAGCGGGCGGACGGTGGTGGTCACTACCACCACCCACATTCTGCGCCACCCCGGCCTGCCCCTGGTGGAGGAGCCGACGCCGGAGCGCCTGCGGGCCGCCTTGGCGGAGCACGGGGTGGTCACCGTGGGGACGGTCTTCCGGGGGGACAAGCTCTCCGGCGCGGGAACTCCGGAGGAGCTGCACCGGGCAGCCGATGTGGTACTGGTGGAGGCCGACGGGGCCAAGCGCCTGCCCCTCAAGGCCCCGGCGGAGTACGAGCCCGTGATCCCCCCCTGCGCCGACGCCGTGGCCGCCGTGGCGGGCATGGACGCGGTGGGACAGGCCGTGGGGGCGGTCTGCCACCGGCCTGAGCGGGTGTGCGCCCTGCTGGGCGCGGGGGCGGAGCACGTGCTCACCCCCGAGGACGTGGCCCTTCTGCTGGCCAACCCCCAGGGGGGGCGGAAGGGCGTGGGGGAGGCCATGGCCTTCCGCTGTGTACTCAACAAGGCGGACACCCCCGAGCGTTCGGCCCACGCCAGCGCGGTGGCCGGGCGGCTGGCGGAGCGGGGCATTCACAGCGCCATTACCTACTATCGGGAGGAGGAGCGGGGCGGATTATGCTGGTTCTGATCAAGGGAGCGGGAGATCTGGCCGCCGGCACGGCGGTGCGGCTGTACCGGGCGGGCATAAAGGTGGTCATGACGGAGGTGGCCCAGCCCACGGCGGTGCGTCGGACGGTGGCCTTTTCCCAGTGCATGTACGACGGCACGGCCCAGGTGGAGGGGATTGTTGCCTGCCGGGCGGAGGACGCCGGGGCGGCCCGCCGGGCGCTGGAGCGGGGGGAGGTTCCCGTGCTCTGCGATCCGGAGGCGGCCATTTTGAGGGAGCTGCCCTTTGACGGGGTGGTGGACGCCATCCTGGCCAAGCGCAACCTGGGCACGGCCATCACCGACGCGCCGGTGGTGCTGGCCCTGGGGCCCGGCTTCACCGCCGGGGTGGACTGCCACGGCGTGGTGGAGACCATGCGGGGGCACGATCTGGGCCGCCTGCTCACACAGGGGAGCGCCGCCCCCAACACCGGCGTCCCTGGCGACGTGGGGGGGTACACCATCCAGCGCATCATCCGCGCCCCGGCGGACGGGGCGTTCGAGCCGCTGGCCGCCATCGGCCAGCGGGTGGAGGAGGGCCAGCCGGTGGCCCGGGTGGCGGGCCGGACGGTCTGCGCCCAGCTCACCGGCGTAGTGCGGGGGATGCTCCCCGCCGGGCTGGCCGTCACGGCGGGCATGAAGGCGGGGGACATCGACCCCCGGTGCCGGGCGGAGCACTGCTTTACCGTCTCCGACAAGGCCCGGGCCATCGGCGGCGGCGTGCTGGAGGGGCTTTTATACTTCGGAAGGAGGGCGGGGCTATGGAGCGTCTGATCCTCTGCGGCGGCGGCCACGTGTCCCTGGAGGTGGCCCACATCGCCCGGCGGCTGGAGTTTGAGCTGGTGGTCATCGACGACCGGCCGGAGTTTGCCAGCCGGGAGCGGTTTCCCATGGCCGGCCAGGTGGTGTGCGCCCCCTTTTTGGAGGCGCTGGACGGGCTGGGCAGTCGGGAGAGCGACTACTACGTGATTCTCACCCGGGGCCACGCCCACGACCGGGACTGCCTGGAGCACGTGCTCCGGGGGAAGTACGCCTATGCGGGCATGATCGGCAGCAGGACCAAGGTGGCGGCGGTGAAGGCCGCCCTGGAGGCGGCGGGCATTGCCCGGGAAATCCTGGACGGGGTGCACAGCCCCATCGGCCTGTCCATCGGGGCCCAGACCCCGGCGGAGATCGCCGTGTCCATCGCCGCCGAGCTGGTGCGGGAGCGGGCCCGCCGGGGGCCGGCGGCCGCGCCCCCGGCGGCGGGGGAGCCGGGCGTGCTGTGTACCATCACCGCCAAGCGGGGCTCCGCCCCCCGGGGCGTGGGTACCTGGATGCTGGTGCGGCCCGACGGCACGGTGCTGGGCACCATCGGCGGCGGCGCGGTGGAGCACCTGGCCGTCCAGGAGGCAAAGGCTCTGTGGGCGCATGGGGGCGGCCCGGTGCGGAGACACTATGATCTGACCCCCGGCGCGGCCGAGCTGGGCATGGTGTGCGGGGGCGACATCGACGTGGAATTCGAGGTGCGCAAATGAAAGAAATCACCCTGTTTCTTCTGAACAACTGTCCCCACTGCAAGCTGGCCCTCCGGCTCCAGGAGGAGCTGCTGGAGGAGCACCCCGCGTGGCGGGACATCCCCCTCCGAATGGTGGACGAGGCGGCGGAGCCCGCCTATGCCGATACCTTTGACTACTACTATGTCCCCTGCTACTATGTGGACGGCGTGAAGGTTCACGAGGGCCACGCCGAGCGGGCCGACGTGGAGGCGGTGTTCCGCGCCGCCGCCGGGGAGCCCGCGGGGGTGTGACGGACGGGGACAGGCCCACGCTTTTTCCGTACTGGCAGTATGTGCGCCGCGCCGGTGGGGCGGGCAGCAGCGATGTAGGGGCGGCCCTTGTGGCCGCCCGCCCCGGCGGAGGAAAAACGGTAAGAAGAGGCCTGTGTATGGGCAGACGGATTTCCCATGGGGGAAATCCGTCTTTTTTTGTGCGGGTGCGAAACCAAACGGCCGTCCGCGCCGTGTTATAGGCAGAAAGGAGGGAGGCCCATGGAGGAACGCTGGCGGGAACCGGCGGCCCTGGCGGAGCAGTACGCCGGGATGCTCTACCGGCTGGCCTACGCCCGCACCGGCTCCCGGGCGGACGCGGAGGACGTGATGCAGGAGGTCTTTGTCCGCCTGCTCCGGGCCAGGCCGGAGTTCCGGGACGAGGAGCACGCCAAGGCCTGGCTGCTGCGGGTGGGCGCACGCTGCGCCGCCGATGTGCTCCGCGCCCCGTGGCGGCGGCGGGAGGGGCCGCTGGACGATGGGCTGCCCGCGCCGGAGCCGCCCGGGGAGGGCGGCGTGGTGGAGGCGGTGCTGGCCCTGCCCGCCAAGTACCGGATGGCGGTGCACCTGTACTACTATGAGGAGCTGAGTGTGGCGGAGATCGCCGCCGTCCTGGGCAAAAGCGAGGGGGCGGTCAAGTCCCGGCTGTTCCGGGCCAGGGCGCTGCTGCGGCGGTATTTGAAGGAGGACGGCGATGTTTCAGAACGACTATAGGCGGGAGATAGACGGGCTGAGGCCCAGCC
>NZ_JH417734.1 GCF_000239295.1 Flavonifractor plautii ATCC 29863
CGGGGACGGCGCTGCCGTCCCCGGGCCCTGCCGTTCAGGCCAGACAGACCGCGGCCCCGTAAAAGCCGCGGGTGCTCCCCGCCTCGTCCACCCGGACCGCCCCGGCCTCCGCCATGGCGCGCAGCCGCCGGGCCAGCAGCCAGTCCCCCACGCCGGAGAGCTGAACCAGGGCCTGTCCCAGTACGTTCGCCACCTTCTGCGGCTTCTCCGTGAGGCAACGGCGGAGGACGGGGTCATAGAAGTCCTCCGACACCCCCATCACCCTGCCGTTGACCACCGCCCGGAGGGGGGCGTTCTCCTCCCTCAGCCGCTCCCATTCCAGGGCCAGCATGCGCAGCACCGGACGGGTCAGCTCCTCCGCCCCGCCCAAATGCAGGCCGAACTCCTCGGGGTGTACCTCGCCCCAGCCCCGCTCCCAGCGCACCACCGCGCCGTCCGGCCGCTCCCACCACCGGGGCAGGGAAACCAGGGTCACCCTGGCGTCCAGCCCGGCCAGGAGGGCGGCCGCGTGGCGCAGGCCGCAGGCCCCGTCCGGGGTGTCGTCCGCCCAGATGCGCACCTCCTCCCCGGTAGCGGCCCGGGCCCTCAGCTCCTCCGCAGCGGCCAGAACCTCCCTCCAGTCCGCGTCGGCCTCCGCCCCGTCCAGCGGGAAGTCGGTGTGGAACTGCCGGAACAGCGCCCGCCGGGGTCCGTCCTCCGCCAGAGGGGCGGCGATGTCCCCCAGGGACAGGGCCAGCCCCAGGCAGAGTACGTCGGAGCTTTTGTTCCCCAGGGGGACGGCATACCTGTCCAGCCGGTCCTGCTCGGCCCGCACCTTCCGCAGCCGCGCCCTGACCGCCCGGCGGGAGGGCTTCTCCCCGTCCTCCGACGTGCAAAATACAATCCCGACGCTGTGGCGGCCTTTGCCGCCGCAGTGCTGAGCCATCTTCAGCGCTCCCTGTGCCGACTGGTTGAAGCAGAGCTCTACCATAATACGATCCACCCTTTCAAATCAAATAAGACAGCGCCAGGGACAGGGACAGCGCGCCGAAGCAGAGCACGCCGGGGCTGGTGAGAAAGCGCCGCCATGTTCCGCGCTCTGCGTCCGGACGGGCCAGAAGCGCGGGGATCAGCCGGAACGGCACCATGGCGCCTGCCAGCATCAGCACACCCGTCACCACCACCGGGCCGCCCAGCCGACCCCAGAGGATGGAAAAGAGGTTGACCAGCGCGTGGAGGAGGACGGCCTGCCACAGGCAGCCGGTGGAGAGCGCCAGCTCCGCCAGCACCAGCCCCAGAAGAAAGGCATAAAAAAACTGGTTCAGATTTCCGTGAAACAGGCCGAAGCAAAGGGCGGAGGCCACCAGCGCAAAGCGCTCCCCATAGGGCCGCAGGCGGCGCAGCAGCAGCCTGCGGAACAGAAGTTCCTCCGCCGCAGGGGCGATGAGCCCGGCCAGCAGGAGCTGGAGCGGAAGGGGGTAGAGGCCGATGGACTCCACCGGGTTGACCACCGCCGCGCCCCGGAGCCGCCCCAGCAGGCCGGTGAGGAGCAGGGTAGCCCCATTCGCCAGATAGGCCAGCCCCACGGAGCCGGCCCAAAGGGCCGCGAAGCGGACCGGCCCCAGCGGACGGCGGGCCGGGGCGGGCGGGGCCGCCGTCCCCCGCAGCACCAGACAGGCGGCGGGAATCCCCAGCCCGTAGGCCCCCAGGACGGACGCCGCCCACAGAAACACCGGCTCTCCCAGCAGGCCGGGCCGTGCCGCCCTGGCCAGAAGCAGCACCCCCCACTGGGCCGCCAGCATGACGGCCATCTGGGCGAACAGGGCCCAGCCCAGGCGGGAAAAGGGTTGACGGGCCTCCATTGCGCCACCTCCACAAAAAGATTACCAAAGTATTATAGCAATTTTCTATCTCCCCGACAAGAAACGAAATATTGACAACTCTCTTTCATGCGGGTACAATATCTTGTGTTCGAATACAACTGGAGGAGAGATACGATATGCCCATTTCGGAAAACGCAAAGGCCGTGCTGGAGCGGCGCTACCTGGCCCGGGACGAGCAGGGACAGCCCACCGAGACCGTGGACGGCCTGTTCCGCCGGGTGGCCAACGCTGTGGCCGAGGGTGACCGCCGCTTTGATTCCAAGGCGGACGTGGTGGCCACGGCCAAGGAGTTTTATGAGCTGATGGTCAGCCTGGACTTCCTGCCCAACTCCCCCACCCTCATGAACGCGGGCCGCCCCCTGGGCCAGCTCTCCGCCTGCTTCGTGCTGCCGGTGGCCGACTCCATGGAGGACATCTTCGACGCCATCAAGAACGCCGCGCTGATCCACAAGAGCGGCGGCGGCACCGGCTTCTCCTTCTCCCGCCTGCGGCCCAAGGGCTCCACCGTCAACTCCACCGGCGGCGTGGCCTCCGGCCCCATCTCCTTTATGAAGGTGTTCAACGCCGCCACCGAGGCGGTGAAGCAGGGCGGCACCCGCCGGGGCGCCAACATGGGGATTCTGCGGGTGGACCACCCCGATATTCTGGAGTTCATCACCTGCAAGAACGATACCCGCGAGATCACCAACTTCAACCTCTCCGTGGGCATCACCGAGGCGTTTATGGAGGCGGTGAGCCAGGACAAGCCCTACGACCTGGTGGACCCCGCCACCGGCCGGGTGGTGGGCCAGCACAGCGCCCGGGCGGTCTTTGATGCCATTGTCACCTCGGCCTGGCAGACCGGCGAGCCGGGCATCATCTTCCTGGACCGGCTGAACCGGGACAACGTGGTGCCCAGCCAGGGGGAGATCGAGTCCACCAACCCCTGCGGAGAGCAGCCGCTGCTGCCCTATGAGAGCTGCAACCTGGGCTCCATCAACCTGGTCAACCACCTGATGAAGACCCCCGCCGGGTGGGTGCTGGACCGGGCCAAGCTGGAAAAGACCATCCGCACCGCCGTCCACTTCCTGGACAACGTGATTGAGGTCAACCAGTACCCCCTGCCCGAGATCGACCGGATGACCCGCTCCACCCGCAAGATCGGCCTGGGCGTCATGGGCTTTGCGGACATGCTCCTCCACATGGGCGTGCCCTACAACAGCGAGGAGGGCGTCGCCCTGGCCGAGGAGATCATGGACACGGTGAATTCCATCGGCCACCAGGCCAGCGAGGAGCTGGCCGAGATCCGGGGCCCTTTCCCCCTCTTTGACCAGAGCATCTACAGGGACGGCAGGCCCATCCGAAACGCCACCGTCACCACCATCGCCCCCACCGGCACCCTGTCCATCATCGCCGGGGTATCCTCCGGCGTGGAGCCGGTGTTCGCCTACGCCTATATCCGCAATGTGATGGACGGCACCCACCTTATCGAGACCAATCAGATTCTGAAGGACAGGCTGGTGGAGGCGGGCATCTACTCCGACGAGCTGATGCACAAAATCGTGGAGCAGGGCTCCCTGGCCCACGTGGACGGCATCCCGGAGGACATCCGGCGGGTGTTCGTCTGCGCCCACGACGTGTCCCCCATCTGGCATGTGAAAATGCAGGCCGCCTTCCAGCGGTACACCGACAACGCGGTGAGCAAGACGGTGAACTTCCCCAACTCCGCCACCAAGGAGGAGGTCGCCGAGGTCTACCGGCTGGCCTTCACTCTGGGCTGCAAGGGCACCACCATCTACCGGGACGGAAGCCGCAACGAGCAGGTGCTCAACATCGGCAAGGTCAACGACGGCAAGGCCGCCACCGGCGACCCGGTGGTGGACGCCGTGCTGGACTCCGGCTGCGAGGGCACGGCCTGCCTGATCAAATCCGGAGCCTACGGCCATATCCAGCCGAGGCCGCGCCCCGCCGTCACCAGCGGCTTTACCGAGAAGGTGCGCATCGGCTGCGGCAACCTTTATATCACTGTCAACTACGACGAGAACGGCATCTGTGAGGTATTCACCAACACCGGCCGGGCCGGAGGCTGTCCCAGCCAGAGTGAGGCCACCGCCCGCCTGACCAGCGTGGCCATCCGCTCGGGTATGGACCCCAAGGAGATCATCACCCAGCTCAAGGGGATCCGCTGCCCCTCCTGCCTTCGGCAGCAGGGCGTGCCCGTCACCTCCTGCCCCGACGCCATCGCCAAGGCCCTGGAAAAGGTGCTCAAGGTCTCCCAGCAGGGCGGCGGCTGCCCCGCCCCCGCGCCCATCAGCGCCGCGTCCAAGACTGCCACGCCTGTCCCCCACCCCGATATGACCCCCGCCGAGGCCAAGCTGGCCAAGTTCTGCCCCGAGTGCGGCGCGCGGCTGGAGCATGAGGGCGGCTGCGTCACCTGCCGTGACTGCGGCTACTCCAAGTGCGGCTGATGCCGCCGTAACCCCCCGCCTGAACCTGCCGCGG
>NZ_JH417735.1 GCF_000239295.1 Flavonifractor plautii ATCC 29863
GCCGAGGGTGTGCAGGTAGTCTGCGGCCACCAGGTCCACGTCCTCTCCCAGCACGTCCACCCGGTAGGTCAGCTCACTCATGACCTCGTTGGTGAATTGGCCGGTGAGCAGCTCCAGGGTCTGCTCCAGCTCCGGCGCCCGGTCGGCGAAGTCCTCGAAGAGACCATCCCGGACGGTGAGCACCCCATTGTACTCGGGGAAGAAGGATTTGTCGTCCTCCAGAATGGTCAGGTTGGCGTCCTTGTTCAGACCGTCTGTGGCGTATACCACCATGACATCGTAGTTGCCCGACTTGATGGCGGTGTACTTCAGCATGATGTCCACCTGAATGGCCTCCTGGAACTGGAGGCCGTAGAACGCCACGAAAGGGCCGTACTTCATGCTGCCGGCATCGGTGTAAAAGTCCTGCTCCGCGCCGAAGCGCAGCTCCCCGGCGATGGGGGCCAGATCGCTGATGGCCGCGGGGTGGTAGGTATCCATCACCGCCTGGGTGACGCCGATGGAGTAGGTGTTGTCCACGCCGATCTTGCCCAGCATACGGGCGCCGTACTGCTCCCCGATGCGGCCGTTGACGAAGTCGTAAAGGCTCTGTCCCGCGGGGATGTCACTGGTGTCCAGCCCCAGGAAGGTGGTCAGGATGGTGCCGTCCCAGGTATACATCAGGTCACAGCTCGGCTCCCGCGCGGTGAGCTCCTTGAAGTTGTTGATCGAGGTCATGGGGTCGAGTATGCTGACCTCCAGCCCCGTGCGGTCCTCCACAAGCTGCTGCACCATGCGGTTGACCAACTGAACCTCGGAGAACTCCCCGTCGTAGAGGACAAGGGTGCTGGAGGTGTCCTTGGGCAGCAGGGAGGGCAGGCACAGGGCGGCCACCAGGACGGCCGCCGCGCCTGCTGTGAGCCGCCGGCGGAGGACGGCGTGCCGGCCGGGGCGGCGGCTGCTGTCCCGCCGGCCCATGCGGCGCTCGCAGAAGGCCATCAGGTTGTCCAGCAGCAGGGCCATGGCCATCAGCGCTGCGGTGCCGGAGAGAATCATGGACACGTCGTTGCGGCGGATGCCGGTATTGATGAGGTTGCCCAGGCCGCCGCCGCCCACCGAGGAGGCGAATACCGCCGTGCCGATGGCGTTGACCACGGCGATGCGCAGGCCGGTGAACAGCATGGGCATGGCCAGGGGGAGTTCCACGTGGAAGAGGCTGTAGACGCGGGTCATCCCCATCCCCTTGGCCGCCTCCTTGACGGCGGGGGACACCTGACTCAGCCCCAGGGTGACGTTGCGCACGATGGGCAGGAGGGAGTAGAGGGCCAGCCCCAGGATCACTGTTGGCTTGCCCGCCCCCAGGGGGGTGACCATGATGATGCCCAGCAGGGCCAGGGCGGGGGTGGTCTGAATGAGGTCCACCACCCGCAGGACCACGCCCCGGGCCGCGCGGCTGAGATAGCACAGCAGGCCCAGGGGCACCCCGATGAGAATGGCGATGAGAATGGCGAACACCACCATGGACAGGTGTTCCACCACCATGGAGAGGGTCATGCGTCACCGCCCCCCTTCCGCAGTCCCTTGGGCACCACATGCTTCTGGAGCAGGTCGATGAGCCCGCCCAGGAGGAAGGCCAGCAGGGCGGCCGGGACGGCGCCCAGCAGGATCAGGGCGTTGTTGCTGGACTGCACGCCCTGGTAGATGAAGGTGCCCAGGCCGCCCAGGCCGATCATGGCGGCCAGCACGGCCCAGCTCACGGTGTAGACCATGGACATGCGCAGCCCGCCGATGATGGTGGGCATGGCCAGGGGCAGCTCCACCCGGAGGAGCTGCTGGGCGGGACTCATGCCGCAGCCCTGTGCCGCCTCCTTATACTGCGCGTCCACCCCCAGCAGCCCGGTGAAGGTGTTTTTCAGCACCGGGAACATGGCGTAGATGGACAGGGCGATGAGGACGGTGGCGGGCTGGATGTGGAGCACCAGGAACAACAGGCCGATAAAGACCACGCCGGGGATGGTGTTGAACAGGGAGAGCAGGGGCAGGATGAACCGGGCCTGCCTGGGAAAGCGGGAGAGGAGGATACCCAGCCCCAGGCCCAGGACAAAGCCGATGGCCACCGAGACCAGGGTGTAGAACAGATGCACGCCGATGCTTCGGATCAGGGCCTCGGCGTTGCGCGCCAGAAACTCACCCATACCGTCACCCCCAGAGCTGTTCCGCCATGGCAGAGGCCATGCTGGTCTTGGTGATGATGCCCTCCACCTGTTCCGCCTCGCCCAGCACCACTAGATAGCTGGCGCCGCTGGAGATGAGCTGCTCAAAGCAGCCCTTGGCGTCGTCGCCGGAGTGGACGGTGGGAGTGGCGGTGCGTACCAGGGGAGCGATGTCGGTAACCACGTGGCCGTTGAGGCGGATGTCCGCGATGGAAACCGTGCCCGCGTAGCGGCCTGCGTCGTCCACCACGATCAGGGTGTCCACGTTGTAGCGCTGCATCTTGCGCACACACTCATTGGTGCCGCGGTGGAGGGAGACGGTGTAGACGCCGGTGCGCATGAAGTCGGCGGCGGTCAGCGCCTTATGGGAGGGCGTGTTGATAAACTTGCCCAGGAAATCCTGGATGAGACCGCTGGCCGGGCGGGCCAGCATCTCCTCTGGCGGGGCCATCTGGACGATCCTGCCGTGATCCATGAAAATGATCACATCGGCCAGGTCCAGCGCCTCCTCCATATCGTGGGTGACAAACACAAAGGTCTTGTTCAGCTTCTGCTGGAGGGAGCGCACCTCCTGCTGGAGGGTGCGCCGGGTCATGGGGTCCAGGGCGGAGAAGGGCTCGTCCATCAGCACGATGGGGGGCGAGGCGGCCAGGGCACGGAGAATGCCGATGCGCTGCTGCTGCCCGCCGGACATCTCGGAGGGGTACTTGTGGGCGTACTGCTCATAGGGCAGGTTGACCAGCTCCAGCAGCTCATGGACGATCTTGTCGCACGCCTCCTTGCTGTATTTCAGCAGATTGGGCACCACGCAGATGTTCTGGGCCACGGTCATGTTGGGAAACAGGCCGATCTGCTGGATGACATAGCCGATGTGGCGGCGCAGCTCCACCCTGTCCTGGGCGGCGATATCCTTGCCGTTTATATAGATCTTGCCGCTGGTGGGTTCGATCAGGCGGTTGATCATCTTCAGCGTGGTGGTCTTGCCGCAGCCGGACGAGCCGATCAGGACCGCCATCTGCCCCTCTTGGATTTCAAAGGAGATGTCGTCGATAATTTTCTGACTCCCGTAGGAGAGAGAAACGTGTTCAAAACGAAGCAAAGCGGAAGCCCCCTTTTTCCAGTGTAGTCCATATCAGTATAGCAAAATGAGGATTATTAGTCAAATCCGGGCAAAAATCCGAATGAAATCTTAACAAAGCACGCCGGGGAGAAGCGGAAGCTCCTTCCCGGCGTGCCGTTCAGCGCACCTTTGACAAGTCGTATGGAGTCGTTTGGTACAGGTAGTAATTCAGCCAGTTGGTATAGAGCAATTGGCCCGCGCTGCGCCAGCGGACCACAGGGACGCGGGCGGGATCATCCTCGGGAAAGTAGTGGGCGGGCACGGCGATGTCCAGCCCCTTGTCAATATCCCGGCGGTACTCTCTGGCTAGGGTGTCCGGGTCATACTCGGGGTGTCCCATGATGAAGAACTGGCTGCTGTCCTCCGTCTTGACAGCGTAGACTCCTGCCTCAGAGGAGGTGGCCAGCAGCTCCAGCCCCGGTGCGGCGCGAATATCCTTCTCCCACACCTCGGTATAGCGGGAGTGGGGGGCACAGAACACATCGTCAAAGCCGCGAAACAGGGGGGAACTGGGCTTGAGCACCCGGTGCTCGTACACACCGAAGAGCTTCCTGGGCAGGGAGCGCTTCTCGATGCCATGATGAAAGTACAGCCCCGCCTGGGCGCCCCAGCAGATGTGGAGGGTGGAGTGGACGTGGGTGCGGCTCCACGCCATAATTTCGCACAGCTCCGGCCAGTAGTCCACCTGGTTGAACTCCAGATTTTCCACTGGAGCGCCGGTGATGATCATTCCGTCGAAGTTACGGTCCCTTACCTGGTCAAAGGTGGTATAAAAGGAGGCCAGGTGGTCCTCGTCGGTGTGCTGGGACTGGTAGCTGGCCGTGCGCAGCAGTTCCACCTGGATCTGTACCGGCGTATTGGACAGCTTGCGCAGGATCTGAGTTTCCGTCACGATCTTAGTGGGCATTAGATTGAGAATCAAAACCTTCAAAGGACGGATATCCTGGTGCAGAGCCCGGTATTCCGTCATAACAAAGATGTTTTCGCTCTCCAGAATCGCAGTGGCGGGCAGAGCGTCTGGGATCTTGATGGGCATGCCTGAATTCCTCCGGTTCTGTTATTTATAATAGTAGAATAAGGGTAACATATTTAGAGGAGTACTTCAACCCGGGATTGCTGGACAGAAAAAAAGCGCGAAAAAAGGAAAAAAGGTGTTGACAAAGAGGAGGAAAGCTGGTATTCTAA
>NZ_JH417736.1:0-43355 GCF_000239295.1 Flavonifractor plautii ATCC 29863
CAGGGACCTCCATCTCCCCCATTGAGTCCCGTTCTATCCGGTAGTCCATATGTGGCTCTCCTTTCCTTATTCGCTCATTTTAGATTATACGGGATGTGTCAAATCCCCCGGCCCAGAACGAGCCGGGGGATTCGGGTCATCGGAGAATGGGAACGGTCTGGCGCATGAGATTGGTAACGGCATCATCCTTCAGCTTCCAGAGGGTCCTGCATAACACACGCGCCTGCTCCTCACCCAATACCGGGCGGGTACAGCGCAGGAATTTCTCCTCCAGCGCCTGATCCGAAATGGGATCTGTCCGGTGTCCCACGGGATAAATGCGCTCTGTATGGTACTCTGTGCCATCCAATAGGGTGACGGATACGAAGGCAGGTCCTACTCCCATATCCACCGGGAGCGCATCATACCGCTCCGCATGGCAAAGATGAGTGGCTTTTATAATCCGTTGGATATCGGGCCGGAAGATAATCTTCTCTGTATAATTGTCCGGCATGTTGTCCAACCCGCTCAAATAGAGGGCCACCTGAAACCCAACGCTGAACTTGGCCTCATCTCCGGTTCTGGGTTCGGGCGTCACCAGCTCACGCAGAGCGGCCGCACTCAGTTCCACCCGGATGGAGGCGATGTCCTCTGGTTGAAAATGATGTACTTGCGCCAAATCAACAAAGGCATCCACTGCACGGTGGGTACTGCTACAGGAGGGATACTGTTTAATCGCAAACCCGGGGGTGCAGACATCGTATCGGTTTCCCAGGGTCTTGTACCAGTCTGAACCAAACGGGTCAAAGCGAAGCCCGGAATACTCGTAGAGGTAGCCCTCCCGGCCGTCCAGGGCGGAGGAGGAGGCGGTACAGCCTTCCCGGGCCAGACAGGCCGCCAGAAGTCCATCCGCAGCCGCCTTGCCGATATGAAGCGACTTGGTGTCCGTCCCGAAGTTCTCCCGCACACCAGCCGCCATGGAGGCGGCAATTCCCAGGCAGTTTACAAGTTCCTTTTCCTTCAATTTCAAAAGATACGCGGCGCCCGCGGCGGCTCCAACAATACCGGTAACACTGCTGGCATGCCATCCCCGCTCGTGGAGGGCGTGAGCGCAAAGACGCCCCAGCTTGCACTCCACCTCGGTGGCTACGGCGAATGCACGTATCAGTTCTTCGCCAGGGCTGTTCAATTCTTCCCCCAGTGCCAGCAGAGCGGGCAGCACAGCCACGGTGGGGTGCCCCAGATTGGAGCTGGAGGTGTCATCCAACTCCAGCTCGTGGCCGCTGATACCGTTCAGGAACGCCGCATCTCGCGCGGAAAAGCCTCCGCCAATCCCCGCCAGAGTGGCTTTCCCGGCCCGCGGAATAACCCGCGCAGCTTTTTCTACCACCCCGGTACGGCTGCCAAGGACCATAGCCCCCACAGTATCCAGAATAGAGCGGGTGCAGAGGTAGACCTCCTCCTCGCCCAGCGGTACTGGATGTTGAATAAAGTGTGCAAAGGCTTCTGACAGCGTCATGACTCCTCCTCCCTAATTAATGCATCGGTCAGCTCCTCCAATCGGCTGGAGGCCCGCTTCAGTCGATCCCCTCGGGCCTTCCATTGACTGTCCAGCTCCTTCAGCCGTCCCCCTCCCCACTGGATCATTTCAGCCACACGTGCAGGACTGGGGCCTCCGATAAGGCTGCGGCGTTCCACATTCTGGACAGGATCCAGAGCGGCACGCAGCAGTTCCTCCGGCATGTCCACTTCTACCCCAAGCGCCTCCAGGCCCGCCCGGTGCAGGAGGTCCCGGCCAATTGCCTCACAGGGGATATGCTCCTCATGGGCCAGAAGCACCAGCCTGCCGACCAGCTTCTTGGCGGCCGCAAAGGACAGGCCCTGGCTGCGTACCAGCTCGTCTGCCAGCTCGGTCATGGTGGAAAAGCCTTTGCGGGTCATATCCAAAGCGCGCTCCCGATCCACCTCCAAAGTGCGTACAATCCCCTCCAGGAGATAGGCGCTGTCCATAACTCTCTGCGCGATTTCATAGTACAGGCTGACCACAAAGCCGGGCTCCCGCCCATTGCCTGGCGTATAGGCTTTCATGGTGTTGAACATCGTACTCAGGGCGCCATAGCTCCATTCCCCGGAATAGCGAAGTGTTTCCAGGGCCACGGGGTTGCGTTTTTGGGGCATGATGGTGCTGTAGGAGCAGTACTTCAAATTCAGGCGCGAGATGCCCACCTCTCCCATGTTCCACAACAGCAGGCTCTCCGCCATTCGGCCCACATTCTGGATAAAAATACACATGGCGCTGGCCGCCTCATAGGCGAAATCCAGGCTGGACGTGGCGTTCATAGAGTTCAGAAGCAGGCCGTCAAAGCCCAGCAGCTCGGCAACCCGCTCCCGGTTGATGGGAAAACCAGTCGTGGCGATGGCCGCGCCCCCCATAGGGCTCAGGTTGGTGTGGTCGTAGGCTGCCAGCAGGCGCTCCAGATCGCGGGCAAAGTTTTCGAACGCACTCAGATAGAAGTGCCCAAGTGTAACCGGCTGCGCATGCTGTGAGTGGTGTGTATAGCCCGGTATAATGGTATTTTTGTGCTCCTCTGCCTTTCGGAGCAGGGTATCCATCAGGAAGGAAACCGCTTCACACATATCCAGCAGTGTCTTTCTGGTATACATGCGTTCAATGGTCAAGTTCATATCATTGCGGGAACGGCCGGTGTGGAACTTTCCGCCTACTTCTATCCCCAGTTCCTCAATCAGCCATTCCTCCAGATTGGAGAAGAGATCCGTTAGGCCCGGCCGGCGGCCTGTAGCATCCGGTCCCGCGGCCAGGAGCTTACGCAGAGCCGCAGAAATGGCTCTGGCCTCCTTGTGTGTCAGTATGCCCTGCTCCCAAAGCATGCGGACGTGGGCAAAATGGTTTTCCATCTGCATGGGGAAGGAAAGCTTGTCCTCCTGAATGGTGTCCTCCGTATGACGGTTCAGAATGACCATATCCCGGCCGTCATATTTGCTGCGCTCCGCTTCTGTCATATCGCAATCATACTCCTTTTTCTCATGCGTTGTTACTTGGACTCCGCGGCCTTCACTCCCCACAGCCTGCAGGAGAGGAGGTAAAATACGATCAGCAGAGCCAGGGCGACCACCAGCATAATCCAGATATTTGCATTGGTGAAGCCCAGAATCAGGTAGGCCACAAAGCTGGCCAGCGCCGCGATTCCCGCATAGGGGAGTTGGGTACGGGTGTGCTCCAGCAGATCACATCCGGCAGCCATTGCGGACATCACCGTCGTATCGGAAATGGGCGAGCAGTGGTCGCCAAACAGGCAGCCGGACAGCACCGCGCCAATTGTCATGGGGATGGACACCCCAAAACCGACGGCCATATTGATGCCGATCGGAAGCAGGATCGCCATGGCCCCCCACGAAGTACCTGTGGCAAAGGAGATAATGACGCCCACCAGGAACAGCAGGGCGGGTACCACATGCGGAGTGATCAGCCCCAGCGTGGAATCCACAATAAACTGAGAGGTTCCAAGATCCTTGCAGACAGAGCCCACGCCCCAGGCCAGGACCACGACGACCAGGACGGAGCCCATCTTTTGAATACCGCCGATGAACACGTCGAAGGTTTCCTTAAAGCTCATCAACTTCTGGGCCGTAATCATAATCATACATACGATAGAGGCCAGCAGATAACCGGAGGTCAGAGCAATGCGGATTTTGGAGCCGGGAATGTTCTGGAACGGGAACCCCCAACTGACAAACATCACTAGGATGGTCCCCAACAGGATCACCAGGGGCAGGATCATATTCCAGGGAGACACCTTCTTGTCATCGGATACCAGGATGGCCTCGTCGTCCGAGATGTTCTGCGGCAGTCCCAGACGCGCCTGCTCCTCCGCCTTGGCCATGAATCCAAAGTCGTGTCTGCCAAACGCCACAATTGGAATCAGGAAGAGTGCGAGAATGGAGTAAAATTGATAGGGAATCGCCGCCATGAAGGTGGAGGCGTCAGAGCCGTTGATGCCGAGCGTTTCAAACTCGGTCGCAATAATGCTCATGATATAGACGCCCCAGCCGGTGATGGGAATCAGAATACAGACTGGTGAGGAGGTGGAGTCCAAAATATAGGACAGCTTTGCCCTGGATGCCTTGAGACGGTCAAAGATGGGGCGGAACATGGGCCCCAGAATGAGGCTGTTGCCAGAGTCGGAAAAGAAGATGACCAGCCCGCCCAGCCAGGCCGCCAGCTGCGCTTTTACTTTGCTGTTGACGCTGTTTGCCACGGCCTTTGCAAATGCCCGTGCCCCGCCGGATTTCTCGATCAGGGCTACAAAGCCGCCCACGGTCGCCATCATTACGATCGTCTGGGGATTGTTGTCTGTCGCCAGATCGACAAACAGATAGTCGCTGAACAGGTGCTGCAGGGAGAGCCAGGGGTTGGCGCCCACTTGGATCATGATGCCGAGGAACAGGCTGATTGCCAGGGAGAGCACTACGTTGCGGGTGGCAAAGGCCAGCACGACTGCTACAACAGCCGGAATGAGAGACAGCCAGCCATAGTTGATGACTTCTTCCATAAGAACCTCCTATTCTTCACGTATGATGGTTCAGTCTTCCATAATGCACCGGGTTACCTCCTTCTTTCTTTTAATAGTGCAAACCGTGTGCCAAATAAATTTACATTATCAGGGAAATTAACAGCATCTTTCTCATATTAAGATCACAGGGAAGCAAAAAATCAATGTTATAAGAGCGACAGGCGACGAATTTTCGTCGCCTGTCGCTCTCAATCATAGGTTGTATACGGTTCAACGTCGCCTTATTGACAATTATTCGTCTTAAATGACAATTTTTTGTCATTCAATCATTAACCCATACTTACGAATCTTATACTGCAGCGTGGTTCTCGGGATCTGCAGAAGTGCCGCCGCCTCCACAATTTTGCCGCCACAGGACATCAATGCCTGCAAAATCAGTTTTTTCTCATACAAGCCCATAGTTTCCGGCAGTGAAAGCGTTGGCTCCGTATTCTTCTGATGAATTTCCGGAGGCTCCCTCATGGTCAAATAAGCGGGCAGGTGCTCCAGAGAGAGCACGCTTCCCTCTCCCAAAACATTGAGTGCCGCTTCAATGGCATGCTCCAACTCCCGCACATTGCCGTGCCATCTGCAATTGCTCAGAAAAAGAATCGTCTCCTGGGCCATCTGGGGGACCGGCCGGCCTAACACCCTGCTGTACTTATAAAGGAAATACTCGGATAGCAACGGGATATCGTCCGGCCGCTGGTTCAGGGGTGGAATCGCCAATGTCACGGTGTTGAGGCGATACAGCAGATCGGGACGCAATTCTCCATTCCGCACCAACTCATCGGGTGGACAGTTGGAGGAGGAGACGATACGAACGTCAACCGCAATAGGCTGTGTACTTCCCAACGGCATGACCTGTTTTTCCTGAAGCACTCTCAGCAGCTTTGCCTGGAGATTGAGCGGCATGGAGTTAATCTCGTCCAAATACAGAGTTCCCCCATCCGCCTCCTGAAAAAGGCCTTTTCGGTTTTCCGCCCCGGTAAAGGCCCCCTTCCGGGAGCCAAAAAGCAGTCCTTCCAAAATACTCTCGGGCAGAGCGGCGCAGTTTACCGCCACAAAAGGCTTGGCCTTCCGATAGCTGGCATTGTGGAGCGAGGACGCTACCAACTCCTTGCCGGTTCCCGTCTCTCCACAAATCAATACAGAGGATGTGCTGTTGGCTACCTTTCCAATCGTCTCCTTTAAACGGAGCATCCCTGAATTTTGGGTTATGATATCGGTCAAGCTGTAGCGGGCCGCGGCACTGCGGGGGGCAGGCGGAGTCTGACTGGGCGGTACGGGGTGAATACGATTGTCAATATGTGTGATGTCTCGTGAAATTTCCACGGCACCTACAATTTTGCCCCGAAAAATAATCGGAAAATTCAGATTGTTGCATACCGTTTTCCTGCCCTGGAGATTCCATGCCTCCTGATTTTCAATGTATATAATTTTTCCGGTATGAAGAACCTGCAGCAGCGTGCTGTCTTCCGGACTTAAAGAGGGGAAGAGCTCCAGCAAGTTCTTGCCCAGCGCCCACTGATTATGAGCCAGATTCTCTTCATCCGTATAGCGTGGATTAAACCTCTGCTTTGCAATAATTCTCCCCGTGCTGTCAATGACGGTGACAGAATCCACATAGTTCAAATTTTCACTCAGCCATCGCATGGCGATTTCCTTGGTGTCCACGCCTTCAGCCTCCTCTGCTTTGCAAATAAACAGTTCTGCTCCTTTCCCGCTATCATAGCATAGACCCAACACAGCGGCAAGCCTCACGCCTGCACTTCTGTCAACTTTACCTATTCCACCGATGGTATGTCAGCCATGAGACCATACAAGTACCGGTATGGTTGGCCGCGGAGGCGCTTTTGGACTCCGGATGCGTCGCGCATATGTGGGAATCTGAAAAGGAAAAGAAACCCCGCCGGAACCCAAGGATTCCGGCGGGGTTCTGGTCTCAACGAAAACCCACTCACTGACAGGCGCTATTTCTCCAGCTCGATAATGGCGCCGCGGTCCGCAGAGCTGACGTGGGCGGCGTATTTGGCCAGAGCCGGGCCGCGTGGCTTGACCAGAGGCTTCCAGACGGCCCGGCGGCGCTCAAGCTCCTCCGGGGAGACCTTCAGCTCAAGGCGGCGGGCCGCGATGTCAATGAAAATTTCATCGCCGTCCTCCACCAGGGCGATGGGGCCGCCAGCGGCCGCCTCCGGGGAGATATGCCCGATGCAGGGGCCATGTGTGGCGCCGGAGAAGCGCCCGTCGGTGACCAAGGCGCAGTCCTCGTCCATACCCCGGCCCATGATGAGGGCGGTGGTGGAGAGCATCTCCCGCATGCCGGGCCCCCCCTTGGGGCCCTCATACCGGATGACCAGGACGGTGCCCTTCTCAATGGTCCCGGCGCTCACCGCCGCGTCCGCCTCCTCCATGGAATTGAACACCCGCGCCCGGCCGGAGAACCGGTACATGGAGGGCTTGACACCCGACTGCTTTACCACAGCCCCGTCGGGGGCCAGGCTTCCGCAGAGCACGGCAATGCCGCCCTCCGGCTTCTGGGGGTGCTCCATGGTGCGGATCACGTCGTTCTCCACAGGCTCCACGGCGTCCAGCATCTGACCCAGGGTCTTTCCTGCGACGGTCATCACGTCCCGGTGGAGCTTGGGCTCCACGTTTTTCAGCACCGCCGGAATGCCGCCGCAGGCGTCCATGGAGACGATGGGGTATTTGCCGGAGGGCTGGAGGTTACATACGAAGGGCACCTCCCGGCTGATGCGGTCGAAGTCGTCCAGTGTCAGCTCCACGCCGGCCTCGTGAGCGATGGCCAGCAGGTGGAGCACCAGATTGGTGGAGGAGCCGGTGGCCATGGCCCCCGCCACGCCGTTGAGCAAAGCCTCCCGCGTGAGGATTTGCCGGGGGGTGATGCCCCGGCGCAGCAGCTCCATGACCTGCCGGCCGGACTGCTTGGCGATGCGCTTGCGGCGGTTGGACACCGCCGGAGCGGTGCCGCAGCCGGGCAGGGACATGCCCAGCACCTCTGTGAGCATACACATGGAGTTGGCGGTACCCAGGTGGGCGCAGCTTCCCACGGTGGGCAGGGCGGCCTCCTCGGCCTTCTTCATCTCTTCCACGGTACAGCTCCCCTGCTCCACCCGGCCGGGGAATTCCCGCAGCTCACTGGAGCAAAACAGAGGGTTGCCGCCCACGTTGCCGGGCAGCATGGGGCCGCCGGTGACCACGATGGCGGGGATGTCCAGCCGGGCGGCGGCCATGAGCATGCCGGGTATGATCTTGTCGCAGCCGGGGATGAGCACCATGGCGTCAAAGTGGTGGGCCTGCACCACCATTTCGATGGAGTCGGCGATGAGATCCCGGCTGGGCAGAGGGTAGCGCATACCGCAGTGGCCCTGGCACAGGCCGTCGCAGATGGCGATGGTGCCGGTTTCGCGGGGGATGCCGCCCCCCTCCAGGATGCCGTATTTCACCTGCTCGGCCAGTTCCCGCATGTGCATGTGGCCGGGAACCATCTCGCTGAAGGAGTTGATCACCGCCACAAAGGGCTTTTTCATGTCCTCCTCGTCCATGCCGGTGGCGTAGAGCAGGGCCCGTTGGCCGGTGCGGGCCACGCCGTTGGTCAGCTCACTGCTGGCCAGGCCGGGGTTCTTGAGCTGAAAGTCCCAGTCACAATCCATATCCGCCTCCCATTAAGCCAGCACGCCGATGGGCCAGGGCACAAACTCGTTTTCACCCACGCCCAGCAGTTCGCTCTTGCTCCTATCGCCGGAGGCCACTTGGAGGATACGCTCAAAGATGAGCTGCCCCATCTCGTCCAGATCCTTTTCACCGTCGATGATGACCCCGCAGTTGATATCCATGTCCCCCTCCATCCGCTGGTACATGGGGGTGTTGCTGGCCAGCTTGAGCACGGGGGAGGGCACACCGCCGAAGCAGGAGCCGCGGCCGGTGGTGAAGGCCACCATGGTGGCGCCGCCAGCCACCTGGCCGGTGGTGGCCACAGGGTCGTAGCCGGGGGTATTCATAAAGACCAGGCCGTGCTCGGTGACCTTTTCGGCGTAGTCGTACACCTCGTTCAGGGCGGTCTCGCCCCCCTTCTTGGCGCCGCCCAGGGATTTCTCCAGCACATTGGCCAGGCCGCCCTTGTTGTTGCCCGGGCTGACACGGCCGTTGATCTGGCAGTCCTTGCCCTCGTTGTACTTCAGCCACCAGTTGATGTGATCCACCAGCTTCTGCCCCACCTCCGGCGTACGGGCCCGGCGGGTGAGGGTGTGCTCCACGCCGAAGATCTCAGTGGTCTCGGAGAGGATGGCGGTGCCGCCGTTTTTCACCAGCAGGTCCACCGCCCGGCCCAGGGCGGGGTTGGCGGACAGGCCGGAGAAGCCATCGCTGCCGCCGCACTCCAGGGCCAGCACCAGGTGCTCGGCGGAGACGGTCTGCCGCCGGCAGGCGTTGACCACGGGCAGCAGCTGCTCCACCCTGCGGATGCCCTCCTCCACGGCCTTGGCGGTGCCGCCCACGTCCTGGATCACCAGCTTCTGGAGGGTCTCACTCTCCTGGAGACCGGCGTGCTCAAACATGCCGTCGATGTTGTTGCGCTCACAGCCCAGGGCCGTCACGATGGCCGCGCCCAGATTGGGGTTGGTGGCATAGCCCATGATGGTGCGGCGGAGCAGATCCATGAAGGGACCGGTCATCTCCATGCCGCAGCCCAGGCCGGTGACGAAGGGCACCACTCCGCTGACGTTGGGGTAGGCGGCCAGACGCTCCGGGGTGAAGTGGTTGGCGATCTTCCGGGCCACGGTGGCGGCGCAGTTGCTGGCCACCAGAATGCCGATGTAGTTGCGGGTGGCCACCCGGCCGTCGGGGCGGACGAAGCCCTGGAAGGTGGCCCGCTGCTCCGGAGGCAGGAGCTCGGTGGGGTGATAGTCCCGGCTGAAGGCGTAATCCAGATCCACGTGCTCAAAGACAATGTTGTGGCTGTGCATCATGGTGCCGGCGGGGGTGTCCTCCGCTGCAAAGCCGATGCAGGTGTTATACTTGAGAATCGGCTCCCCCTTCCGGATGTCCCTGGCCGCAGCCTTGTAGCCCGCGGGCACCTCGGTACGGGTGGTAAAGCCCTCGCTCTCCACTGCCATGCCGGCGGGCACGTCCCGGCGGGCCACCACCACATTGTCCTTCTGGTTCAGGCGAATAAAAGGAGAAATCTCCCGTTTCATACCGCATACCTCTTTTACAATCGGATGGGACTGCCCCGCCCACGGGCGAGGCAGTCCATGTGTTCTTGTGGGAGAGGGGCTCAGGCTGCCGCGTTGGCCGCGGCCCACAGATCCTCATACTCAGTCTGGATATCCGCCAGCTGGCTCTCGTAGTCGGCCGGGGACAGGTAGGTAGGCTCGTTGCCCAGATCCAGGATGGCCTGCTGCACCTCTTCGTCCTCCATCAGCTCTGCCACTGCGGTATCAAAGGTGTCCTGAATGTCCTTGGGGGTGTCCTTGGGCAGGAAGAAGCCGAATTCATATCCATTGTAGAGCCAATCCACGCCCTGTTCCTTGGCTGTGGGCACGTCGGGATAGACTGCGCTGCGCTCCTCGGCCGGGAAGCCCAGGGCCACAAAGTCACCGGACTCGATATAGCCCTTGGCCGTAGAGTACTGGTTGGGCATGATATCGATATGGCCGCCCAGCAGCGCGGTGCACTTGTCGGAGTTGGAGCCCACATCTACCAGGTTAAACTGCACGCCGGTGGCCGCCTCAAAGGACTTGACCATCATGTAGGTAAAGCCGCCCACCTCGACGCCCATGGTGACCTCTCCGGGGTGCTCCTTGCAGTAATCAATCAGCTCCGGATAGGTGCTGTAGGGGGCGTCGGCGCTGACATAGAATCCAGTGGCATTGTCGGTGACCACGTGGGGCCCCACAGCGAAGCCCTCGTAGGAGTAGTCGGACACGCCGGTGACATTGTTGATCAGCAGGGCATTGTGGAAGAAGAGGATGGTGTTGCCGTCTGGGGCGGCCTCATGAACCTGGTTGATGCCGCTGGAGCCGCCGGCGCCGGTGACATTGACCACCACAAAGGACTGTCCCAACTTGGCCGTCAGTTTCTCGGCCAGAACACGGGCCAGCAGATCGGTACCGCCCCCGGCGCTGGCAGGGACAACAATGGATACCGGGCCGGAGGGCCACCCTCCGCCTGAGGCGGAGCCTGTATTACCGGCGGCATCAGGGGATTCGGTGTTCTCGCTGGTGCTGCCGCAGCCGGCCAGCAGGGTTCCAACCAGAGCGGCTCCAGTGATAAGGGCAAGCAGTCTCTTTTTCATGGGAAAATCCTCCTTAGTGAATATTGATTTCGATCTCAATGGGCTCAAGCCGCACCCGCAGTCTCCTTTTTGCGGTTGCGCACCTGCTTGATTACCGTCCACACCACGAACAGCACCGCGGCCACCATAAACACAGCGGCGATGGGGTGGGTGAAGAAAGCCAAAAAGTCGTTCTGGGTCAGCATCAGGCCCCGGCGCAGGTTGGTCTCCAGCAGGTCGCACAGAATGAAGCTGAGGATGAAAGGAGCCACGGGGATCTTAAACTTGCTCATCAGGTAGCCCAGCACGCCGAAGATCACGATGGACTGGGCATCAAAGATACGGTTGTTGGTGGCGAAGGCGCCCACGGTACACAGCACCAGCACCACAGGGAGCAGGATGTACTTTGGGATACTCAGCAGACGGACAAAAATCCGCATGCCGCCCAGCTCAAGCACCAGCATGACCACGTTGGCCAGAATGCAGGCGATGAAGATGGTGTAGATGAGGTCTGCGGACTCCACAAAGAGCAGGGGTCCGGGGGTGAGGCCGTGGATCATAAAGGCCCCCAGCAGCATGGCCGTCACACCGTCGCCGGGGATGCCCAGGGTCAGCAGGGGGATGAGGGCGCCGCCGATGACTGCGTTGTTGGAGGTCTCGGAGGCCACCACGCCGTCCATGATCCCAGTGCCGTACTTCTCCGGGTGCTTGGAGGTCTTTTTGGCGGTCATCCAGGAGAGAATACCGGCGGTGGAGCCCCCGATGCCGGGCAGGATACCGATGCCGGTACCGATGAGGGCGGAGCGCAGTGCGTTCCACTTCTGCCCCACGAACTCCTTCCAGGTGAATCCGAAGCCCTTGATTTTAAAGCTCTGCTTGATCTGAGTGGCCTTTCCCATCTTTTTGACCTCTTCAGCGTAGGCCAGCACCTCCGCAATGGCAAAGATGCCGATCAGGGTAGGCAGGATGTCAAAGCCGGAGGACAGTTCGTTGATACCGAAGGTGAATCGCTTGGTTCCATCAATGGGCGCCATACCCACCAAGGCAATGATCAGGCCCAGGCAGCCGGAGAGCAGTCCCTTGATCATGCTGGTGCCCGCCAGGGCGGCGATCATAGAGAGGGCAAAGAGGCACACGCCGAAGTACTCGATGGCGGAAAACTTCAGGGTAATCTGCGCCACGGAAGGGGCCACGAACATAAGCACCAGGAAGGAGAACAGGCCGCCCAGGAAGGAGAATACCACTCCGGTACCCAGAGCCTTGCCCGCCTCACCCTTTTTGGCCATGGGGGAGCCATCGAAGCAGGTGGCGATGGAGGAGGAGGTGCCGGGGATGTTGATGAGGATGGCAGAGATCAGGCCGCCGGAGATCCCGCCGATGTAGAGCGCCACGAGTAGGGTGAACGCCTCATGGGCCTGCATGGCGAAGGTGACCGGCAGGAAGAGGGCCACCGCCATGGCGGCGGACAGGCCTGGGATGGAGCCGAACACAATGCCCACCGCGACACCGACGATCAGCAGCAGAATGGACATGGGGTTCATCATCCCGGCAAATGCGTTTCCAATCAGGGATAAGGTTTCCATCAGTTGCGCCTCCTTTTAACCCAGTATGCCGGCGGGCAGCATGACATTCAGACCGAACCGGAAGATAAAGTAAACCGCGACGCACACCACGACGGCGATCACCGCGAACAGGATGATCCCTTTGATGCCCCGCTTCTCTTTGGGCGCCAGGATAGTGATCTGTGCAAACAGATACACGATGGAGCTGAGGAGGAAGCCCGCCGGCTCAATGACAAACACATATACGGTGAATGCCGCGATGGTGGCCAGCACCCGCAGGTACTCCGGCTTCTCCTCCTCCGCTCCTTCATTCGGCTGGAAGCTTCGCATGGTGCGGAATCCGGCACGGATTTGAAAGAAGGAGAGGATGCAGGTAATGATGGCCAGAACCTTCGGCATGAAGTCGGAGCCAAGTCCCCCCATCAGGCTGGGCGGCAGTGCGCTGGCCGCCAGGAAGAGGGCGATGGAAAGAATCAGGAAGAATACGCCCGCAGCCAGATCCCCGAACTTTTTCAAGAACATTGCTTTGATCCCTCATTTCTCTGTTTGTCGTTCCACAGTTGCTGTCTCATCCGGATAACTTTATTATACACGGGCACACCGTATGTGCACTGTGACGGCAACACAAGAATCAGGCGCTATCTTATGTCTTTAATACATTTCCACAAATACAGCACATAAGGGCGCGCACCTCTTTGGGCACTATTGCGCTAGTCCCCCGGATTCAGAACCGGCTGCAATCCACCTTTTCCCGGGCAGCCATAGAGCATGCCTCGCCCTCCACCACCACCTCGCCCCTCTGATTGACGGCGGTGGCCTTCATAACGATGCGGCCGGGGCTGAACTTTACCGTGCCGTCGGGTTTGGTGACCTCCTCGCCCTTTTTGACCACCTCAAAGGTGGCGGTGATGGTGTCCCCCGCGTAGACCGGCCTGAGAAAGTTCAGGCTCTGGCGCACATAGAGGCTGCCTGCGCCTGGCAGGTAATTGCCCGCCAGGGTGCTGAACAGGGCGCCGGACAGGAAGCCGTGGGCGATGCACCGGCCGAAGGGGCTCTGCTCGCCGAACGCCTTGTCGATGTGGACGGGGCTGTAGTCGTCCACCAGGCCGGCAAAGGCGTAGATGTCGCCCCTGGTGATGGTCTTGGTGACCGACGCCTTCTGCCCCACATAGATTTCATCCAGAGTAAAGCTGTTCATCGTGTTTTCCCTCTCAATCCTGGAGCACAAGCCCCATTTTTTCCGGGCGAAAAATTCGCGGATCCATCTCTTTCAGATCGGCAGCCACAGCAGGCCGGAAGCCCATCAGTGGATAGATGTCCCGCTCCAGCTCCGCGCCGGGGGCCACCTCCACGAGGGTCAGGCCTTGGTCGGTCAGGCGGAATACCGCCCGCGCCGTAATGTAGAGCACCTCCTGGCCGGTCTCCCGCGCGTAATCGCCGGAGAAGGTGATCTGCTCTACCTCCGGGACAAACTTGACCACATTGGAGTCCTTGACGATGTTCAGCCGTCCGTTTTCCAGGCGGATATCGGTGTCCTTCACCGAGGAGAAGGTGCCCATAAAGCAGATTTTCTTGGCGTTCTGCGTGATGTTGATGAAGCCGCCGGGGCCGGTCATCCGCCCGGCGAACTTGGACACGTTTACATTGCCGTGGCGGTCGATCTGGGCCGCGCCCAGATAGGCGATGTCGATGCTGCCACCGTCATAGCCGTCGAAAATCTCGGTGTGCTTGACAATGGCCTCCACGTCGGCGGAGGCGCCGCAGCCGTTGCCGGGGGCTGGCACGCCGCCCAGTGTGCCCGACTCGATGGACAGGGTCATCTCGCCGGCCACCCCCTCCTCGCCGGCCACGGAGGCCACACCGTCGGGCATGCCGAAGCCCAGGTTTACCAGGCACTCCCTCCGCAGCTCCATGGCGCCCCGTCGGGCGATAATCTTGCGGATGCCCAGCTCCATTGGCTCCAGGGCACCCATGGGCACCCTGACCTCGCCGGTCCACTCCGGATGGTAGGGGATGGCGTCGAAGTAGTGCTGGCGGCTGTACTCCGGCCGCCCCACCACCACATAGTCCACGAAGCAGCCGTGGACCTTCACGCTGCGGGGGTCCAGGGTGTTGTCCTCCACCAGGGTATCCACCTGGGCGATGACGGTTCCGCCGTTGTTCTTGGTAGCAAGGGCCATCTCTAACTGCTCCAGAAACAGCCCTTCCTTCTCCATGGACAGATTGCCTCGGCTGTCGCCGTAGGTGGCCTTGATGAAGCACACATCGGGGGGCGTCAGCTTGTAGTGGAGCAGCCGGCGGCCGTCGATCTCAATGCTCTGGACGATGCCTCGGCCCTCAGTGTGGGCTTTCCTGGCCGCGTCGTTGAAGCAGCATGCCTCCACCTCCGGGTCGCAGAAGGTCTTGAGGCCCACGTGGGTAATGACGCCGCACTTGTGCCCCGCCATGGCCCGGCACATATGAACCAGCACCCCCTGAGGGGCGCAAAAGGTCTCGATCTGGTTGCCGGTGATCAGAGGGTTGAGCTTGGGAGCCAGACCTACGTGGGCGCCCACCATACGCCGCACCAGCCCCGCGTGGGCCAGGTGGTTGGCGCCATGTTCCCCGCCGTCGCCGATGGCGGAGGTGTAGAACACGTTCAGATCCCTTGGGTGGCCCTCGGCCAGAAAGCGCTCCTCCAGGGAGACCAGCAGCTCCTCCGGAACCGACAGTGTCACGAAGCCCAGCATGCCCAGCGTCATTCCGTCCTGCACCAGGGCTGCGGCCTCCTGCCGGGAAATCACTTTACGCAATGTACTCACTCCTTTGTCAATTGGGCGGCCCGCTCCCTGCGGATGCCCTCATAGAGCCCCTGGGCGTAGGCCGCCCCCAGGGCCCGGTCAAACAGGCCGTAGCCCGCCGCAGGCTTGACGCCGTTCCAGCCGTCCGGCCGGTGCTCTACCCGCTGGGTACCGTCGGCGTCCGTCACCTCTCTAATGCTCCACGCCTCGTCCCAGATGCGGCGGCCGTGATCAGGGCGGAGACAGAAGGGGCGCCCCATATCACACAGGGCCCGCATGATCTCCCCCATGTCGCTGCTGCCGCAGCCGGTCTGGTGGCCGGACTCGTAGAAATCGCCCCCAGGCTCCCGCTGGACGTTGCGGAAGTGGACAAAGGGGAGCTTCCCCCTGGGACCGAATTCCCGGATCATGGCGGGCAGATCGTTGTCCGCGCCGGAGCCCAGGGAGCCGCAGCAGAAGGTGATGGTGTTGCTGGGGCTGTCCAGGTCGGCGGTGAAGAGGATACGCCGGTAGTCCGCGGCGTTCTTGGCGATGCGCGGCAGGCCGAAGATGGGCCGCGGCGGGTCGTCGGGGTGGAGGGCCAGCTTGACGCCGCACTCCTCCGCCACCGGGAGCACCGCCCGGAGAAAATAGCGGCAGTTGTCCCACAGCTCCTCCTCCCCGATGCCCTGGTAGCTGTGCAGCAGGGCCTGGAGCTCCGCCGGAGTGTGGTTGGTCCCCCAGCCGGGCAGCTCAATGCCCCTCTCCGGGTCCACGGCCCGCACCTTTTCCTTCTCAAAGCTCAGGCAGTCCGAGCCGTCGGGGAGGACATGGGCCAGATCGGTACGGGTCCAGTCAAAGACCGGCATGAAGTTGTAGCAGATGATCCGGATGCCGCACTCCGCCAGCATGCGGATGTTTTTCCGGTAGTTTTCGATGAGGGCGTCCCTGGAGGCATAGCCCCGCTTGATGTCCTCGTGAATGCGGAAGCTGTCCACAAGCTCAAACTTCAGGCCGTGGGCCTCGATCTGCTCCTTCAGGCGCAGCACCTCCCCCCGGTCCCACACCTGCCCCAGGGGCAGATGATAGAGGGAGGTGACAATGCCGTACAGGTTGGGAATCTGCGCGTACTGGCGCAGGGAGATGGGGTCCTTCTCCCCGTGCCAGCGGAGAATCAGGTGCATGTCCTCCATGGGGGCCTCCTCAGTACGCGGAGGAGGCGGCCACCGCCCCGCCCCCGCGTACCTGGCTCAGGAAGCTCCTGCCGCCGGACACCATGTACTGGTTGACCGCGGTGACCAGATAGCGGGCCCCCACTCCTCGGCCTGTCTGGCCGCCTCAGGCGTGCCCACGTAGTAGCCGGCGGTCTTTCCCGCGGCCACGATACGGCGGATCATCCGCTCGGTCAGCTCCAGCATTTTGGGGCTGCCGGCGGGCTCCCCGTAGGAGGCGGCCAGGTCGCCGGGGCCGATGAAGTAGACGTCCACCCCGTCCACCTCCAGAATCCCATCCAGGTTCTCCACTGCCTGGCGGGTCTCCACCTGGCAGCACACCAGCTTGGTGTCGTTGGCCTGCCTCAGGTAGGCCCGCTTGTCCTCCACCATGCCGTACCGGGCGGCGCGGGGGAGGTAGGCGGTGCCCCGGCGCCCCTGGGGGGCGTAGTTGGCCAGCTCCACCACCCGCCGGGCGTCCTCGGCGGTGTTCACCAGGGGGAGCTGCACGCCGTTGGCGCCGAAGTCCAGGGCCTTCTGGATGTGGTCGTACTCCTTCATGGTGCACCGCACCACCGCGGGCACCCCCCGCAGCTGGGAGGCCCGCACCATGTCCGCCAGGGTGCTCTGCTCGATCACCCCGTGCTCGTTGTCCAGCAGCAGGAAATCAAAGCCCATCAGGGCCGTGACCTCCGCGATGTCCGGCAGGCCGTAGGTCACAAAGCAGCCGTACAGCGTCCGTTCCTTCAACGCCTCTTTCCACGGCGTCAGGTTGTCCATATCCGTTCCTCCTTTTCTCAGCGCAGGGACGCAAAGAGGGACGCGATGTCCTCCCTTGTGGCCTTGCAGATGTCGTTTGCCATGTTGCCCGACGCGGCGGCGTTGGCCGCCAGCTCGTCGAGGGCCTCCTGCGTATCGGGCACGCCCATGGCGGTCAGGGTGGTGCGCATGCCGGTGAGCTCCTTCAGCTCGGCCAACCGGTCGGCGGCCGCGTTGGCGTCGGCGAAGCCCATCATGCGGCTGAGGGTGTGGAGCAGCGGGCGCACCGCTGCGTCCTTCCGGAACCAGGCATCCAGGGTGAGGGCGCAGGCCTCGCCGTGGGGGATATGGTACTTGGCGGTCAGCAGGTAGGAGCAGGCGTGGCTGCCGGTGGTGCCCGTATTGCTGAAGGCATAACCGGCGATGGTGCTGGCCATGGCCATCCGCTCCCGCGCCACGGCGTCGGAGCCGTCCCGGAAGGCGGCCTCCAGGTTCTCAAAGGCCAGCTTGGCGGCCCGGACGGCCAGGCCGTCGGACACCGGGTTGGCCCGGACCGAGCACATGGCGTCCAGGCTGTGGGCGATCACGTCCAGGCCGGTGGAGGCGGTGACGGCGGGGGGCACGGTGTAGGTCAGCACCGGGTCCACCAGGGCCAGCCGGGGGAACATGGGGCTGCCGAAGATGGCGATTTTGGCGTTGGCGGCGTGGTCGGAGAGCACCGCGCCCCAGCCCACCTCGCTGCCGGTTCCGGCGGTGGTTGGCACGGCAATGAGGGGCAGCGCATCGGTGACGGGCCTCCCCCGCAGTAGCTCCAGGCCGGTGCAGTCCATGGCGGCCGCAGCCGCCGCGGCCTTGGCGCAGTCCATGGCGGAGCCGCCGCCCAGGCCGATGATGGCCCGGGCCCCCAGCTCCCTGGCCCGCCGGGCACAGGCGTCCACGTTGTCACAGGTGGGATTGGGCTCCACCTCAGAGATGATGTCCAGCACGCGGCCGCCCGCGCACTCATTCAGCCGCGCGGCCACGCCGCTGCGGTGGGTGAAGGGATCGGAGACGATCAGCGCCCGGTCCAGCCCCCGCTCGGCCATAAGCTGTCCCAGCTCATCCAGCTTCCCGGTGCCGAAGACCACTTCCACCGGGTTGTAATACTTCCACATGGCAGCAATTCCTCCTTGCTTGTCGGTACGGCCTGACGGCCGTTATCTCGCCTCTGCATACCTCAAGTATAGCACGGCCCCCCACCCTGCCTAATGTGTCGCGGTCACAAAGTTTTGTGCCAAAAGAATGACTGCGGCACTGATTTATACCAGTCCGCCGCAGCGGCTGCCTCCCTCCTTGTTCCAGCTCCATAGAAAAGCTTTGCAAAGCTGTGTCAGCGGCACATTCCGCCCAGCAGTCAGATCTGTCATACTGGATATACAACATAGAGCGCCCCGACCGGCGCAGAACATGAGGTGAAGCAATTGAAAGAATTTCGCCATACCGTTATCTACCACACCGACTGTGCGCTCCCGCTGTATGACGAGGTGGATGTCCTGGTCTGCGGCGGTGGGCCGGCCGGCATTGCGGCGGCCTCCATGGCCGCCCGGCAGGGGCGCTCCGTCCTTCTGGTGGAGCGGCTGGGTTTTCTGGGGGGCGCGGCAGTGGCCGGTGGTTCCGGCACGGTCTGCGGTACATTTCTGTGCAGTGACACGCCGGAAGCCGACGGCCCCCGCCAGACCGTCTTCGGCTTTACAGAGGAGTTTCTCCAGGCCATGCGCGCCCGGGGCGGCGTGACGCCCCCGCAGCTCTACGGCAAGACCTATCTCATCACCCACGATCCCCAGGTCTATAAAGAAGTGGCCGAGGAGCTGGTGCTGGGCGCAGGGGCGGGCATCCTCTATCATACCAATATTTTCGGCGTCATCAAGGAGGGGGATTTTTTTATGGGGTGGTAATTGATACCAAGAGCGGCCTGGCCCAGATCCGCGCCAAGGTGCTCATCGACGCCACCGGCGACGCAGATCTGATCTACCGGGCGGGGGGCGGCTACACCATGGGGGACAACGGCACCATCCAGAATCCCACCGCCATGTTCCGCTTGGGCGGGGTGGACACGGCGCGCTTCTCCGACTACTGGGGGCCGGACACTATCAGTCCCGACTGTGTGACGGAGCTGCTCCACGAGGCCAACCGCCAGGGCTGGCATCTGCCCCGGGTCAAGGTCTGGGTCTTTCCTACTCCCCGGCCCGGTGAACTGCTGATGAACACTACCCTACTGACCGGCCGGGACGGCCGGGCGCTGAACGTATGCAACCCGGAGGACCACACTGAGGCGGAGATCGTCGGCCGCCGCCAGGTACAGGAATACGCCCGCTTCTTCCGGGAGCATATTCCCGGCTGTGAGCACAGCTTTATCAACGACTGCTCTCCCGAAGTGGGCGTCCGCCAAACCCGCAGCATCCGCGGCATTGCGCGGCTCACCAATGACGACGTGGCCCATGCCCGCAAGCGCTCCGACGGCATCTGTCGCTGCCCCTGGCCCATTGAACTCCACGCCGGTAAAACGCCCTACCTGTTCTGGCTCATCAACGATTACTACGAGGTTCCCTACGGCTCCCTGGTTCCGGAAACCGGCGAGCATCTGCTTGTGGCCGGGCGCAACCTGTGCGCCGAGCACCAGGCCCTGGCAAGCTGCCGGGTCACCGCCCAGTGCTTTGAATATGGACACGCTGCCGCGCTGGCGGCCGACCTGTCCATCCGGCGGGATCTGCCCCTGCGTGAGCTGTCCGGCGCTGAAATCCGCGCCCGTATGAACGAAAACGGCGCCCGCCTAGACTAAACCTCTATGTGAAAAGGCGCCCTTTCAGGCGCCTTTTCACATGCCCGGATACCCAATCAGTTGTGCTTTCTGCCCAGCTATGGTACAATAAAGGGCAAAAAGGGAGGTGCCGCCCATGATCAACCAGGCCTTTGCTGAGCAGTTTATCCGACGCATCCGCTCCCAGACCGACTACAACATCAACATCATGAATGAGCACGGTATCATCATTGCGTCGTGCAGTGAAGAGCGTGTGGGCACCTTCCACGCTACCGCCTTCCGCATGATCACCAACAACATCAGCATCAACGTCACCGAGGATCTGACCGAGGATCTCCCCGGCGTGACTTCGCCTGGGGTGAACCTGCTGCTGCGGGAGAACCTGATCCCGGTGGGCGTCATCGGCGTCTCCGGCGATCCATCCACCGTAATGTCCCTGGCCAAGCTCATCAAGCTGTCGTTTGAATCGCTGTACGACTACGAACTCCAGCGTGAATTCCTCCCCACTGCCTCCACCGGCGCCATGAGCCATCTGGCCCGCCTTCTCTTTGTGGACCGCCCGGTCAACATCATGCGCATCCGCTCCCAGGCCGCTGAACTGGGTATCACTGAGCACGTCAACCGCTATCCCCTTCTTATTGAGTATGTGGGGTGCGAGAGCTCCGAACTGGTGCTTTCCCGCTTTGCCGAGGACTACCCGAATTCCCCCAGCCATTCTCCCAACGACCTGCTGTTCTGTATCGGCGGCAACCTGCTCCTGCTCTTCAAGCAGATTGACGAAACTACGGTGGCCACCTACCGCAACCAGATCCGCCTGTGTATCGAAGAAATCGATGCATGGTTTGAATCTCAGGTGCCCGGACAGAAAAGCCGCTATATCTGCGGCACGGTCCAGAACCGCTTTTCCTATTACGGCCGCATCTATGAGGATATCATGTGGCTGTACCGCTACCGCCAGAAGAAAGAGCTTAAGGTGTACTTTCTAGCCGACTACCTGACCGAATACATGATGAGCCAGATCTCCACCGAGACCATGGCCCCTCTGTTGGACATCTATGTACGCCTGATCCGGGAGCATATGGATGAGTCCATCTTTCGTGAGACCATCGGTGCGCTGATCGAAACCAGTATGAACCTGAGCGAGGCGGCGGAGCTGCTCTATCTCCACAAGAACACTGTGGCAGCCCGGGTCAAGAAAATCAAAGAGCTGCTGGGTATCAGCCCCCTGACCAGCATTCGGGACGCAATTTTCATGACTGCCATCTACAATTACCTCAATATGGTTTAGCACATTGTTTCCAGTCGATGCCCGGCAGGGATATCCTCTCCAGGCACTCTGGCAGCGGGCAGCATAAAACCCGTCGGAATCCAAGGATTCCGACGGGTTTTATGCTGCAGAGAGGAGATTTAAACCTTGGGTCTTCGAACCATGCGGGGCCGCCGGCGGATGCAGCCGATCCTATCAGAGCCTTTTTTACAATGTAGACTTGCCCTGCCGTATATATCAAGTAACATAAATCACAGCTCCTCTGGCTTGAGGTGCACGTTAATCTGGATTCTGCGGTTCAGCATACGGATTATCCCCTCCTCACATGACTTATTGAGCGGTTTGGACACGGTGATGCGCGAACTTCTGATGATGATACTCACGTCGTTTTGAGTGTACTGTATCTGCTGGTTGTACCACCGGCCGTCCACCAGTTGGGAGCGGTCGGCAGCCATCCGGAACAGCTTTAGCAGCCGCTCCTTATATGCGCTAAAGGTAATGCTTTTAAACCCGTGGCGCATGATGAGCATCTTTTTTGCGTTATCCATAATACCGCATCTCAAAACAGCGCAGACTCATCCATCGCCGCCGAAATGTGTTGTGATCCAGCTTATAGAGTGTCTTCTGTATGTCCGCCTTTGATATGACAGTACTTGGTTCGTGCAATAAATTGACCGCTTCCCCAGCTGGGGGTATTCCCTTTTTGTCACGGGATAGAAAGGGGCCGCCGGTTCTTTGAAACACCGGCGGCCCTGTTGAAGGGTTGCTTTCAATCCGGGGACTACATTCCAGCTTATGTCTTCAGAGCACAGATGACAGAGGCTCAGCTCCCAGTCAGCGCGCAGCCGATGGGATATCCTACGAATCCAATGATCAGAGATGTAATTACAATCATGATAATGCCGAACAGATATATCTGGTTGCGGCTGCTGTACTCGTGTCCGTGGAGCATGGCAATGGTGGCGAAGGAGGAGGGCAGCAAATAGGCGCATGAGCCGCACATCGTTGTCACCAGGGCAATGCCCACCGCGCTGATGGCTCCGCCGCTGCTGGCTGCCAGAGCCACACCCACCGCTGTCATTACCGTGATAGTGGACACATTGGAAGCAAAGTTGGTCATCAGGACGGAGACAGTGGCGATGACAAACATCACCACCACAGGCGCCACGCTTTGGGTGAGGGGGGTAATATTCTGCTGAATGGCGGCCACGATTCCGGTGGAATCGGCGCTCATGGCGCTGCCCAGGTAGACACCGATGCTGATGAAAATCAGGATGCCCCAGTTGATGCTCTGGTTGACCACAGTCCTGACGTCCAGCAGGGGCTTGCCGTCAATGTGGACCACCGCCATTACCACCACGGATA
The DNA here is from genome assembly GCF_000239295.1 of Flavonifractor plautii ATCC 29863. Lineage (GTDB taxonomy): Bacteria > Bacillota > Clostridia > Oscillospirales > Oscillospiraceae > Flavonifractor > Flavonifractor plautii. The sequence goes on from NZ_JH417736.1 coordinate 22,566, forward strand.
GGATCGCCCAGAAGGTAATGCCGAAGCTGTTGAAAGCATTGACCCAAGCGGTGTCGCTGAACATCTTAAGCACTCCGGGCAGAATCCACATGATAACGGTCACAAAGAACACCACTGCAGTGGTACCCTCCCGCAGCGTCATGGGGCCCTGCTTTTTGACGACGTTCTCAATCTTGAAGTCCTTGAATTTGGACATATCCGGACGGGTCAGCAGGCGCACCGCGACGCACAGCAGAACGAACAGGATCAGGCCCGTGGGCACGCCGAAGGCCAGATAGCTGAACAGACTCAGGCTCTCCCCTGTGGCCCCCTCATAAATGCCGATGCCCAGAATGGCCAAGGAGTGGGAGATGGGGGTCATGGCTCCGCCGATGTTGACGCCGAACACTGTGAGGATGTTGGCCACATGGGGATAGGCATCCCGACTGGTGTAGCCCAGCTCTTTGTAGATGCGGGAGACAAACGCCAGCATAAAGGCGGTGGCGGGCACCTGATCCATAAAGCACCCCAGGAGCATGCCGAGCACACCCAGGGAAATGGTAAAGATCCAGGGGCTTTTGCTGACCAGCTTGATGCTCATAAATTTGGCTACCAGCCGGTCGGTAAAACCGGACTCGTTGAGGGCATGGGTCATGATAAAGCTCATCAGCACAAAATAGATGATCCAGTTGCCGATGGAGCCCGCGATGGCTTCATTGACGGTGCATACGCCGCTCTGTCCCAGCAGCACGATGGCCAGCATAGCCGGCCACACCGTATCCACAATGGACAGCATCAGGATAACGCCGATGAAGATACCGATGACCCGCATACCGACGGCGGTCAGGGGCGCCACCGGCGGAGCCACCCAGAAGGCGGCGATGACCGCCAGGCAGACCAGAATTTTGATCAACAGGGAGGCCGGCATATAGAATTTCTGTTTTTCCATTCGTCTCTTCCTCTCCGTCAGATTGGGCTTACCGGCCGAGCTTCAGAATTTCGCGGGCCTCGTCGGGGGTGGCGACCTCCATGCCCAGCTCGCGGATGATGCGTACGGCCCGCTCCACCATTTGGGCGTTGCTCTTGAGCAGCTCTCCGGGGGCGTAGTAGATGTTGTCTTCCATACCCACCCGGGCCCCGCCGCCCTTGAGGACGGTCATCGCCATGCCGGGAACGTGATGTTTGGCACCGATGGAGATGGTGGAAAAGTTCACAAAGCGGTCCTTAGGCAGCTTCTTGATCATGAAGTCCAGGTTCTCCTCGGAGAAGGAGATGGAGCCCTGGCTGATGCGGTCCATACCCATGACAAAGGAGAGTGAGACGGGCTCCTCCAGCACGCCGGCTGGTACCAGTACATTGAACACGTCCTCCACGCTCTCGGGGTTGAAGCACTCCAGCTCCGGCTTGATGCCCATGTCCCGCATTTTCCGGGCGTACTTGAGCAGGAAGGGGCGGTACCACTCGTAGACAAAGGTACGGTCCCCCCAGCTCGTGCCGATCAGGGAGCAGTCCAGGGAGCACATCTCAGGCTTGACCAGGTTGGGGTCGTACAGCAGCCTCATGCCGTCCTCAGCGCAGGTTCCCTCCCGGTTTGCGGGGGCGGTAGAGTACTGAAGAATGGCATTACACCTGGCCCGGATGCCCGAGCCGATGGCGCTGTATACCTTGGGATCATTGGTGGACAAGCCCTCTTGATCCCGGGCGTGAATGTGGATAATGGCCGCACCTGCATTGTAGCAGTCGTACGCGGAGGCCGCAATCTCCTCCGGGGTCAGGGGGATATTGGGATTTGCCTCCTTGCCGTGGAACGCGCCCGTCTGGGCCACCGTGATAATCACTTTTCTCCTCGCCATAATATCGCTCCTCTACACGTTCTCGTCATAGGATGACGTTCGTTTGCCCCGGCGTGAAGGGTAAAACCGCCGGAGACATTCTGTTCTTAAAGCAAACGCAGGGCCAACTCCTCCATTCAGCATTTTTCGCCCCATTTTGCCTGTTTTTTGAGAAAAATGCGTATTTAGCCGGGGCATCCTCCATCAAAAACATGCAATTATGCGCATTTTTAGGTTTCATATTGCGCAAAAGCGCCTATTCGTTGAGCTGCAACGAATAGGCGCTTTTGTGACGGGCACCGGGCGCAAAAAACAGGCATTTATGCGCAATGAGCGCCGCTGTATGCGGCAGCGGCCGGAGGGGCCGCCCCCTGTCTCCCGCACCGCTTATAATGGATTCTTCCATATTGGCATGCCTCTTGCTGATTCCATGGGCGAAGGCCCCGCTCGGTAAGCGGGGCGCGGAACACAGAAAGGATGATGTGATGTGGCGCAGCGGATCACAGCCGAGGAAGCGGCTGCTCTGATTCAAGATAACATGGCCCTTGGGGTGGGCGGCTTCGGCGCCTATGCGGCTCCGGACGAGCTTCTATCCGCCCTAGCGGAACGGTATGAGCGCCTGGGAAGCCCCAGAGCCCTGACGGCGGTATGCGGCATCAGTCCCGGCAGCAACCGGCCCGACGGCCGCGGACTGGCCCGGCTCCGGGCTCCTGGCCTGCTGGATACCGTGATGGCTGGGCACTTTGCCAACCCGCCCGAGATCGCCGAGCTCATCGGCACCAACCAGGTGGCGGCCTATGCCCTGCCCCTTGGCGTGATGCTCCACCTGTGGCGGGCGATCGCCGGCCACAAGCCCGCGGTGCTCACCCATGTGGGGCTGGGCACCTTTGCCGATCCCCGGGTGGAGGGCTGCAAGGCGAATCAAAAAACCCGGGCTCAGGGCCGGGACATCGTGGAGTTAGTTTCGCTGGACGGGCGGGATTATCTGGCCTACAAGACCTTCCCCATCGACGCCTGCTTCATCCGGGCCACCTGGGCCGACGAGGACGGCAGCCTGTCCATGGAGGATGAAGGCGTGGGCGACTATGCCGCCGAACTGGCCGCCGCCACCCACAACAGCGGCGGCATTGTTATTGCCCAGGTGCGGGGGATCGTCAGCCGTGGCTCTCTGCCGCCCAAGAGCGTACGGGTTCACCACCCGATGGTGGACTATGTGGTGGTCAATACCGACCCGGCCCTGCATATGCAGAGCTACGCGGCCCAGCTCCGTCCGGAGCTCAGCGGGCAGCTCCGCCGCCCCACCGACTCCATCCCGCCCATGCCCCTGGACAACCGTAAACTCATCGCCCGCCGGGGAGCCCTGGAGCTGCGGCCCGACTGTCTCATCAATCTGGGCATCGGCATTCCCTCCGGGGTTGGAGTGGTGGCCAACGAGGAGGGCATCGCCCAGCGCATCACCCTCTCCCTGGAGTCCGGTCCCCAGGGCGGCGTGCCGGTGGAGGGGGCTGGATTCGGTTCAGCGGTCAACGCCGAGGCCATCTATACCGTGGCCGATACTCTTGAGCTTTATGACGGCGGCATGCTGGATCTGTCCTTCCTGGGCGCGGCGGAGGTTGACTGCCACGGCAACGTAAATGTCTCCAAGTTCGGCTCCCGCTGCACCGGCCCCGGAGGCTTTGTCAACATCTCCCAAAATACCAAACGCGTGTTTTTTACCGGAACCTTTACCGCAGGCGGCCTAAAGGAGGAGGTGCGGGACGGCAGGTTGGTTATACTGCAAGAGGGCAGGAGCAAAAAATTCCGCCGTCAAGTGGAGCAGATCACCTTTTCCGGCGATTACGCGGTCAAAAGCGGCCAGGATGTGACCTTCCTTACGGAGCGGGCGGTGCTCAAGCTGACGCCGGATGGGCTGATGCTCACCGAAATCGCCCCCGGCGTGGAGCTGGAGCAGGATATTCTGGCCCAGATGGAGTTCAGGCCCCTGATTTCCCCGGAGCTGCGTGAGATGGACCACCGCATCTTTCAGGCGGGCCCCATGGGGCTGACACTGTGAGGGGGACGTTTATGGAAACCCGGGTCAAGGCGCCGCTGGCCGCAAACCGTCGGCGCGCCCTTCTTTTTGTGCTCACACTGGTGCTCCCCGCCCTGATTCTTCTGCTGCGCCCCCTCGGCTTTACCCTACAGCAGTCCGTCATCCTCGCCGCCCTGGTGCTCACCATCCTGTGGTGGGTGACCGGGGTGGTGGAGCGGACAGCGGCCTCTCTCTTTTTGCTGGCGGCCTTTTTGCTGTGCAGCGGCGCGCCGGTCCAGACAGTCTTTTCCTTCCCCCTGTCAGAAAATTTTGTCCTCATCACCGTCTCTTTTCTGTTTTCCCAAGGAATTTCCAACAGCGGCCTGCCGGGCAAGCTGCTCCAGCCTCTTCTGGCGCACTTTGCCCGCTCCCCCGGGCGTATGGTGCTCTCCCTCCTCCTCTCCGCCGCGGCCATGATGTTTCTCATTCCCCAGCCCTTTTCCCGCATCATTATCCTTTCGTTGATCTACCGGGAGTACTTTGCTAGAATAAACCTGTCCGAGCCTTTGCGCACCGCCCTCCTGTTCGGCCTTTATTATTTCTCTATTTTGATAAATATGTCCATGATTCGGGGCGATATTATTCTCAATGGCGCCCTCTCCTCCATGGCCGGTCTGACCGTAGATGAGGGCGTCTGGGCGGCCTATATGTGCTGGCTCCCACCCTGGCCTACCTGCTGGCGGCGGTCCTTCTCTACCGGTTCCTGTTCCGCAGGGTGCTGCGCACCTTCCCCTCCAGCCCGGCACAGACGGCGGAGCGGGTTCAGCTCACTGGGTCGGAACGGCGCAACCTGGTCTTTCTGCTGGCCGTGGTGGTGCTTTGGGCCACCGAGGATTTTCACCCCCTTACCGGCACTCTGGTTGTGGCAGCCGCCACGGCGCTCATGTTCCCCCTGGGGCTGCTGCGCCTGCCGGACGTAAAGGCCATCAACGTCAAGCTGCTGATTTTCCTCACAGCGGCCTTTGCCATCGGTGGAACCTTAAAGTCCTGCGGTGTGGCCGACCGGCTGTTTTCCCTTTTTGTTCCTGTTTTTCCACAGACATTCTCGCCGGCTTACGCAGCGGTGGTTCTGCTGACCGTGGTACTGCTCCACACCGTGCTGGGCAGCAACATCACCACCATGTCGGTGGTAGTACCCGGGCTGATGTCCATCGGTGCCGGGGTGGCCCCTCCTCTTCCGCTGATGTTTCTCATCTGCATTGCGGTGTGCAGCCAATTTCTTCTGCCCTTCCACCATGTAATTCTGCTGCTGGGTGAAGGCGACCGCTGCTATTCCACCCATGAGCTGCTCCGGGTTGGCATCCCCCATACCGCTCTTATGCTTTTCGCCGTATTTCTGCTCTATCTCCCCTGGTGGCGGCTGCTGGGGGCGCTGTAGGGCCAAGAGAGGAGGCTTCCGCCCCATGTCCGGCGCTAATATCAAACGCCTAATGGATCCGGAGATCCTGGCGGCTATCATGGACTCGGCCACCGACGGCTTCACCTATACGGACGAAACCGGATATATTGTCTACAACAACCGGGCTTACAGTGAAATGACCGGGCTTCCGGATGAAAAGATCCAGGGGCACAACATCCACCAGCTTGTCAAGGAGGGGTTTCCCATCTCGCGGATGATGCTGGAGGTGTTCCAGAGCCGGGAAACCCGCTCCGAACTCATCAAGTACCAGGCCGACTCCGAGCGGCTTCTCCTCGTCACCCTCTCCCCTGTCTACAGCCCGGACGGACGATTCCGCGGCGCGGTGGGCAACGTGCGGGACATGACCGAGCTGATGCAGCTCCGCCAGCAGATGGACATCACCTATTTGGACTACGACCGGGAGATGCAGGTCAAAGAGAAGGCCAACCGGGAGCTGGTTCAGCGCATCAATGAGATGCTCCACCTGATGGAGGACTACGACATCGTAGGCAGGAGCAAGGCCATGCACAACCTGGCGGAGCTGGCCCTGCGGGTCAGCCACGTCCGCTCCACCGTCCTGATTACCGGCGAATCCGGCGTTGGTAAGGATGTCTTTTGCCGCATGATCTGCCGCTTTGCGGGCAGCCCGGACTATATCAAGATCTCCTGTGGGAACCTTCCGGAGAACCTGCTGGAATCAGAGCTGTTCGGCTATGAGGCCGGCGCCTTTACCGGGGCCAACCGGACGGGAAAGCGGGGAATCTTTGAGCTGGCGGGAGACGGCGTGATCTTTTTGGACGAAATCGGCGAACTGCCGCCCCAGCTCCAGGTGAAGCTGCTGACCGTGCTCCAGGACCGCCGGTTCTACCGCATCGGCGGCACCGCTCCCCTGCCTATGAACGCCCGCGTCGTGGCCGCCACCAACCGGGATCTGAAAAAAGAGGTGGCCCAGGGCTCCTTCCGCCGGGATCTCTATTACCGACTCAACGTCATTCCCGTGCACATTCCGCCCCTGCGGGAGCGGACCGAGGATATCCTGCCCCTGGCCGAGCACATCCTGCTGCGCCTGAACCGCCAGCAGGGAACCGGGAAGCTGTTTGGCCAGGCCTTCAAGAAGGCCCTTCTGGCCTACCGCTGGCCAGGCAATATCCGGGAGCTGAACAACATCATCGAGCGGGCCTTTGTACTGGCAAGGAGCGACACCCTCGAGCTGGAGGATCTGCCCGACGAGATGACCGCCCAGTGGCTACAGCGTACGCCCCAGGGGCCGGTACCGGCGGGCTCCAGCCTGCACTGCATTTTGGAGGAGGTTGAGGCCGCAGTATTGGCCCAGCGTCTTCAGGAGGACCGTACCCTCAGCGAGATTGCCGCCACTCTCGGCATTGATCTGTCGACTCTGGTTCGCAAGATCAAAAAGTACAACCTGCCAAAGCGCCACAACCGTGGAAAATAAAACTGTGAGAGAATCATGTCATAAAAATACAGGGATGTACCCCAGGAGAGATGGGCTTGCGGCAGGGGCAGCCCAAACCATTCCCTGCTTAGAGGGGGGAGGCTGATGCCTCCCCCCTGTCACCCTCATTTGGATTCGGCTGAACGGTTCTCCTCCGTACTCTACCACCACTTTCACCCGCTTTAAGACAGCCTGTCCGCCCGCACACGGTCTTTGAATTGTCTGCATGCCTCCCTGCAATTCTCCAGAAGGCATTGGATCTCACTGCCATCCGCGTGGTCAATGTGGATGCCGACCGCTACACTGACATTGCATTTCAGCTCGGTAGCCAGATACTTTGCCGCCCACCGTGCCGCCTCGTCGTCTCTGTGTCCGAACACACACAGCACACTGACGGTAGCGCCGCGCATTTTGTGTCCCACTGTTCCGGATTCGTCGCACCCCAGCGCCGCAGCTCCCACATGATGACGGCCCCCACCGCAGATTGTGACACTATAATCCCTGCCACACTGGACGGCACAGAGTTCAATTTCATATTTGCTTTGCCCTGCAATTGTAATACGATACTCCTCCATAGCGCCCCATCCTTATCCCTGAATTTTTATTTATTATACAACAATACTATAAGGAAATCCATCATTAGATTGTGCATCTTAGAGGCAGCTCCACGCTCTGTCGTCCAAAGCGTGGTATAAATTGTTGCCGATAGGACACCGCAATATTATGCTTCTCATTTCAAAAATGAGGCTTGGCTTGGCTGTGCTTTCTCACGGTATTTGCAGCAACATTTCTGCCTCTCAATGCATCTGCCCGAGACTTTAAGGCACAAAACAAATGGTCGGGAACGCAGAGAAAAGGCACTGTATTTCTACGAAATACAGTGCCTTTTCAAACGCTGCGCCGGTCTGAATCGTTCCGCCGTACGGTGTTGAGCATCGACCCAGCGGTATTTCTCCGCTATTTTGTGAGCAGTCCCATTCCGTCTGCGCTCCCCATGACCGGTATCAGCGCTGTACCCGGCCGGAGCCGTCTCCACCGGCCAGCTTTTCGACCTCCGCCACGGTGATGCGGTTAAAATCTCCCTCAATTGAGTGTTTGAGGGCGGAGGCCGCTACGGCAAATTCAATGGCCGCCTGGCTGTCCTTTCCAGCCAGCAGGGCGTAAATCAATCCGCCGCCAAAGCTGTCTCCGCCGCCCACCCGGTCCACGATGCGCAGGTGATACTCCTTGGAGAAGCAGTAGTGTTCCCCATCGTACAGCATGCCGGCCCAGTCGTTGTCGCTGGCGGAAATGGAGCTGCGCAGGGTGATGGCCACCCGCTCAAAGCCGAACTGGTCAGCCAACTGCCTGGCCACACTCTTGTAGCCTTCCTTATTTAACTTGCCGCCAGTAATGTCGGTCTCCGCAGCCTCAATACCGAACACGTCCTTGGCGTCTTCCTCATTGGAGATGCACACGTCCACATACCGGCACAGCTCACTCATGGCCGCCCGGGCCTGCTCCCGGGTCCACAGCTTGCCCCGGTAGTTCAGATCGCAGGAGATCTTGACTCCCCTGGCCTTGGCTGCCCGGCAGGCGTCCTTGCAGATCTCCACCACATTGGGGCCCAGAGCGGGCGTGATGCCGGTAAAGTGGAACCAGTCCGCCCCGGCAAAAATTGCGTCCCAGTCAAAGTCGGCAGGCTGGGCCTCCTGGATGGCGGAGTGGGCCCGGTCGTAGATGCACACGCTCCCCCGCTGGGAGGCCCCCTTCTCCAGGAAATAGATGCCCACCCGGTCTCCGCCCCGGACGATATGGGAGGTATCAACGCCAAAGCTGCGCAGGGCGTTGACCGCCGCCTGGCCGATGGCGTGGCCGGGCAGCTTGGTAACATAGACGGAATCCAGCCCGTAGTTGGCCAGAGAGACGGCTACATTGGCCTCCCCGCCGCCGAAGGTGGCCTGCAACTGGTCGTTCTGGAAGAACCTATAGTATCCATTGGGGGCCAAACGGAGCATGATCTCGCCAAAAGTTACAACGCGCTTGTTCATGGTACGTCCCTCCTTATTTCTGCACCAGGTGGATGGCAAAGCCCCCAAAGTCTCCCTCCAGGTAGACCGCCTTTGCCCGCCCCTTGGCATCGGTCTTACAGGTGGCGTGGTCAATCGCCACCCCGCGGCGCTCCAGATGATAGATGGCCCGCTCCACACTGTTGGTACCGATGGCGATGTGTCCGTGGACGCCGGGGCCGGGGACCTTGGTGCACTCCACCGCCGTCCCCGCGTGGTTGGAGCTGTTCCCCGCCCGGAAGGGCAGGCCGAACAGGCCGCAGATAGTCCTGGCCGTGCGCTCGGACGCCTGGGCGTCCAAGCAGTTGATGCCCACATGGGCCAGGCTGAAGCCCAGCATGGTATCCACCGCCTCCCGGGTCAAGCGGGTGATTTCGGCCCAGTTCTCCGCCTCAATGAGGTCTTTTTTCACCATCCAGGTGCCGCCGCAGGCCACAACCTGGTCAAAGGACAGATAATCCATCAGATTTTTGGCGCTGACACCGCCGGTCGGCATCCATTTCAGAGCCTTATAGGGTCCGGCGATGGCTTTGAGCTTGGCCACACCGCCGTTTTGCTCGGCGGGGAAAAACTTGACCGCCTCCAGCCCAAAAGCCATGGCCTGTTCCATCTCGCCTGGGGTAGCGGTACCGGGCAGGATCAGCCCCCCCTTGGACTTTACATAGCGCACGGTATCGGGGTTGAAGCCGGGACTGACAATAAATTTGGCCCCGGCCGCCAGGGCCCGGTCCACCTGTTCATGGTTTAAAACGGTACCCGCACCCAGAAGCATCTCGGGCACCTCAGCCGCAATCGCCCGCATGGCCTCCTCGGCGGCACAGGTGCGGAAGGTCACCTCTGCCGCAGGCAGCCCTCCCTCCACCAGGGAGCGGGCTAGGGGGACGGCCTTCTTCGCATCGTCAATGGCGATAACCGGGATGATGCCAATGCGGCAAATCTGTTCCAAAATGGGATTCATACTCCATATCCTTTCCCGTCCGGCTACACAGCCGCGGCGCCGTTTTGTCCATTACGCTGAATGTTATTCTTCTGAATCGCTTCCCACAGGCCGTTCAGATAGCTGGCGCCCAGGGCCCGGTCATACAGGCCGTAGCCCGCCCGCCCCTTTTCGTCCCAGATCATGCGTCCGTGGTCGGGGCGTATGTAGCCCTCGAAGCCCACATCGTAATAGGCCTTCATAATTTCGTACAGATCCAGGCTTCCGTCGCCGGAGAGGTGGGCCGCCTCCTCAAACCGGCCGGGGCCGGTGAACTTAATGTTGCGCACATGGGCAAAGTGGATATGTCCCTCTCCGCCGAACTCCCGTACCAGGGCAGGAATGTCGTTACAGGGGCTGGAGCCCAGAGAGCCTGAGCACAAGGTCAGCCCGTTATAGGGGCTGTCCACCAGCTCCACGATGCGGCGCATATTCTCCCGGCAGGTGTAAATGCGGGGCAGGCCGAAGATATCCCAGGGGGGATCGTCGGGGTGGATGGCCATCTTCACATCGTACTGCTCGCAGACGGGAATCACTGCCTCCAGGAAATACTTCAGGTTGCGGAACAGGTCCTCATGGGAGACATTCTGGTATTGGGCAAACAGGCGCTTGAGCTCCGCCATGCGTTCCGGTTCCCAGCCCGCCATCTCAAACTCCCCTGCCCCCTGTTGGATCTGATCCGCGAAGGCCTGTGGGTCGGTGATGCGGTCAATGACTGCCTGATCATAGGCCAGGACTGTGGAGCCGTCGGGCCGCGGCTTGGCCAGATCAGTGCGGGTCCAGTCAAAAACCGGCATAAAGTTGTAGCAGATCACCTTTACGCCCGCCTGGCCCAGCCGCCGCACCGTCTCCCGGTAGTTGTCGATATACGCGTCCCGTCCGGGCAGGCCCAGCTTGATGTCCTCATGGACATTGACGCTCTCAATGACCTCCATCTCCAGGCCAGCGGCATTGACTTCCTCTTTGAGGGCTGAGATGCGCTCCGTGGGCCAGAGCGCGCCGGCGGGCAGATCCATCAGGGAGGTGACCACGCCGCTCATGTTGGGGATTTGCTTGATGTATCGCAGCGGTATGGGATCCAGTTGGCTCCCATACCAGCGAAATGTCATCTTCAAGGCTGTTTCCTCCTTACACTTCCCGCCCTGCTGCCGTCTGAAGGGCGGAACAGAATCCTCTGTTTCTGTTATGGCTGTTTACATACACAATTGCGGTGCAGGGTGGCCCGCACTGCCCCCGGGCCGGCCAGCATGTCCCGGAACATCTCTTCTGTCCTCTCCCCCAGGCCTGCTGCATACAGATCAACCCCAAAGAGGGCTGCATTGGACAGGATGGGGCGGAGCTGTCCTGCCAGGGAATCGGGCCGGCCCACTTCAATTCCCTTCAGGTGGGCCTGGAGCTGGGGCAGCATGGGGTCCGGGCTGACAGGCATGGCGTTTCCCCTGTCATCCACCCCCAGCAGGTAGCGGCACCAGCCGGCGAACACCAGGGGGGCGAACTCCAGTCCGGCCAATGCCTGCTCCGACTGCCGTGCATAGCGCCTGAGGGTACCGCCGTAACGGACGGGCAGCTTCTGTGAGGTGTCGGCTGCGATACGCTGCGGTGTATCCGGGATGGCGGGATTGGGGAATCGCTCATGGAGCACCTCGTCAATGAATGCCCTGGGGCTGAGGATACCGGGATCTTCCACCACGGGCAGACTCTCGGCGGCAATATGCTCCACCAGGGCCTTGAGATCTGCATCCCCCATTTCGGCGGCGATGGAGGTATACCCCAGCAGGCAGCCGTACACCGCCAGAGCGGTGTGCAGGGGGTTTAGGCAAGTGCCCACCTTCATCTTTTCCGCCTTCTCCACGGTGGTCCGGTCCGTGAGATACACCCCCGCCCCTTCCAGGGCGGGGCGTCCGTTGGGGAAAGCGTCCTCCAGCACCAGGTACTCCGTGATCTCCGCGTTGACAAAGGGGGCGATAAGGGTGCCCGTGTTGGTGCGGGCAATGGCCATGTCCGCCACACCCAGGCGCCCCAGCTCCTCCTGCACCCGCTCGGAGGGGTGGGGGGTAATTTTGTCGATCATGGACCAGGGGAAGCTCACCCGGCCCTCGTCCTCCAGCCAGTCCAGGAAAGCGGACTCTACCAGCCCCCGCTCCGCCCAGTCCCGGGCCATGGACAGCACCCCGGCGCGGAGCTTCTCCCCGTTGCGGGCACAGTTGTCCATGCTCACCATGGCAATGGGCGCGCCTCCGGCCTGGAAACGGCGGTACAGCAGAGCCGCCGCGATAGACATGGTGTGACGGGGCCCCTCCGGCCCGGCGGCCAGATCCCGCTCCACCACCGGCAGGGGCTTTTTCTCCAGATCGGTTAGGGCGTAGCCCTTCTCGGTAATGGTGAAGCTGGCCATCTGGAGAGTCGGGCTGCAAAACACCCGGGTCAGCCTGGCCCAGTCAGGGCCGGCGCAGTCGGCCTTGAGGCCGCCGGCCACGCTGGCAATCACCTCCCGCTCCTCGCTGCCGTCGGCGCGCATGCGCACCAGCAGGCTCAGGGCGTCATAGGGGCTATAGACCTGGTCAATGATCTGAAAGTCAAAGGATTCGGCGGCCAGGATGCCTGTGTCGGCCCTGCCGGTATTCAAAAGAGTCTGCTGGGCCGCGGCCAGGAACCCCCGGAAGATGTTGCCCGCGCCAAAGTGGAGCCACACCGGCGCCTCCCAGGTGCGGGCCCGTACGGCAGCCACATCGTAGCGGGGCAGCCGGATACCGGCTTGCGCCCAAGCCGCCCGGTCCTGCAGACCTTGCATATTCAAATGTAACATGTTTGCGCCTCTCTCATCACACTCTGGTATCCACCAGATGCTTGCCCAGCTTTTTCTCCAGCATGCCCTGAATTTGGGTCAGGACCGTGCTGAAAATCAGGTAGACAAAGGCGGCCTCGATATACAGCAGCAGCGGCTGGAACTTGACCGCGTTGATGGCCTGGGCAGTCTGGAAGATCTCATGAACGGTAATGGTCGCCACCAGGGAGGTGTCCTTCAGCAGGCTGATGAAGGAGTTACCCAGGGAGGGCACGGCCACCAGGGCGGCCTGGGGGACGATGATCCGGCTCATGGTCTGCCACTTGTTCAGACCCAGAGCCCTGCACGCCTCATTCTGGCCCTTGGGGATGGAGCCCAGGGCTGCACGGATGACCTCGGAGTTATAGGCGCCCTGGCTGATAGTCAGGGCCAAGATGGCCGCCGGGATGGGATCAAGGATGATGCCCACATAGGCCAGGCCAAAAAAGATGATGAAGATTTGTACGATCAGCGGCGTACCGCGGATGACCCAGACATAGAACCAGGAAATGGCTTTTAAGGGCTTCCATTTGGACATCCGCATCAGCGCCACCGCGAAGGCCACGACCAGTCCCAGGATAAACGAAACGAGCATCAGAGGTACCGAAATGGTAAGACCGGCCTTAAAGAGCGGCCAGAACGAATCGATGAGCAACTGAAGGGTATTATCCACAGCGGCCCGCCTCCTTTAGAAATAGTGTTCATAGGGCCGGGGGACCGCCTGCGGCGGCCCCCCGGCGGAAAAGTGCTGGGGTCAGCTTACTTCTGATAGATGCTGGTGCTGTCGGCCACGGACTGGCCAAAGTACTGAACGGTCAGGTCGTAGCAGGTGCCGTCATCGATCATCTCCTGCAGGATCTCGTTGACTTTCTCGGTCAGGGTGTCGGCGCCCTTCTGGAAGGCCACTGCGGACTGGATGATCCACTCCTCGCCCTCCTCGGGCTCATAGATAGCGGCAATCTTCACGTTCATGTCGGGGCGCTCCTTCATGTACTCCTCTACGGCGGCCACATTGTTGACGGTGGCATCGGCGCGGCCGGAGACAATCAGATCCATGGCGGCGGTGAGGGATGCGTCGGACAGCTCCGCGCCCGCCTTGCGGGCCAGATCACCGGCGGTGGAGTTCAGGGCGTTGGCGCAGCTCCTGCCGGCCAGGTCGGCAAAGCTGGTAATCTCCTCGTTGTCACCGGCCACCACCAGGCAGAAGGGGTTCTCGGCGTAAGCAATGGACATGTTGTACTTCTCCTGGCGCTCGGGCTTGGGGTTCACGCCGCAGATGATGCAGTCATAGCGTCCGGAGTCCATGCCGGCCTCCACAGGATCCCAACTGCTAGAGATCTGGAAGTCGGGCTCCACGCCCAGGCGGGAGCAGATCTCCTTGGCGATATCCACCTCAAAGCCGGTAAGCTCGCCGGTGCCATCCTCGTTGTAAACGTAGGGCACCCAGTTGCCCTCAGCGGCGATGGTCAGCTTGCCCGCGTCCAGAACCTTCTGGAGGGAGTCGTCGGCCGCGGGAGCCTCCGTGCCGGGGACAGCCGAACCGGTAGCGGGAGGATTGGTGTCAGGGGGCGTGGAGCCGGAGGGCTCACTGGGGCTGCCGCAGGCGGCCAGAGAGAGGACCAGTGCAAGAGAGAGGGCCGCAGGTACGAGTTTCTTCAGCTTCATTTGATTCACCTTTTCCTTTTCTGATTTTTATTGACCGGCGGAGACATCTGCCGGAAAATAACGTCAATCGTCCTCCACAAACCGCTCCAGAACCCGAAGATTCCGGCGGTCGGCGGCATAGGGATCGGAAAAATAGTGCTCGTCGGCCACCTCCTGCACCAGATATCCGGTATAGTGGTGGTCGTTCATGGTCTGAATCTGCTGGGCCAGGGCGGTGTTGCCATCCCCCCAGACGTTATGCAGCCAGGGATCTCCATCCAAAAAGTGCATGTGGATCAGCTCGGCTCCAAAGGCCCGGAACCAGTCCCCGAGAGTCTCACCCGCCGCGCCGGTGGCAATGTTGTCCACCATCATCTTCAGGCTGGGGTGTCCCACCTCCCGGTGCATCCGGCGGGCCCGCTCCAGGTTGCAGACCAGGTTGCTCTCGTCGTCCCGGAGGGACTCCATGACCAGTGTCACTCCACAGGGCTGGGCCACCTGACACAGCCGGCCCAGGTGATCCCGGCAGCGGTTCCACATGGCGGACTCGTCCTCTCCCTGGTAGCCCCAACCGGAGTTCACCACCACCCGGTCGGCCCCCAGCTCGGCGGCCAGATGGATGGCGTTGGAAAAATATCGAAAGGAGTACTCCAGGTGGGCGGGCTCCTGGGCGGCATACTGGTACTGGTAGGCAATGCTGGGGGCGGTGACCGACACCACCCGCACGCCGTGGGCCCTCAGCTTGGCCCTGAGGGCAGAGATATCGTCATAGCCGGTGTGATCCAGCCAGAAGTGGGCGGCGCCGCACCACAGCTCAATCTGCCCGATACCCAGGCGCTGCTGGCAATCCAGGAAGAAGTCCATGGAAAAGCGGCGGTAGTGCTGGTTCATGTTGACCAGCTGACTGCGTTTGATGCCTCTCATTCCGCCCCTCCTCTCAGGACCTCCAGGGCCCGCTCCTCCGGCCAGGAGGGCCGGCCGGCATAGCGCTCCCCCGGCAGCAGCAGGGACACCGGGCCGGCATAGCCCGCCGCCTCCAGCTCCGCCCGGTAGCGCTCCATGGGCAGCACACCCTCGCCCCAGGCCCGCCAGCCGTGGTAGTTTCCGTCGCACAGGCGCACCAGGCCGGTGTGCTCCCCCAACCGCTCGAACCACCGGGGGATGCTGTCGCCCCAGGTGCTCATAACGTTGGTGTCCAGGCACACCCCCAGGGCAGGGCTGTCCACCCGGCGGAGCAGCTCGGAGAGCTCCTCCAGCCTGCCCAGCACAGGAGACTCTGCAATAAGCGGGGTCTCCGGCCCCATGACCGGAGCCAGCAGCAGGCGCACACCTGCGGCCTCCGCCTGAGGACACAGCGCGGAAAGCAGTCCGGCGGCATTCCGCCGCAGAGCCTCCGGCTCTATATCCCAGCAGGCCCCCGCCGCCCCCAGCACCAGCCGTCCGGCCCCCAGCTCGGCGGCCAGGGCGATGCATACCCGGTAGTAGTCCAAGGTGGCCTCCCGCTGCCGCCCCGGCGGAGCGGTGAGGGAGTAGCGGTAGGGGGGCGGCGTGAGCACCCGGACAGGAAGCCCCGCCTCCGCCAAGGCGGCCCTGAGGGGAGCGGCGGACTCATGTCCCGTGTGGCTGCACCAGAAGTGGGGCGTCTGTGGCACGAAATCCACGCCGTCCAGGCCAAGCCGTACCTCCGCCTCCAAAAACGCGGCAAGCGGGACGCGGCTGTACGGGCCGTTGGAGCCCAAAAGGGGCCAGGTCGCCCTCATGGCTTACTTAATCTCGCCGGGATACCCGTTCTCACACAGCTCAAACCACACATAGGCGAACCGCTCGCCTTCGGCGCACTCGCTGCCGTGGTGGGAGCCGTGGGGGGTGAATGTGATGTCGCCGCCCTCCACGTGGATCTTTTCATCCTCAGCGGTGTAGGTGAAGGAGGCTCCGGGGAGCATGATGTACCACTGCTCCAGCTCGTTGTGGATATGCTGGCCGATGTAGTTAGGGCCGGTGCCGAAGTTGGCGCCCATGGACAGGCGGCCCAGGTTGCGGTGCTCGATCATCATCATCTGCTGGATGTCGGCGCCGGTAAAATCCTCCTTGTAGTGCCACGCCTGGGACACGCCCCGGAACCGGGGCAGGGTCAGGTGGGCCTCTTTCAGGCAGGTCTTGTCGTAGTCGTTGAGCTCGGTGACGAAATGGACGATCTCCATGCACTCCTTGGCATCGGCCGCACAGTGGAAGGTGAACTGCTCCTTGTCAAAGTCGGGCACAAACACAGAGACCTCCGTGATGTTGAACACGCGGCGGGGGGTGGCGATGTAGCCCTTGCCGGCGGTGATCAGAAACACCTGGTTGTGCTCCGTCTTGGAATAGAGGGCGGGCGAGAGCTCCGCGCCGGGCTGAAGGGAGATGCGCTCCACTGCCGCATCCTTGTAGGCGCCCTCCAGAACAGGCACCCGGGACACCCCATCGGTATACTCGTGGCGGATGTCGGCGCCCTTCGAAATTTTAACCAAAGCCATGGTACATTCCCCTTTACAATAAATTAAGCCTTTGAGTCAATGTGAATTGGCTTACTTGATCTCGCCGGGATAACCGTCGATGCACATTTCAAACCAGATGTAGTCGCACTGCCTGCCGGCCTCCACCTTGCTTCCGTGCCAGAAGCCGGTGGGGGTGAAGGACAGGTCGCCGCCGGTCATCTTTACTTCCTCGCCGCCGGCGGTGTAGATGAACTCGGAGCCGGGCAGGGGGAAATACCACTGGGCCAGCTCGTTGTGGATGTGCTGTCCGATCTCGATGGGGCCGGTGCCGCGGACGCAGCCCATAGACAGACGGCCCAGGTTGCGGTGCTCCAGCAGCATAATGGAGGTGGTGGTGTCGTTGTCCTTGAAATCCTCGTCGTAGGTCCAGCCCTCAGAGATACCGCGGAACCGGGGCAGTACCATGCGGGACTCCACCAGGCAGGTCTTGTCGTAGTCGCTCAGCTCGGTGATGATGTGGAGAAACTCCAGGGGCTGCTTGCTGTCCGCAGAGCAGGTGATGGTGAAGCGCTCCGCGTCAAACTCAGGGACGAATACGCCGGGCTCCCTGATGTTCCACGCCTGACGGGGGGTGGTCACATAGCCCTTGCCCTTGGTGAAGATAAAGAGCTGGTTGTGCTCGGTGACGGAGTAGACCTCCGGTGTGATGGAGCAGCCGGGCTGCAGGGCGCAGTGGGCGAAGTGGGCCTGGTCAAACTCCCCCTCCAGCACCGGCACACGGGCATAGCCGTCCACGAATTCGTACTTGACGCCGCTGTAGCGGGCCACCTTGATCTGAGACATGTTTGCTTCCTCCTTGAATGGTTTGAATCAGAGCATCTTGCTCAGGAAATCCTGAAGACGCTTGTTCTTGGGATGGGCGAAGAACTCCTCGGGCTCGCTGTCCTCCACAATGCGGCCGCCGTCGATGAAAATCACCCGGTCGGCCGCCTCGCGGGCAAAGCCCATCTCGTGGGTCACTACCAACATGGTCATACCATCGGCGGCCAGCTTCTTCATCACGTCCAGCACCTCGCCCACCATCTCGGGATCCAGGGCGGAGGTTGGCTCGTCAAAAAGCATGACCTCGGGCCTCATGGCGAGGGCCCGGGCGATGGCGATGCGCTGCTGCTGTCCGCCGGAGAGCTGGTTGGGGTAGGCGTCCCGCTTATCCTCCAGACCCACGGTCTTCAGCAGCTCCATGGCCTGGCTCTCGCACTCCTTCTTATCCCGCTTTTTAACCAGGGCGGGGGCCAGCATGATGTTGTCCAGCACCGTCAGGTGGGGAAAGAGGTTAAACTGCTGGAACACCATGCCCATACCCAGGAGCACCTTGTTGGCGCTCCTGGCGTCGGCGCTGACCAGATCCACATCGTGGTAGAGGATCTGTCCCCCTGTGGGCTTTTCCAGCAGGTTCAGGCAGCGCAGAAAGGTGGACTTGCCGCAGCCGGAGGGGCCCACAATGGCCACCACCTCGCCGGGCTGGATCTCGATGTCGATGCCCTTGAGCACCTCGTGCTTGCCAAAGCTCTTCTGAAGCCCTTTGACGCTGATCATACTCATACCGTATCTGCCCCCCGTAAGTGATACTGCTCGAAACCGAAGTAGTGGATGCTGTTGCGATAGGATATCCCGGCCACCAGCCGCTCCAACGCGGCGGGGTCATCGGGGAATTCGCCGTCCTCCACCCACCGGCCGATAAGGTTGCAGAGGATGCGTCGAAAGTACTCGTGCCGGGTGTAGGACAGGAAGCTGCGGGAATCGGTGAGCATCCCGATAAAGTTGCCCAGCAAGCCGCCTGCGGCCAAGGTGGTAAGCTGGGCCTCCATCCCCGGCTTGTGGTCGTTGAACCACCAGGCGGAGCCGTGCTGTAGCCTCCCCGCAGTACCGGGCCCCTGGAAGCAGCCCATCAGGGCCACCAGCGCGGCGTTGTCGCTGGGCTCCAGGGAATAGAGGATGGTGCGGGGCAGCTCCCCCGTCTCATCCAGCCCGTCCAGGAAAGCAGCCAGTGCCGGCAGGTTCACCCCAGGGCCGATGCTGTCGTAGCCGGTGTCCGGCCCCAGCAGGCGGTGCATACGGTGGTTGTTGTCCCGCTGGGCGGCGAAGTGAAGCTGCATGGCCCAGTCCCGCTTGGCGTAGCCCCGTGCCAGGTGGGTCAGCAGCGCCCACTTATACTGCCGCACCTCCTCTTCCGTCACGGTTTCTCCCGCCAGGCGGCGCCTGACCACGCTATCCAGTTCCTCCGGGCGGGCCGGGGCGTACCGCAGGTTGTCCAAGCCGTGGTCGGACACCTTGCAGCCGTGCTGTGCGAAGAAGTCCATCCGGTTATCCAGGGCGGCCAGCAGGCTCCCCCATCCGTTGATGTCCACCCCTGCGGCGGCGGAGAGCCGGGCCAGATAGTCTGGGAAGTCCTCCTTCTCCACGTTAACCGCCTTGTCCGGCCGGAATGCGGGGAGCACTTTGGTTTCCAGGGTATGGTCGGCAGCCAGCCTCTGGTGCCATTCCAGGGTGTCCGCCGGATCATCGGTGGTGCACAAAAGGGTCACATTGGATTTACGCAGGATCTCACGCACACTCAGGCCCCCGCCGATGACGGCGCTGCAGTGCTCCCACACCTGGCGGGCGTTGGCCGCCGTCAGGTGTCCCGTGTAACCGAAGTAGCGCCGCAACTCCAGATGGCTCCAGTGGTACAGGGGATTGCCCACCGCCTGCTCCACGGCGCCGGCCCAAGCCTCAAACTTCTCATAATCCCCGGCATCGCCGGTGATATACCGTTCGTCCACACCATTGGCCCGCATCAGCCGCCATTTGTAATGGTCCCCCTCCAGCCAGAGCTGGGTCAGGTTGTGGAAGATCCGGTCCTCCGCGATCTCCCGCGGGCTCACGTGGCAGTGGTAGTCCAATATGGGCAGACGTTCCGCCACCTGATGGTATAGATACCTCGCCGTATCACTGGTCAACAGAAAATCCTCATCCAGGAATGGTCTCATGGCTTTCCATCCTTCCTAGTCCGCCGTTTCCCGATGCGCGGGCCCGCCGGCCGCCCTGCTTTCCGCAGGAGTTCAATCTGTTTTATAATATATTTGTGATATATCTCTAGCCCAAAATGTAGCACAGTTCCCTCCATCCGTCAAGACATAAACCGATAATTTTGCCAAGATAGCCATTTCCCATCCTTAAATTTTGTAAATAAAGCACAAAAATTATCCATTTTTCCCCACTTTAAAGCCTTGACCCCTGGAAAAGATGCTGGTATAATGACACCAACGATGTTGTAAGTACAGCCATTTTTCTATGTGTCTGTCATATATCACATAGAGTATCAGGAGGATATGCCAATGGCGGCAGTGGTGGATAAACGGCGGGATAGTCTGTCGCAGGTCGCGTATGACCAGATCAAGACGATGATTCTGCAAAAAGATTTGACCCCGGGACAATTCATCAATGAGGCGCAGCTCCAGGCGCTGCTGGGGCTTGGACGTACTCCCGTCCGGGAGGCGGTTCTTGCCCTGGCTCAGGACAAGCTGGTTCATATACATCCCCGCAAAGGGATTGAAATCAGCCGCCCCACGCTCAAGGACATCCATGATATCTTTGAAATTCGCTCCCTGCTGGAACCTCTGATTCTCCATCAGTGCTTTCACCAGGTGGATCTCCAGTGGGCGGTGGACATGCGCACGCTGCTGCTCCAGCATCAGGACGACGAGGCCGGAAACGCGGGCCAGACGGCTGCGCCGCTTATTGAACTGGACAACGAATTTCACCTGAAGCTGGTTGACACACTTCACAACCAATATGCCTCCCAGCTCATGCGCAGCCTCACGGAATATCTCAACCTCATCCGCATCACAGCCTGGCGTCCAAGCCGTTATCAGGTCAGTAATCGGGAGCATATTGATATCCTGAATGCCATTTTAGAGCGCCGCCCGGAAGATGCCTGCCGGTTGCTGTCCGAGCACATTCAGCTCTCCTATCAGGAGGCCATCAATACCATGATTCACTGTTCCTTTTAGTGTGCAAAAATCCCCGCCGCAGAGAATCTGCGGCGGGG
>NZ_JH417736.1:43430-70428 GCF_000239295.1 Flavonifractor plautii ATCC 29863
AATCCCCGCCGCAGAGAATCTGCGGCGGGGATTTTTATCTGCTCCCACATCGGTTAAAGAGTAACGCCGTCCTTCCAGATGGCGATCTCCCGATAGCCTGCGGCCTCAGCACGGGTGGGGGCGCCGGAGGCCGTGTCCAGCACCAGTTGGAGCAGCGCCTGAATGTGGGGCTCCCAAGCGTCCCCCTGGGCCAGGCCGCCTGCGTCGTAGTCGATCCAGCCGGCCTTGCGGCTGGCCAGGGCGGTGTTGGTGGCCAGCTTCAGGGTTGGCACCGGCGCGCCGAAGGGAGTGCCCCGCCCGGTGGTAAAGAGGATCAGGTGGGCCCCCGCCGCTGCCAGCCCGGTGGCGGACACCAAGTCATTGCCCGGTGTCTGGAGCACCGTCAGCCCCCGGCGGCGCACAGTTTCCCCGTAGTGGAGCACATCCACTATGGGTGTATTTCCCCCTTTCTGGACACAGCCCAGGGACTTCTCCTCCAGGGTGGTGATCCCACCCGCCTTGTTGCCCGGCGAGGGGTTCTCATAGACCACCTGCCCGTGGCGGGTGAAGTAGTCCTTGAACTCCTCCACCAGCGCGGGCAGGGCCCGGGTCACCCCCTCGTCGGCGCAGCGCCGGAACAGCACCCCCTCCGCCCCGAACATCTCCGGCACCTCCGCCAGCAGGGCGGAGCCGCCCATGGCGATCACCCGGTCGGTCACCCGGCCCGCCAGGGGATTGGCCGTGATGCCGGAAAGGCCATCGGAGCCGCCGCATTTCAGTCCCACCACCAGCTCATCGGCCCCCACCGGCTCCCGCCGGTCCGCTGCCGCCCGGTCGGCCAGCTCCCGCAGCAGACGCTCCCCCTCGGCCAGCTCATCCTCCACGGCCTGGCACTCCAGGAAAGCCACCCGCTGGCTGTCCCAGCGGCCCAGCCGCTCTTGCAGCACGGCAATGCTACTGTTCTCACACCCCAGCCCCAGCACCAGTACAGCCCCGGCATTGGGGTGGCGGATCAGGCCGCAGAGGATGGCCCTGGTGTGCTCCTGATCCTCCCCCATCTGAGAGCAGCCGTAGGGGTGGGACCAGACGTGTACTCCGTCCACCCGCCCCCTGGCATAGTCCTCCACCCGCCGGGCCATGGACCGGGCCACGCCGTTAACGCAGCCCACGGTGGGCACGATCCAAAGCTCGTTGCGGATTCCCACCCGGCCGTCCGCCCGGCGGTAGCCCTGAAAGGAGCGAGGCCGCAGGGGGGCCGGGGCCCCACCCCCCACCTGAGCCTGGGGGGCGCCCGCCCCATCCAGCCGGGTAGCCAGGTTGTGGGTGTGCACCCACTGGCCCGGCTGGATCTCCGTCCTGGCCCGTCCGATGGGATAGCCGTACTTGATCACATCCGCCCCAGCGGGGATGGCGGTCAGTGCAAGCTTGTGCCCCTGGGGAATGTCCTCCCGGGTGGTAACGGAAGCCCCCTCCACCGCCACGCGGATCCCCGCCGCCACCGGCTCCAGGGCCACGGCCACGTTGTCTGTTGGCGCAATACGCAGGCAGCGGCTCATTTCAGCGCCTCCTTCCCGCAGGCCTCCAGCGCCGCGGCCATGCCATCGGCCCGGATGCGGGCCATGGCCCGCCCCGCTGCGGGGACGAAGCCGGGCAGCTCTGTCAGATCCCGGCCCCAGAAGTCCACCCTGGCGGCAAAGGCGGCGACCAGCGCCTCCGGTCCGTCCGCCTGGCGCCGGGCGAAGAAATCCAGCACAGCCGGCTCGTCCCGCACTGGACACCCCTCCCCCTCTCCCCGGCTGTAGAGAGCGCAGAGGGCCGCAAAAGAAAATACCAGCCGGAGGGGCAGCGCCCCCTGCCGGCGGTGGAAGGCCTCCACGCTGGGCAGCACCCGCGCCCGCCACTTGGAGACGGAATTGAGGGCAATGTCCACCAGGCGGTGGTCCACGTAGGGGTTGTCAAACCGCTCCTCCACCGCCAGGGCGAAGTCCTCGCACTCCGCCCGGGGGAGGGAGAGTGTGGGGATAATCTCCTGAAACAGCGCCCCATCCAGGAAGTTCCTCAGCCCCCGGTCCGCCATGCAGGTGCGCACCAGCGTGTGCCCGGAGAGGAGGGCCGCCGGGGTCAGGACAGTGTGGCCCCCGTTGAGAATGCGCACCTTCCGCTCCCGGTAAGGGCGGTGATCGGCCACAAAGCGCACGGGCAGACCGGCCTGCTCCGCCGGGAACTCCCCCTGCACCCACTCCGGAGCCTCAATAATCCACTGGGCGAAGGGCTCCGCCACATCCAGCAGCTTGTCCTCCAGGCCTGTGGCCTCCGCCACCGCCCCGGCCTGCTCCGGGGAATAGCCGGTAACAATGCGGTCCACCAAAGTGCTGCAAAAGGCGTTCTCCTCCTCCAGCCAGCGGAAAAAGCCCGCTTCCAGCCCCCAGTCCCGGGCGTGGCGCAGTACGCAGTCCCGCAGCGTCCCGCCGTTGTCCGCAATGAGCTCACAGGGAAAAATGATGTACCCCGGCAGTCCGGTCTGGTAGCGTTCCCACAGCAGCCGTGCGAGCTTGGCCGGGAACCCTGCGGGGGGGCGGTCGTCCATCCGGCTGGACGGCTCGTAGACGATTCCTGCCTCGGTGGTATTGGAGAGGATAAAGCGCATATTCGGATTATGGGCCGTGCGGAGAAAGGCGTCATACTCCTCAAACACGTCCACCGCCCGGCTGATACAACTCACTATCCGGCACTGATCCACCGTCTCCCCGTTGCGCCGCCCCCGCAGGCAGAGCTGGTAGAGCCCCTCCTGATCGTTGATGCGGCCGGTCTTTCCGGCAGAGGCGGGGGGAACCACCACTACCTTACCCTGAAAGTCTGTACGCTCGTTCATCACGTCAATGAAATGTTCTGCGAATCCCCGCAGAAAGTTTCCTTCACCGAATTGGAGTACCCGCTCAGGGGCCTGCCGCAGCAGGTATCCGTCATATCTCCCCTGTTCCAGCGCCGTATAAGTGAGACGTTCCACAAAAACCCTCCCTATTATCCAGATGTCCCCTATGATAATATAGGCACTTCTGTTTGTAAAGAGCCCCACCACTAATGCGGGTCTGAAAAGCGTCTACACGCTCCAAACGTCCATAAGCCGCTCATCAAAAAAAGCAGTTGACTGGGTGGACACCAGGAACGCAATCCGGGACGCAGGGGCACTTGTCAGCGTGGCTCTCCCCAGGCGCCTGCACCAACGCGGCCACCACCTCCCAGCGCCATGCGGCCGGGGAATGAGGGGCGTCCGCTCTCGGTTAGCTCCGGAATCCTGTAGGGTTCACGGTTTGGGGTAGTGCCAGAATGCAAAGAAAGCCAGTGAATAAATTTAAAATCTGACAGAAGCAGCCGGAACACACACATCCCGGCTGCTTCTCTCTGGTTTCAAATATAGAGTATTTATAACTTTGACTTCCGTACAAGTAAGAGCCATCTGTCAAATGGAGCATCTGTGGAGGCTGTCCTATACAAGCAGATGATAAAGAAACAAATTTACCATTTGCCTTCCTCGGTCAGATCTGCTTTCCCCAGGGAGCGCCGATATCCTGGACACAGAGCTTTCCGCCGCTGACCTCGATTGCGGCGCCGGTGATGAATGCCGCAGCATCGGATGCCAGGAAGGTGTAAACACGAGATACATCAGAGGGGACTCCGAAGCGCTGTAGCGCAATCTGGGCACACAGCTTTTCCCGGTTGGCAGCGATACGCTCGGCCGCAATTGGCGTCTGAATCAGGCCGGGCACCACACAGTTGACCCGGATACCCAAGGGGGCCAGCTCACCGGCAGTCGTCTTGGTCATGTTCACAATGCCCGCCTTGGTAGCTGCGTAGGCAATCTTCTGTGTGGCAGGAATAAGCGCCATGTAGGATGAGGTATTGAGAATGACGCCGCCGCCAGTCCGTCTCATGTAGTCGACTGCCACATGGGTACCCCAAAATACGGAAGTCATGTTGGTGCTGATAACAAAGTTCCAGTCCTCCACCGTGAGCTCCAGGAAGGGCTTAGTGATATTCCCTCCGGCGTTGTTGATCCACACGTCGATACGGCCAAACTGCTGAAAGACCTTCTCGCCCAGGGCGCTGATATCTTCCGGCTTGGATACGTCCACGACTTGGGTGTGGACCTGAAAGCCCTCGGCCTCGAACCGCCCGGCGGCTTCCGCCAGCTTTTTCTCACTGCGTGAGGCGATGGTCACCTGGCAGCCCTCCCGGGCAAACTCCATGGCGGTTTCCTCCCCGATACCGCTGGAGCCGCCGGTAACAACGACGACTTTTCCGTTCAGATTGAGCTCCATAACAATATAGACTCCTTTCTGCAAATGTTCAAATCCATTTTTTCTAAATCCACTAAACAGCAGGCAGAATACCCAGTTGGAGCAGTACAGCACAGGCACAGGTTGTGACGATGGGAATGACCAGACAGACCATGGCATAAGAGGGGTAAGACTGGCGGTGATTCAGGCGGCACACCTGAAGGTTATTGACAAAGCCGCTGACGTGGGGCATGGAGTCCAGTCCGCCGGAGGACATGGCGCCAATGCGGTGAATGACATTGGGAGACAAGCCGAGCCCCAGGAAGTAATCCTGCATGTTTTCCAGAGCGATGGAAAGGCCGCCGGAGGAGGAACCGGTGAGGCCGGCCGCCACGTTCACGGCAATAATCAGCTTGAAAATGGCCGGGCCCGGGATACTGGTCAGAGAGCCCAGGATCAGTTGATAGCCGGAGACCGCAGCCACCACGCCTCCAAAGCCCACTACAGCACATGTGGTACCGATGGTGGAAATGGAATTCACCGCGCCGGCTGCCAGAGTGGCCTTGAGGTTATCCAGGCGGCGCAGGATCAGGCCGAACAGGATCAGACATACCAGAATGCCGCAGGAGAGCGCGATAACCGCATGCAGCTTGCAGACATTGAGCACCAGAAGCAGGACAACCGGAGGAATCAGGGCCAGCAGCAGAGGTATGCCGACCTGGCTTTCTCCTGCGGCGGCTTTCTTTTCATCCTCATCCCGGTAGGCGGCCTTGACTGCTTCGCCGGAGGGGCGGAAGCCCTCACCCCGGGCGCGGGCACGCTTGAGTATAAAGGCTGCCCAGAGAACACACAGTAAAATCTGGATAGCAGCGCCGGTCAGGCCGATGGCGGCCCCCGCCATTGGCGTAGTGCCCAGATACTGCGTGGGAATAATGTTCTGAAGCGCTGCCGTACCGGGGAGCATGGTCATGGTAAAGGTAGCTGAACCGATGCCGTGGAAGGTAAGGTAGTGCCGCCAGGGGATGTCCAGCTCCTCAAAGAGCTTGCGGCCGATGGAGATCAGGGTGAAGATGACGACAAACAGGCTGACGCCGCCATAGGTCAGAACCGCTACAATGGCGGTGATCATCAGACCGCCGACCAACTGCTTGGTTCGCTGGCTGTGAACGTGGTTGACCACGCGCAGCATGGAGTAGGCGATGGTGTCGGCCGCTCCGGAATCGCCCATGAGCTTTCCAAAGACGGCACTAAGCAGAAAGATCATAAAATTATTTTTTGCAAAGTCAGCGAACTTGGTCATATAGGAGTCTATAATCAGCGGCAGAATGTCGCTGCCGGCAAAAACGGCCACAACCAGTGCGGCGATAACAGAAACGATAATGACATTATAGCCTTTGAATGCCAGGAAAACCAAGATGACCATGCCCAACAGGATACCGATCAGGCTGATAACGCTGGGGGACATACAATCACTCCTTCCGTGGTAATGCGCTCCTTCATTCTCTTTGCTTTTGCTTCTCCGCAGGCCTCACATGACGGTGGTCTGCCCATAAAGATCGCCCAGGGTATAGCCCTCCGAACGTACCGCGCCGACGATCCGCTTGACCGGCAGACTGCCCAGAGCCTGTGCCACATGGTACTGGGTGGGCATATCCTCCCAGGTGGGTATATGCCAGCGCACCTGACCGCCCATATAGGTCAGCTGATCCGCCGGATACTTCTTTACGTCGTCAGGCAGCTTGGCTGCTTTAGGATTCAGGCAGACATATTCCGCATCCGCCTGAGTGAAGCCGCCGCCGGTACGTGGAATGTACTTATAGTGCATGATGCCCTGACTATCCGGGTTATTCAGCACCCGTTTCAGCTCCTCCAGATTCTCCGGCTGGCGGTTGGCATCAAACTCCAGCTCCAGAAAGCGGAATCCCCAGGAGGTCAGCTCCGTCTTTGATACCCCCCCGTACGTATGGATGTCGTCGATGGAGGCAAATATCTTGCTGTAACCGAGCTGCTCCCGGCCGGTAATAATGGGGTCGGCATGGTTTTCCCACATAACCAGAAGCAGGTTGCCTTCCACCACCCCCTTTTCTCCATGGAAACGGGTGGGCACAGAGACGCCGGTAAGGTTGTATCCGTGTCCAGCCAGCCAAGCCACGTCCCGCAGCATGTTCATATTGATGATGACGTAGGGGGCAGCCAGCTCGAACCGCTGGGGCAGGACAGCGGACAGGGCCTCCGGATCACTTTCGTAGACAATAGTATGCTTGGTCAGTCGCGTAGCCTGGTCATAGATAAAGCGCTTCCCTTCTTTGTTCTGTCGGGGAGTTACGCAGGGCCCGAAATGAACCGGCATTTGGTACATCAGGCTGTCGTTGCGGACGTAGGACATAGGTTTTCCTCCTTTTTGTCTCTTTCTTATTGCAACTCCGGCAGGACAAACAGAGCCAGGTTGCCGAATTCCGCTCTACGGCGGCCCTCCTCTATATCAGTAATTATCTTCACTACCAGGTCGTTGAACGGGGTGGGAACACCGTACTTGCGGCCCATGGCGCTGACATAGCCGTTAATCATCTGGATCTCCGTCTTTTTGCCCCGCTCCAGATCCTGCAGCATGCTGGCCTTGGCGGTGCGCAGGGGATAGTAGTTGCGGTAGATGTAGCCCTTGGAGCGCTCCAGCTCCTCCGCCGTCTGAAAGTCGGCGATCTCTGCGGTATTCAGTCCGTTGGTATCCGTTAGCTGGAAGCCCGCGGCCCGCGCTGCATGGACCACCTCAGCCGCAAGATAGGAGGTGCAGGCCAGCGCCTTTTCACTGGAGATTACCGACTCAAAGGTACAGCCCAAGGCCGAGGACAGGCCACTCATGCAGCAGTTGAGCATCAGCTTGAGCCACCGGGCCCCCATCAGGTTGTCGGTAATCTCCACCTTGCCGTTGTCCATATGGCCCAAAACCTCGGCCACCGCTCGGATGCGGTCGGTAATACGTCCGTCGATCTCCCCGATCTCAAACAGAACCGTGCGGGCGGAGAGGGCGTTGGTCAGCTCGGAGATACCGGGCTCCACAAACGTGGCCCCCCAACGGCAGGCTCCGCCTACTGTGCGGTTCCGGCCGACGAACTCGGCCACAGCTAATTCCGGCACTCCGTTCTGCAAGGTACATACCGTACTGTTCTCTCCCAAATGGGGCAACAGCGCCCGAAGGCTCGCCTCATTGTTGGTCTGCTTGACCATCAGAAACACCAGGTCATAGACCCCTTCCATCTGCTCCGGCAGCAGTGCACGGACCGGGACAGTCAGCTCTGCACAGCCAACAACGCCGGCCCCTTTTTCGTTGAGTGCATCCACCTGGGCCGGATAGGAGTCGATTAGATCCACCGGGAACCCGTTTCTGGTAAGAAAGGCACCCAAGACGGTTCCCATTGCTCCAGCGCCCATAATTGCCGCTTTCATCAATTGCAGTCCTCCTTCTCCTTGCTAAAATCGTGTGACAGGACATAGGTCGTGTCTGACCACCTTAGGAAGCAAACCGGATGCCAGCCCGTATCCCCCTGTTTTTCGCCCCTGTTTCGGCCACTTCTCGAGGCAAATTCACGACTTCCCGCCGGAATTGCACATTCAGGGCATGACAATGCAATTTTTGTGCAAATGCTCACTCAGGAATCCTTGTATTTCAATGTGCAGTTCCAATTTCGCCTGTGCAACTCACTACAATTGTGGTTGATTTTTTGCCCTCCATTTGATAGTTTTAAAGGGGAAACGCATAGGAGCAGAACGCATAAGGAGGGCTGGAAGCTATGGCAAGCAATCTGCCCGGGCTGGAAAACATCCTGGATAATCTGGATGTTGGAATTATCATCTTTGATAACAAAGGGACATACCTGTTTGTCAATAAGACGCTCCTGCAATACACAGGGCGAACCCGTCAGGACTACTTAAATCACACGGTATATGACTTCATCGCAAGCGGACTCTACAAGGAGAGCGTCGTAGACAAGGTCTACCACGAGAAGCGGGCTGTCACGCAGATTCATGTTACAGTTTCTGCCGACGGGAAACAGGTGGGCCGTCTGGTAACCGTGTCCCCTATTTTCAACGCGCAGGGTGAAATTGTATACGCCATCTCCTGCCAGATCCAGGTTGATGCCATGAACCAGAAATACAGCCACGCCAAGGCCATCAACGCCATTGCTACAGGAATACGCGGCAATTGGGACGACCGCAGAGAGGTGATTGCCAAAAGTCCCTCCATGGTGGGCGTTCTGAGGCAGGCCGCACGTGCGGCGCAGAGCGACGCTTCCGTGCTCCTTCTGGGAGAATCGGGAACCGGGAAGGAGATCGTGGCCCAGTATATCCACCAGCACAGCCCCTACAGAAAAAAGCAGATGGTGGCTATCAACTGCACCTCTCTCCCCGAATCCCTATTGGAGGCGGAGCTCTTCGGCTATGAGAAGGGTGCGTTCACCGGGGCCGCCTCCGGCGGAAAGATCGGCCTGATTGAAGCCGCCGCCAACAACACCCTCCTTCTTGATGAGGTAAACTCCATGCCACTGTCTCTCCAGGCCAAGCTGCTGCGGGTTCTGGAAACCAAAGCGGTTATTCCGGTAGGCTCAGTCAAACCGCGGGCCGTGAATTTCCGGCTGATCTGCGCCTCTAATGTGGCTCTCGCTCAGTGTGTCAAGGAGGGAACGTTCCGCATGGATCTGTATTACCGTCTTAACGTCATTCCCATCACCATTCCGCCTCTCCGAGAGCGCCGGGAGGACATTACTCCCCTGGCCGACTACTTTTTAGACCACTTCTGTCAGAAATACGGTCTTCAAAAGGAATTTTCAAGCCGCGTCTATCAAATCCTGAATCACTACAAATGGCCGGGAAACATCCGCGAACTGCGCAACCTTGTAGAGCACATGGTGGTTATGAGCGAGTCATCCGTGGTCAAAATCAACCAGATTCCCACAGGTATGCTTCAGCTGGAGCCTCCCTCCCCGGAATCCGGCCCGGAATGCCTCAATGAGGAGTATCTCCGCATTCAAATGGCACTCCGTCTGCACGGCGGACACCGCGAAAAAACCGCCCAATACCTTGGTATCTCCCGTCGAACATTGCAGTACAAGCTCAAAAAATATGGCCTGCTGTAAAATTGCACCCACTCAGAATTTCTGAGCGGGTGCAATTTGGCATATATTTTGCATACAGACAACAACAGATACCACATCTGTTTTGCAGACAAACCAAGCTTGAAAGGATTTGAGAAACACCATGGTAGAACTTCTAATCCGCCCCACGCTTCACCGCTTTGAGACCTGTCTGGACTTTGTAAAGGAATTTCATCCGGGAGAACGGGATCTGGTTCTGACTAATAAATACATCTACGAGCCCTACCTCGGCCAGATGGGACTTCCGGTTCACACCATCTATCAGGAGGAATACGGCGCCGGAGAACCCACCGATGTGATGGTAGACGCCATTCTGGCCGACGCGGCCAGAATGGGCTGTACCCGTGTCATTGCCATTGGCGGCGGCACAGTGCTCGACATCGCCAAGATCCTGGCAGTCTCCAGCGGCGAGGGGGTAGACACCCTGTTTGACAGGGCCCCCGCCCTGGATAAGCGGCGGGAGCTGGTGCTCATCCCCACCACCTGCGGCACGGGCAGCGAGGTGACCAACCTCTCCATCATCGCCCGCACCCGTCTGGGCACCAAGCTGGGTCTGGTGAGCCCGGCCATGTATGCCGACCACGCGGTGCTCATTCCCCAACTGCTGGAGGGGCTGCCCTTCGGCGTGTTTGCCGCCAGCTCCATTGATGCCCTGGTGCATGCGGTGGAATCCTCCCTGTCCCCCAGGGCTACCCCCTACACCAAGCTGTTCGGATACAAAGCCATCGAAATGATTCTCCATGGCTACCAGCGCCTCGTGTCCGAGGGCCGTGAGGCCCTGCATATCCTGCTGGATGATTTCCTGGTGGCATCCAACTTCGCCGGCATTGCCTTCGGCACCGCCGGCTGCGCGGCGGTACACGCAATGAGCTATCCGCTGGGTGGAAAATACCATGTGGCCCACGGCGAGAGCAACTACGCCATGTTCACCGGTGTGCTGAAAAACTATCTGGAGCTCCGCCAAGATGGAGAAATTGCCGTAATGAATGAATTTCTCGCCCGCCTTCTGGGCTGCGGCACCCAAGCCGTATATGACCGCCTAGAAGAGCTGCTCAACCAGCTTCTTCCAAAACGGTCCCTCCACGAGTATGGCGTCACCAGGCAGGACCTCCGGGACTTTACCCATAGCGTCATCACTGGCCAGGGCCGCCTGATGGACAACAGCTTCGTCCCCCTGGACGAGACTCGTGTGCTCAAAATCTATACCGAGCTGTTTTGAGCAGCGGACACCGACGGGCAACCGCGCCATATACGCTCCGGGTGTCCCTGCGCTTAGAACTTCAGTCTCCAGCCCAGTCCCATACAAACCGAAAGACCTCCGCCGATGGCTTCTGTTATGCTCCCGAACCGGAACGCACCGTGCTGGTAAAGGAGTAAAGCGGACGGCCCAGCATCTTTTCCAGATTGCGGCCGAGAGCGTAGAGCCTCTCCTGATCCACGCCGGTATGGATACCCATGCCATTGACCATAGTGATAAAGTCTTCGGTGGATACCAAGCCGGTGCGGCAGGTGTCAAAGTAGTAATCCCCCGCGCCCTTAACCGGCACACCATCCAAAAAGTTTGCCACCTGACCGCCGATGCCGCCCACGGTGCAGTCAAAGGTGCGGATACCAGCCAGCATGGCTGCGTAGTACCCGGCGATGCCCATGCCGCGAATATCATGGATATGGAAGGAGTGCCGTGCGGGGTCTGGGTGCTTTTCCAAAATGACTTGGAAGTAGTCTGCAATGTCCCTGGGTGTAGCGATACCGTCGGAATCGGAGTGCTCTACCTCGTCAAAGCCGATATCAAACATACGATCCACAAATTCGTAGGCCCGTTCGATGGATACCTTCCCCTGGATCGGGCAGCCGAACACAGTGCCGATGTTGCCAGCCACCCTCTTGATGCCCATATCATGGAGGGCCTTCACGTTCTTCTCTGCCTCGTCAAAGAGCTGCTGGTGGGTACGGCGCATGTTCTTCATGGCGTATGCTTCGCTGGTGGCAATCTGGCCTGTGAGCACCCGGTCGATCTTGGCCCCCCGGTCCAGCAGGCCGCCCACCCGCTCGATGGCCTTGGGGGTGAGGGCCAGAACGGTATACTCCACGTCCACGTCCTTGGGAAGCTTGAGCAGCAGCTCGTCTACGTCCTTAAACTGCGGCACATAGGCCACATGGCTGATGGAGCCCACCTCCAGGCGCTTAAAGCCGGCCTTGATCAGCCTGTCAGCCAGATAGAGTTTGGCCTCCAGGGGCACATAGTGTTCCTCATTCTGAAGCCCGTCCCGCATGGTGATGTCGATAACGTCAATCTGTTCAGGCAATTTTAGTTCCATGATATAACTCCTTATGAGATGGGATAGAGCACGGTCCCCAGGGCAATGGAGAGAAACATGCCGGCCAGGGTAAAGACAACCGTGGGGAAGAAAATGTACTTATAGCTCTCCTTGTGACTTTGGCCGCAGATAGTCAGCAGGGTGATTACCGCGCCGTTATGGGGCAGACTGTCCAGGCCAACGGAGGCGGCGGAGCCCACCCGGTGCAGGATCTCCGGGGCCAGGCCCAGGGAGATGTATTTGTCCGCCATGGCGGACAGGGCGATACCCAAACCGCCGGAGCCGGAGCCGCAGGCGCCGGCCAGAATGGTGGTCATCAGGCCGAAGGCCAGCAGGGGCGGGATATTTTCCAGACTGGTGGCGAAATCCAGCAGCTTCTGAAATCCCTGGGAGGCCTGCACAACCGAGCCGAAGCCCACCACCACCGCAGTGTTGATGATGGCGATGGCCGAATTTTCGGCAGAGTAAGAGAACATGTCCAGCACACCGTGGACATTCCGAAAGAACAGCACCACGCACAGAAGGATGCCGCCCAGCATGGCCACGACCACATGCTGCTTGAACACGTTGAGCAGGATCAGGATGAGCACAATGGGCAGGATGGCGATGATCGGGCTGGGCAGCCGCACCATGGATGCCGCCTTGACCAGGCTCTGGGTAGTGGCCTCGTCCTCCACAAAGCAGTCCCCCCGGGCCCGGGCCCGACTTGCCTCCCACAGGAAGTAAACACACACCATGAGCATGACAGCAATTCCGGTGATCACGCCCACCAGAGGGGCCGCCATGGTGTTGGTCCCCAGATAGGTGGTGGGGATCACATTGACCAGATTGGGCGTGCCGGGAAAGTTTGCGCAGGCAAAGGTAAAGCAACCGCCGGCAATCGCGCCGGGCAGCAGATAGCGGGGCAGGTTGGCCTTCTTGAACAGGGAGAGGGCAATGGGATACAGGCTGAACACCACCACCAGAGTGGTGACACCGCCATAGACCAGCACTGCGCCGGAGAAAATGACGCCCAGGATGGCAAACTTCTCCCCCAACAGCTCAGCCAAGAATTTGGCAATGGAGGCAGCCGCCCCTGTCTCCTCCATGACCTTTCCGAACAGGACGCTGAAAAAGAAGAGCAGGAAGTTGTCCCTCACAAATTGGGCGGCCCCTGTCATATAGGTATCGGTGACTGCGGTCACCACCGGCTGACCGGATAGGAGGGCCATGACTGCGGCGGCGGCAATGCCCACCACCACGATGTTGATCTTACGGAAGGTGAGAACGATCAGCAGCGCCAGGGACACCAGAATGGCTAACATACGCGTGCCTCCCTCCGGTTACTTCTGATACTGTTTGACCAGCTCCTGGGCGTACTCCAGCCGGACATTTTTTTCAGATACCATCTGCTTTACAATTTTCTCCAGCAGCTCTCCGGTGGCGCCGGCGGTGGCGGCCAGGTTGCGGGCGTGGAGGGACATGTGGCCCCGCTGAATGCCCTCGGTGGCCAAAGCCCGCATGGCGGCCATGTTCTGAGCCAGGCCCACGGCAGCAATGATCTGGGCCAGCTCCCCGGCGGTCTTGACGCCCAGCATCTTCACTGCCACCTTGGCGGCGGGGTGAATTTTGGTGGCGCCGCCCACGAGGCCCACGGCCATCGGCATCTCGATGGAGCCCACCAGATCGCCGTCGGCGTTCTTCTCCCAGGTTGCGAAGGGGGAGTACTGTCCGCTGCGGGCGGCGTAGGCGTGGGCACCGGACTCGATAGCGCGGGTGTCGTTGCCGGTGGCAATGACCACGGGGATGATGCCGTTCATGATGCCCTTGTTGTTGGTGGCCGCCCGGTAGGGATCTGCGGCGGCAAAGGCATAGGCGGCGATCATTTTATCGACAACCTTTTCCCCGCCAATGGCGTCCTTCTTGAAGACGGCGCGGGCGCGGGCGATTCGGTGGTCTGCCAGGTTGGAGAGGATACGCAGCTCGGCGCGGCCGCCGGTGAGCTCCTCCAGGAAGGGTGCCACGGCCTCGGCCATAGTGTTCACCGCGTTGGCGCCCATGGCGTCCCCGGTGTCCACCAGCAGGTGAACCACCACCATTGGGCCCACCAGGGAGTCCAGCACCCGGACCTCCACGTCCTTCACGCCGCCGCCCAGCTTCACCAGCATGGGGTCCTTGGCGTTGCAGATCTCGGCGATCTTCTCCTTGTTCTCCAGGATCTTCCCCTTGGCGTAGAAGGGGGCAGGCACGTCCAGCAGTTGGATCTGGGAAATCATGACACTGCCGGTATAGTCGGTAGTGAAGCCGCCGCCAGGCCGGGCCATCTTGGCTGCATTGGAGCAGGCCGCCACCACGGATGGCTCCTCCGTAACCATGGGGATGACGTAATCCTTGCCGTTGATTACGAAATTGATTCCCACGCCCATGGGGAGCGTAAAGCGGCCAATTACATTCTCAATCATGTGGTCGGCCTTGTCCATGTCCAGGGAATCAGCCTCCTTCAGGATGGCCTGCTCCTCCGGCGTCAGTGTACAGAACTCGGCCACCTCCTTCATGCGCTCCTCAACAGAGAGTTTGAAAAATCCGGAATAGCTGCTGCTCTTCATGGATGCTTTTGCCCCTTTCTTTTAAATAAAATGTGTGAAGGCTTGTGTTTGTTTGGACACTCACAAAAAAGCAACTTGCGTGCCAACTCCTGACCAACCGCCACTTTCCCTTGGGCCCCTAGGAAAACAGGCGGGGTAGTCCTGCGTATGATACGCAGGACTACCCCGCCTGTGTCAAATCTGTCCTTTTATTGGTGTCAAATTTGTCTCTTGTGCCATTTTTGTCACGGCTGAGTTTCCGACCATTTGCGGTAAAATGTGCGCCGGCTGATGCCCAGCCGGTGGGCAGTCTCATCCCTGTCTCCGCCGCACTGCTCCAGCACTGCCCGCAGCAACTGTCCCTCAAAACGGATGGTCTCTTCCCGCAGGGTTCCATATTGCCGCGTATCTGCGGGCTGGGCCGCCTCAACCGGTCTGGCGATCGTGCCCAGAGAAAGGTCGGCCGGGTCGATCTCCTCCTGACCACACAGAATGACGGCCGACTCGATGCAGTTTTGGAGCTGCCGTACATTACCCGGCCAATCATAGGACAGCAGCGCCTGTGCGGCCCCTCGGCTGATAACGGCCGACTTCTGATATCGTTCGTTGTAGCGGTCCAGAAAGTGATAGGCCAGAGGGAGAATATCGCCCTGCCGTTCCCGCAACGGCGGTATGGAGAGGGGCACCACATTGAGGCGATAGTACAGGTCGGCCCGAAACCGTCTTTGTTCTATCAGTTCCTCCAGGGGCTGATTTGTGGCCGCCACAATTCGCACATCCACCGCCACGTTTTCTTCCCGCCCGACTTTCTCAATCTCCCCCCCTTGAAGCACCCGCAGCAGCTTGCTCTGCATTATCAGGGGCATATCCCCCACCTCGTCCAGAAAGAGGGTACCTCCCTGGGCCAGCTCAAACTTGCCCAGCTTCCCCCCTTTCCTTGCCCCTGTAAAGGAGCCCTCCTCATAGCCGAACAGCTCGCTCTCAATGAGCGCCTCCGGGATGGCAGCGCAGTTGACCGTTATAAAAGGCCTATTTCTTCGGGGACTGGCTTGGTGAATCAGCTTTGCAAAGCCCTCCTTGCCCACACCATTTTCCCCCCGAATAAGCACCGTCGCGTCGGTTTTGGCGGCGGTGACAGCACGGGACAAAAGAGTGCGAAATTGAGGATCCTGTCCAATCATCTGAAACCTGGAGAGCTCTACATCCAACTGGCTCGTCAATTCCTCGGCCACCTGGGTGATCCGTTCCACTTCCATGCCAAGACGGTTGAGTTCCGTCACATCCCGGAAGATGGAGAAGGCCCCGGCCACCACACCGTTCCGCCACACGGGAAACATACGCATAGATACATATTTCCCCACCGATTTGATGCGGTGCCACTTTCGGGCGTCGGGCTTTCCGCTCTCCAGCACCCGAAGCAGCAGAGCATCCGGCTCAATGACATGCATATCCCGCCCGATGGTCTTGCGCATGGGTACTCCAATGATGCGGCTGTACGCCTCATTTTCATAGCAAATTCGACCTTCCCGGTCCAGCACTACCACGCCGTCCTCGATGGCGTTGAGCAGTTCATTCAGGTCCAGCTCCACCGCACGGCGGACCAGAAAGGCCAGTTGGCTGCCTGCCAGCTCCCCCACCTTATCCCCCAGTTCATTCACAACCTCATAGACCACGCCTTCATCCACCACCTCTGGACGCAGATGATGAATCTCCGTCTCCTGGGGTAATGATGGTTCTAAGCGTTCGGGCCCGACATTGGTTTTCATGATCTCCCGCAAGGTCATCGCGTCCCACCCCCTGTTGCCGCGTAGATTCGTGCCTGAAACGGTTTTGTATATTATATACTTCTTTTTCAGAGAAACGCAACTGTTGGAACACCGCATGCTTTGCACCAAAATAATGCCGGTGGGAACTGGATGCAGTGAAACGCTGAACGGGGCACTTGAAGTGCGGCAAGGGCCCCAAATCCCATACGTCGGCCTCAGTCTGAGGGCAAGGTCATACCCATGACAGGGAGTTTTGAACGGCAGTTGACCTCGTGTGGGCCAGCTTGGCCTGCGAACAGACTCAGGTGGTCTCCTGAAGCAGCTCCGGTCAGCAGAGCCCACCTTAGACGCTTACGCCCACGCAACCACCACTTGCCAGCGCCAGGCAGCCATGGCGGCATTCTGCTCTCTGTCAGTCTCCAGTCATGACTGCTCCAAAATCCCGTACGGATTACGGCTTGGGTAAAGCCCAAAAAGCAAAATTCAGACTAAGAAGGGGACAAACGCAAAACAAAACCTGTCAGAGCCCATGGATTCCGACAGGTTTATGACTGCAAAGAATGAATGTATGGTTATTCCCGAAGTTTATTATTTTATTTATTTTAAAGGCAGATGTACGACCTCGCCGGTGGCGGCGGACAGGTCAGCGGCAAAGACAATTTCCTGAGTTTTGACCGCATCGGACATAGGGCAGTCTGTCTCCCTGTCGTGGATGATGCAGTCCAGGAAATGGGCTGCCTCTTCAGGGAAGGGGTGGTGCTTCACATCACCGCTGTTAGGGGTGAGTACCGGCAATTCCATGTAATCCCGCTGCTCCGTGATCTGGCCGGGCGACCACAACTTTTCATTCCAGAGGGTGCCCTTGGTGCCGCACAGGTGAAGATTGAACACATAGGGACTGATGAAGTCATAGCTGCTGCCCACCTTACCAACCGAACCGTTCTTGAATTTCAGGATAATGGAGATGGTACCGTCAAACTCGAGATCCGTGCGCATTTTGCTGGACTGGGCGTAGACGGACACCACCTCGTCCTGCATAAACCACCGCATGGCATCCACGGCGTGGCAACCGCCGGCCAACAGGGAGCTGCCCCCTACGCTCTTTTTGCACGTCCACTGATAGCAGGGAATATCACCCATAACCCGGTGGAAATAGTCGGTCTCCGCGTACTTCAGTTCGCCGATGAAGTCCTTCTGAATCTTCTTGGCGGTGACGAACAAGGGGTTGTAGTGGAGAACATAGCCCACCAGCGTCTTGACTCCGGCCTTGCGCACCGCCTCATCCATTCGTTTCGTGTCCTCCCAGGTGAGGGCCACCGGCTTTTCAATCAGGATGTGTTTCCCCGCCTCGGCAGCCAGAATGGTCTGCTCACAGTGCATATCGTTTGGCGTGCAGATGACCACAATGTCTACATTGGGGTCCTTTAGACCTTCCTGATAGTCGGTGTAGACCTTACAGCGGCCCTCCAGGCCGTACTCCCGCATTTTGGCCTCCCCCTTCTCCCGGCTGCGGGAGACAATAGCCGTCACCTGAGCCCGCTCCGTCATTTCAAAAGCCCGGATGTGCTCGCCGGACACCCACCCGGTTCCCACAATCATGACACCGTATTTTTTCATCCTGTTTTCATCCTTTCCTTCCATTCATTTGACACAGCTCCCGCAGGGTCTCCAGCGCATGGCGGAGGGTGCGCTCCACCAGGTGATGGGCCGGCGGGATCAGCTCCACAATCAGATCCCCGTCAAAGCCGATGTCCCGGATAGCCGCCATCACCGCCGGATAGTTTACATCCCCGTCCAGCAGGTTGGTAAAACCGTTGATGTTGTCCACCGACATGCGGTAGTCCTTGCAATGGAATTCCAGAATCCGTCCGCCCAGGGTACGGATCCACTGCTCTGGGTAGCCGAAGCGCCGGGCGTTGGCTATGTCGAAGCAGATGCCCACATTCTTCCGCCCCATCTCATCCACAAACCGTGCCAGCTCCAGTGGGCTATACAGCATGTTATTCCAGACATTTTCGATCATCAGTCCCACCGACGGGGCATAGTCGGCCAGTTCAGACACTCTCTCCTGGGCGGTGGTGTAGGCCTCCTCGTATGCCATATCCTCAGTGGCCACACCCGGGATCACCAGAGCAGAGGCCGCTCCCAGCACCTGAGCTGCGTCCAGCATCCGCCGGACTGCATCCATGGACGTTTGGACGACCTCCGGCTCCCGGGCTGTCAGGGGATAGATGGAGAAGCTGATGATGCCGCCCACGCTGCATAGAGGAATCCCCACCTCCTCTGCCATGCGGCGCAGTTGGAGAAACTCCGCCTCCCCTGCGTGCTCGTGCAGCAGCCGGTTGAAATAGCCGCTGATATCCAGGGCATCGGTGACACTCCCCACCGCCGGGCCGGGCTTCCGGTCGGCGGTCAGGCAGATCTCCATGCAGTCATAGCCCAGTCCCTTGGCCCGGTGCAGGGCCTCCGACACATCGCAGGGGGCTGGAAAACAGAATTGATTGATTCCGATGCGCATTTGCCCGCTCCTTTCAGTCCTTTTTCCACAGTTGCTGGGCAGCCACCACTGCTAATATGATGCAGCCCTGAATGATCAGCTTGCCCACCTGGCTGATGCCCAGCATGGTCAGGATAGCCATGAGCAGCATCATGAAAAAGGAGCCCAGCACCACACCCCAAACGCCGCCCCGACCGCCCTCAATGGCGTTGCCGCCAATCAGGGCCGCAGCCAGCGAGTTCATGGAGTAGTCCCCTGCCAGGGTCAGGGAAGCAATGTTGTGGTACCCGGTCAGGATCAGGCCGGCCACAGCGGACATGAGAGCGCAGAAGATATAGGCCCCGGCCACTACCCGGACATTGGCGATGCCGCTGAGTCGGGCAGCCTTGGGGCTGCCGCCCACGGCGTACAGCCTGCGGCCCAGGGCGGTAAAGCGCAGCACCACCCACATAGCGGCCGCCAGAGCCAGCCAGATCAGCGTAGAAAAAGGGATGCCGAACAGGCGGCCGGTCCCGAGGGCACGTATAAAGGGGGCCGCGCTGCCGGTCGGTGAGCCCTGGGTGTAAACGTAGCAGATGCCCTCGCAGATGGTAGTGGTACACAGGGTCATGACAAAGGGGGCAATCTTTAGAAACAGCACGCCGAAGGCGTTGGCAGTACCAATGGCAAGTCCGATAAACAGGCACACCAGCAGCCCCAATGGACCATTGGCATCACTGCCCTGCATTGCCGATATGCAGAAGATGTTTACCATCATGACGGTGGCACCCACGGACAGGTCGATGCCCCCCACCAGAATAACCGCCGCCTGACCCAGGGTGATGATGCCGAGAGCAGACGCTTGGCGTGAGATGATGAGCATCTGCTCCACCGTCAGGGAGCCGGGCACCAGAACAGCCTGGGCGCCGGTCATCACCACGATGATGGCCAGCAACACCAGCGGCTGGAGGGAGGCAGTCCCCCTCGAGCGGTTCAACAGCAGATTATGACGCACGGCGACGCACCTCCAGCCGATCTGAAATGGAGTAAACCACCATGGCCGCGATGAGAAGGGCTCCCTTCATCACGTACTGGTAAAATTGGTTCACGTTGAGGTTGTTCATGACATTGGACAGCATGCCGATGAGGAACGCTCCTGCCACTGTGCCTGATAGCAGTCCAGTACCGCCCGCCAGGGAAGTCCCGCCAATCACGGTGGCGGCGATGGAATCCATACCGTAGTTGGCCCCACAGGTGGGGTCCCCCACCCGCATTCGGGAGGCCAGCAGCAGTCCTGTCACCGCGGCACACAGGGCCGCCAGCACGTATGCCTTCATGCTGGCCCGGGTGGTCTTGATGCCCATAGAGGCGGCAATGGTTCTGCTGCGGCCGATAGCATACAGGCTGGTGCCCGTCCGGGTGCGATAGAGCAGGTAGCGCATCACCAGAAATAGCGCCACCAGAATGAGCAGCGGCATACTGATGATGTCCCACTTCTTGTAGATCACCCGGGCGAAATCGGCGTTGATTTTGCCCCCCGCCACGGGCAGTATCCACAGTGCCACACCCTCCAGAATCGTGCTGGTACACAGTGTGGTAATCATGGGCGGCACCTTGAGATAGTTGACTCCCGCACCGTTGACCAAACCCACGCCGGCGGCAAAGGCAAACACCACTACCACACCCAGGAGCACCTGCGCCGGGTTGTCGCTGCCCATGAGGCGGGCGGCAATGGCGGTACACACACTGATGGTCGAACCCACAGACAGGTCGATACCGCCACTGATGATGACCAGGGTCTGCCCCAGGCTGACGCACGCCAGCGGAACACACTGCACCAGTACATTGGTGACATTATAGGCGGAACGATAGCTCTCCGAGTACACGCACATGGAGGCGAACACCACAAGCAGCAGCCCGCAGATGGTCAGCACACTGCTGAGTTGGGGGGTGGCGGCAAGTTTGCGGTGGATCCTTTCCAGTTGTTTCATAAGCCTACTCCTCCGTCATGCCGCTGGCGGCCTTCATGACCCGCTCCTCAGTGATCTCGCCGCGGGACAGCTCTTTGACGATCTTACCCTCATAGAACACCAGGGTCCGGTCAGACAGGCCAATCAGCTCCACCATATCGCTGGTAAGCATTAAAATGCCGATCCCCGCCTCGGTAAGCTGGTGGATAATCTGATAGATGGACATGCGGGCACCGATGTCGATGCCTTTGGTGGGCTCGTCGATGATGAGCACTCTGGGTTTCGTCATCAGCCACCGGGCCAGCATCACCTTCTGTTGGTTGCCTCCGGATAGGTGGGATACCAACTCCTCCATAGAGGATGCCTTGATCTGGAGACTGTCCATCTGTTCGGCCACCTGGGTTCGCTCCTCGTCCTCCTTTACCAGGCCCATGAGAGTGCATAGCCGCCGCAAGGCGGCCAGGGCGCTGTTCTTCCGGATGGACTGGGTAAGCACCAGCCCCTCCCCCCGCCGATCGTGGGTGACGTAGGCCACGCCATTGCGGATGCGCTCGGCAATTCCGCCGCTTTTCAGAGGGGTATCCTCCACAGAGATACTCCCCTGGGAAAACCGCTGGTCACCAAAAATAGCTCTGATCGCCGTCCGCTGGCCCTGTCCCTCCAAGCCGCCCAACCCCACAATCTCGCCGGCCCGAACGGAAAAACTCACGTGCTCCAGCTTTCCCGGGAGGGTCAGCCCCTCCACCCGCAGCAGTTCCGGGCCGAACTGCACCTGGCTGCGGTCGGGGTAGATGTCCTCAATAACGCGGCCCACCATCATACTGACCATGCGCTCTTTGTCCAGCTCCCCCCGCTCCAAGGTGCCCACCAGCTTGCCGTCCTTAAGTACCGTTACCCGGTCGGCCAGCTCCATGATCTCGTCCAGCCGGTGGGAAATATATAGCACAGACACCCCCTCCTGCCGCAGTTCCCGAACGATTCGAAACAGCCGGGCCACTTCGTCCTCCGCCAGAGCGGCTGTGGGCTCGTCCAGAATCAGGACACGGGGGCTGCCCAGCAGAGCCCGTACGATCTCCACACTTTGCCGCTCAGCCAGGTTTAGTTCCGCTACCGGCCTTTCCGGCTCCAGTTGATATCCCAAGCGCTGGCAGCACTCCCGGATCTCCCGGCACATGCCTTTCCGGTCGGTGCGCCCCAGGGAGAGAACCCGTTCCCGCCCCAGAAACACATTTTCACACACCGATAGGTTCTCGAGCAGGTTTGACTCCTGGTGGACGAAACCAATGCCCTTTCTGTATGCGTCAATGGGGCTGGAAATTTTCACCGGATGACCATCCAGCCGGAGCTCCCCTCCGTTGGGCTGGAGGTTCCCCCCCAGTATATTCATCAGGGTGCTCTTTCCCGCCCCGTTCTCACCCACCAGGGCGTGGATCTCTCCCCTATGTACCGACATGGACACGTCATCCAGGGCTGTAACGCCGGGAAAGTTTTTTGTGATATGTAAGAATTCCAGATAGTCCTGTTCCAATACGCTCATCCTCCCGCTACGAGGTGAGGAAAGAGGCGATCAGGTCACCCTTCTCGCCCTTTCCCAGTGATGCCGGAAGCCGGCCTTCCACGGCTATGCATGCACTCCGGTAATGTGTGTGGGCTCCGGCCTCTCTTCAGCCATCAGTGATCTGTAGCTACA
Source organism: Flavonifractor plautii ATCC 29863 (assembly GCF_000239295.1). Classification (GTDB taxonomy): domain Bacteria; phylum Bacillota; class Clostridia; order Oscillospirales; family Oscillospiraceae; genus Flavonifractor; species Flavonifractor plautii. Next base: position 65,621 of record NZ_JH417736.1, read on the forward strand.
CCCTCGCCAGTAAGGCCCTGAGAGCCGTCGTTTCCGTTTCCGTACAGAGCCACAATATCCTCCTCGGTCATTTTGGTGCCACACCAGAAGCTGTCAGACAGATCCCAGCGAACATAGTCGTCCACTTGGTCATTGGTAATGGTGGGAATCTCCACGATAATGTCCTTCTCCCCCTCATAGGTACCATTCAGGATCTCCAGGCCAAGCTCGGCACCGTAAGCAAACAGCCAAGTTGGCAGGGAGGTGGCAATGCAGGACAGGCCGTCGTCCTTGTACTCGCTCCACAGTTTCAGAAAGCCGTTGCAGTCCTCACCCATCATGGGGATCCAGTCCCGACCGGAGTCGGCCCACACCTCGATGGCTGCACGGGTCATATCACCGCCCGAAGACCAGATGCCGTCGATGTCATCATAAGCGGCCAGCAAGTTTTCCATGACAGGCTTGGCAGTAGCATAGTCCCAGTCGGCATACTCGGAGGCAATTACATTGATGCCGGGGTATTCGGCAAAGGCATCCTGGGCACCTTGCATGCGCAGCACAGCACTGGACAGGCCGGCCATGCCATCCAGGCAGACAATATTGCCCTCGCCGCCCAACTCCTCGCACAGCCACTTGGCGCCCACGTAGCCGAAGTCGTAATCCCGGGCCACCACAGACACGTTGTATTTATCGGTAGCATCCGACAGGGGGGAGGTACAATTTACCACCACAATTCCCGCGTCGTAGGCCTCTTCTACCACTGCCGCCACGGATTCGGCAGAGATCGGCTGGAGAATCAACATATCCACGCCCTTGGCGATCAGATCCTCGATGTCGGAAATCTGCTTGTTTACGTCGTTATCGGCATTGTAGATATAGTACTCGGAGATCTGCTCATTGTTGCGCAGATAGGCTTCCAACTCGTTGACGCACTGTACGCCCCAGGTGTTGCCCACCCAGACGTTGGAGAAGCCAACCTTGTAAGTCTTGGTTTCACCGTCCGGCGCCGCGGATTGGGGGGCAGTTTCACCAGCGCCGCCCGACTGACTCGGGCTCTCTGCAGGGGTGCCGCCGCAGCCGGCTACCATCGCCAGGAGCATAACACAGGACAGGAGCAACGCGATCCACTTTTTCATTCCATACACTTCCTTTCAATATCGGAGCACAATAACATCAAACTTTCTTAATGAAACTGCGCTCTTATTGTCTATATGTTACAATCCACTTCCGATAGAATCAATCCCATTTCCGGTACTTTTTATAACAATTCCGGCTGGTTTCTTGGAATTTTTACAGGTCTGTGCTATCATAGTACTTAAGCACTAGGATAAATCCTTCCTTTAGAGATCAATTTTTGTATTTTGAATATGTTTTTCCTTCTTTCCCCAGTTGGTCCTCGTCAGAACTCCAAGAGCTCTATTCTGTCGCCGCGTTGGGAGGTGCACGCCACGAAACGTTTTAACTGGGAATATGAATTTGACCCCTCCTTCCCCATCCATCTGTTCCCCTATCAAGTGATGGGAAATAAGGACCCTATGCACTGGCACCGCTACCACGAGATCGGCCTGTGCGTGGGAGGAACAGGGAAATTTGTTTATCTGAACAAGGTCTACCCTGTGAAGCCAGGTGACATCTTCATCTCTAATAACTACGAGAGCCACGTAGCCATCTCTGACGGAACCCAGGACTGCCGATACCTGTTTCTGATTTTCCTTCCCTCGGCTATCTCTGCTCCTGGCAGCCAAGCAGTAGACAGCCAGTATCTGCGTTTTCTAAACTATAACCCCCTGAGTTTTCAAAACCGCATCCATGCCGACGACCCGGCCGCCGACTGGCTGGGCGAACTCATCCGCAGGGCCTATCAGGTGTATGCCAAGCGGAGTCCTTTCTACCAAATGGAATTGGACATTCTGCTGCGGCAGGTGCTTTTGGCCCTGTCTCAAGCCCGCAGTTCGTTGGAAAACGTCCAGCATGTCCCCAATTTTAGTCCAAAGATTGCTGAGGCCCAGGTATATATTAACGACCACTACACCGAACATCTGACTCTCTCTCAGGTGGCAAGCCATCTGAATTTAAATGAGTCCTATTTTCGCCATTTGTTCAAGGATGAGATGCAGATCTCCTTCAAGTCCTATGTCACACTGCTACGGCTGGCCCATGCTCAAAAGCTGCTGATCGCCTCCCAGCGGAGCATCAATGAGATTATCCAAGAGGTAGGTTACAGTAATATTACACAGTTCTATAAAATTTTTGAGTTAAACTATAACTTGACCCCGGCGGAGTATCGCCGTCGCTATCGGGACTCCTATGCAGATGCCCCGCCTCTGTAAGCCTGCCTTTCGCCGCTTGCTGTGAATGCGCTGTTTTTTACCACTTGGCGGGATAGCGGAGCATTTAACTTGCCGCGGGCGGTCGTTAGACAACTTTTATGGGCAGAAGCCCGTATCCACCTTTGGCTGAGGGCTATATTGACAATCTAGGCCCAATATTGAGAGGTGCCCGCTGGAGAAGCTCTACAAGAACCTTCTGCCCGAGGGACGGATAGAACGGCTTGAGCGCAGGAACAGCCCAGAGGCCTGCGTCCCAAGATAGTACAAAATATCCGCCAGATCACTTCCTCTGTAATGAACTTGGTCAGAGCGCAAAGGCTGGTCCCCGCCACCTCGCCGAAAAGCTGGACCCTGCCCAGGCTGGAGCACCAGGCGATGAAGCCTCTGTCGTTAAAGCACCCCCAATCCCTCCTGCGGAAAGCAAAAAAGGGCGGCGTATTGGTACCCAGAACCAGCCACTGGACTCTGTCGGTGAGGACTGCCGGGCTCCAAATGGGAATGCATTGATTTGGAGAGGGGTGACCTCCGGGTTAAGCGGCAGATCACCCGTATCAACGGAGATAAGGAAACCGAAGTCCTGCCGGTGTGCCGGCCTCCCCGGACCGTGTTCTGCATATGCTTCACCAAGTGCTAAAGCGGGTGGGGCTGTCCGGGGACTTCTCTGCGTGGTTTACCCCGGAACCCTGCGCCCATGTCACCACGGTCTCCCAGCGCCAGGCGGCCAAAGCCACGTGGAGACTGCTCTGAAATCCCATTTGGGTCAGACAAAAACGGAAAGGAATCAGGCCGCGAAAGAAACCCCGTCAGAATCTGTGAATTCTGACGGGGTTCTGCTTTTTGAGAAGGGCTATAAACGTTTTTTGGTCATTCCAAGGAGTGCCGATACTTAAGCGCCAACCAGACAGCAGGAGCATTCACCGGCTGCTAGTTGCCACTCAAATAAGGGGGTGCAACAGCACGGGTATGTTCCCAGCATTAACTCGTGATGAGGCGTTTCATTCAGACAAACATGGGGATAAAATACAGGCCGAGACAGGTGATGCCAATCCAGAACACGCAGATAAATGCCATAAAGCCCCATACATCTTTCAGCTTCATGCCAACTACGGACAGGGCAGGGATGACATACAAGGGCTGAAGCAGGTTCGTACACTCATCGCCCAGCACAAACGCATTGAGGCAGTTGACCAGGTCAGTACCGGGTATGGCCTTTGCAGCCTCCACAATCAGCGGTCCCTGCACGGTAAACTGTCCGCCCTGAGAGGGGATAAACAGATTTACCAGGCAGGCCGACAGGAAGGTAAAGATCGGCATGGTGTGGGCGGTGGCGACAGACGTGATAGCATTGACCAGCACAGAACCCAAGCCGCCGTCCAGATACATCATGCCCATGATAGCGCCATAGAAGGGGAACTGGAGGATGATATCCGTGGCCAGATGCATGGAGTCTGTGTGGCCCTCCATCCACTGATGCGGCTCAGGGAAGAGGAAGCAGTTGACACCCACAAACAGGAAAATCACAAAATTCATGTTCAGGCTTCCCAGAAACCCCTTGGTGACAAAGGAGTAGACGGCATAGGCAAAGATGAAGGCGCCGACCAGCCACATAATGGGGCGGAACGTGTTCATCTTTTCCGCAGGGGTTTCGGCCTTTTTGGTGCTCTTATAGCTCTTTGGCTCCACATCAGCCTGGGTGGCTACATCGCGCAGCTCCACCAGCTCGTCTTCGCCAGGGCGGGTAAACACGACAATAACGGTAAATGCGATTGCCAGAACCGTAAACAGGATGATATTCATGGGGTTGTAGCAAGTCTCAGCCACACTCATGGTCTGGCCGACAATCTGAGCATAAGAGCTGCCCTCAGTAGCCAGATTGGAATACAGGGTGGCGGAAGGCCCCAGGCACTGACCCAGAATCATGCAGGTATATCCACCAGCCACCATCATGGGGAAGTGCAGGCCGCGTACATGCTTGGCAAGCTGCATGGCGAGGATGGGAGTAACTATGGTGCAGAAGGCATAGTTCATCATAGAGGTGACATAGCCGAAGATCATCATCAGCACCAGTGCCGTAGTCCGGCTGTGTACCATGCTGGACATCTTGTTCAGCAGACGGTTCACCTGTGGACTGCGGGCGCAGGTGGCGCACACGACAACCATAATGCCCATCTGGAAAGCCAAGGTAAACTGGCTGCTCAGGCCGTCCCACCACCCCACCAGAAGCTCCAGCGGGCTTTTGCCGCACAGGAGAAGGGACAGCATGAACACAAGGAAGGTCAAGATGATACAGAACACAAAAGAGTCCGGAATAATTTTCTCTGCGGCGAAATTGAACTTTTTGCTCATACGCCACAGCGGAGTGCCCTTCAGTTGGGCTGCTGCTTGGGGCTGTTTCGACATGGGATCGCTTCCTTTCTCATTCTCTCGTTCTATCTATGGCATGTGAGTCGCGGAACACACTTTCCTTACTTTCCGTAGAGCATCCGAATCAGATACTCA
>NZ_JH417737.1 GCF_000239295.1 Flavonifractor plautii ATCC 29863
CAAACCATTTTGCGAAAATTCCTTGACACTACCTTTTCCTGTGGGTTCGTGTTTAGTTTGTCATCTGCCATGTACTAACCTCCTTCGTGATGGCATGAAAAAAGCCAGCCCAACGGCTGGCCTGTGAGAGAGTATCACTCCTTTCTGATATGAATATATGAAAACGCTGCTTCTTGTCCCAAGTGGCAGTGCTTCTTACTATCTGTTATGACAAAACTATTGTAAGAAATCTTCGGTTTTGATATAATTTTACTATTCGAGGGGTTATTAACGATTTGGGGTGAGACTATGGAATATGAAATGCGAATTTTGAAACCATCCGATATTCGTAAGGATATAGTTGCATTTTTTAGAAGCGAGAGCTTAGTGCCTATTGTTGGAGCGGGATTGTCATGTAATGTTCCAACGCTTCGTGGAAAAGTTCCTTCTGGTACAACATATAAAGAGCATATGTTGCAGGCTCTATTAAAAAACTCACAATTCACACCAGAGGAGCATGATCAACTTAAAAGTGAGAAATTCTCGACTCTGTGTGATTACTATGAAGATGATGAAAATGTGTCTGCTGAAGAACGCCTTTCTTATTTAAAAGAGAATTTTTTCAATGCAAAATTTGATGCAATGGATATGCGAAGGAAGTTCTTTGAAATACAATGGCCATATATTTACTCCTTAAATATCGATGATGCAATAGAGAACTCAAGCCAATATAATACCATTATCTTGCCTAACCGAGAGTTTAGAGATGATCTTTTTACCGAGGAACGATGCTTGATCAAGTTGCATGGAGATATAAGAGAAATTGTTTCATATAAGCAGAGTGATAAAATTTTCACATCAAAAGAATACGCATTGAGCCTAAACAAAAATACACCGTTACTTAATAAGCTCAAAAATGATTATGCAAATCAAAACATTCTTTTTGTCGGTTGTAGTCTTGATGATGAAGTAGATTTAAAAACCCTAAAAGATGCGTCGGTGGATTTTCAGCTTAAAGATACACTAAGCAAAACTATTATATTTACAAAAGGAGTTCCTGGAAAACTACAAAAATCTAAATTCAAAACATATGGAATTACTGATGTAGTTTGTTTTGAAACATTTGATTCTATTTACAAGTTCTTATACGAAGTATGGGAAGAATCAACTAGCATACCAAATGACGAACTATCGAATTATTGCAATGTTGCTATGAGAACATTGAAAGTTTCTGATAAAGAGAAAAATCAAAACTATTTCTTTTGGGGGAAAAGTTTATTTGACCCTGGCAAAAGCGAACTGTGTTACCCTTATTATTTTATTTCTCGAGATGTAACCGCAGATATTGTTAAAAATATTTCTAAGAACAAATTGCATCTTGTGTATGGAAACCGAATCTCAGGGAAATCTTACTTGCTCGCCGATCTATGTCGCACAATTCGTGATCGAGAAGTTTACTTATTTGATGGAAGATCTAGAATTTCTGATGATTCGTTAAACTACTTGCTGGGGCACACAGATTCAGTTGCGCTTTTTGATGTTGGCTCAATTCGTCGGGAACAGTTTGAGAAAATACTACTAAGTGCGCGAGATATAAATAAAAACCGAAATAATTTCATTATATGCGTAAATATAAATGACAGCGATTCCCTTGGTATAATTAAGTGGAAACTTAGGCTGGATACTCAACTTTCAGATTACATCAAAAAATATACTATAAAAAACAAATTGTCTACTGACAATGAAATCCCAGCTATCAATGAGCTATTGCCGGCAATCAATCTTCCTACATATAACAATAAACGCACGCTGTTGGATCAGTTAGTATATGTAGAAAAAATACTTAAAAAAAGAGGACAGTATTCTAACATCAAAATTAAAATTGATAATGAAAAGCAGCTGGCGTTACTCATTATGTTAGCAGTCAAAGAGCATCTGTACTCTTCTGATGTTGTTAACTTTGCTTTAGATGAAGAAATTTCTGTTTCTGTAAAACGGTATGCACCGTTTATTGAAAGATCAGAAACAGCACTCTTTGAGAAAGATCCATCGGATTTATCCAGGATAAAGTATTCTTTAAATTCTAAATATTGGCTGCAAAGAGAATTGGGCACATATGCGAGGGTGGAGGGATGTAAAGAAAGTGTTGCAGGTGCCTATAGGTATATTATTCAAAAAATTCTAGATTTCTCTGGCAGTAATCTTTTTCTGCGCCGTCGTCTAAGCCGAAACTTTATAATGTTTGATGTAATGAATGGCACATTTTTGGATGAACACGGTGGAAATTTGAGTATTATAGTATATATCTATACAAAACTGCACGAATATTTGGCTACTGATTATCATTTTTTGCACCAAGAAGCGAAATGCTATATGTACTATTCTTATAGCTTAGATGATACAGAGTCCAAAAAGAAATATTTGAATGATGCCAAACAACTTGCATTGGTTTCTAAATCTATGATTGAAAATCAAAATGAAACATCACCAAATGAGCGCCTAATGATTTCAATTGCTCATGTACAGTATACAATTGCTACTATTTTAAGTGATCTTTCTAGAATCAATGAGTTTACTGATGAAGTCCTACTGAAAGAAAGCATAGACGCTGTATATGAAGCGCTTAAGTCTCCTTATAATGACGATGATTATCTACGTGAACGTAAACAGCGTGCATCTAGGGGTGTCGTGAATTTCCTGAAATATTTCACTACGAATACCGGAAGAATGAAAGAGTATCCGGATTATCATCAAAAGGTAAGTGATCTAGTAAATATTTATCTGACCGGGAAACAACTTAAAAGTCGTAGCTAGGTTAGTGTAGAGACAAATAGCATAGACAAGGAATTAGAATGCCCATATAAGGTCAAGATTCTCTGCGTACCAAAAGCACTCTCCCCACCTCTTTTAGAGGGTTCGCTACACGCTTGTATGGGGAGAGCGCTTGAATGGCATTCAAGAGGTCAGCGGTTCGATCCCGCTTATCTCCACCAAGAGACTTGCTTTTATAAGGCAAGTCTCTTTTTTTGCTAAAAAGGGAGGCGTTCGTGTATACGCCTCCCGGTCGTGTCAAGATTTTTTCGCACTTTAGTTGATAAGGTACAATAATTTTCGCAAATTGAAAA
>NZ_JH417738.1:0-22704 GCF_000239295.1 Flavonifractor plautii ATCC 29863
AGGGGCGGCCCTTGTGGCCGCCCGCGCTCCCGTCAATCGGTGCGGTGGTTGAGCTCGCCCCACAGCTTCTTGGACTGCTCCATGCAGAAGGCATTGATTTTGCCCGCCCGGCGGGGCCGTGCGGGGGCCCCGAGCGATTTGATCTGCCCGGGGCGAGTGAATCGCCCCGGACATCAAGGTTTTGCCGGTGGCAAAACGCTTGGTGAGGACAAAATCAATGCGGGACTGTTAATAAGTTCTGTGGTTGAGTTCGCCCCACAGCTTCTTGGAGTGCTCCATGCAAAAAGCATTGATTTTGTCCTCGTCAATGCCCACGAACTCCCGATCCTTATAGAGCACCTTGCCGTTGATGATGGTGGTGCGGCAGTTCTTGCCCTCCATGCCGAAGAGCATGTGCCCGTCCACGTTCTCGTGGGAGAAGGGGGTGAAGGGCTTGTAATCCATGATGATCACGTCGGCGGCCGCGCCGGGCTTGAGCACGCCCAGGGGCTTTTTGAAGTACCGGGCGCAGATTTTGGCGTTGTTTTCAAAGAGCATCCCGGTGGCCTCCCGCCAGCCCACGTTGGGCAGGCAGGCGTTGTGCCGCTGCATGGGCAGGAGCACCTTCAGGCTCTCCAGCATGTCGTGGGTGTAGGCGTCGGTGCCCAGGCCGATGAGGATGCCCTTCTGGAACAGCTGGAGCACCGGCGAGCAGCCCACCGCGTTGCCCATGTTGGACTCCGGGTTGTGGCACACCATGGTGCCCGTCTCCCTGAGAATGTCCATCTCGGCGGGGGAGATGTGGATGCAGTGGCCCAGCATGGTCTTCTCCCCCAGCACGCCGTTGTAGAGCAGGCGGTTCACCGGGCGGCAGCCGTAGTTCCGGAGGGAGTCGTACACGTCGTTCATGCCCTCGGCCACATGGATGTGGAAGCCGGTCATGCCGTCGTTGGCCTTCACCATCTGCTCGAAGGTCTTGTCGGAGATGGTGAACAGGGCGTGGCCGCCGAACATGGCCTTGATCATGTCGTCGTCCTGCTCCTTCGCCCACCGGGCGAAGTCGGCGTTCTCCCGGATGGCCTGGCCGCACTTCTCCGCGCCGTCCCGCTCGCTGACCTCATAGCAGAGGTTGGCCCGGATGCCCAGCTCCTGACAAACATCCTTGATGGCGAAGAGGGAGCCGGGGATTTCGCAGAAGGAGGCGTGGTGGTCGAAGATGGTGGTCACGCCGTCCCGGATGCAGTCCAGCACCGTGGCGTAGGCGCAGGCCCGGGTGCCGTCCAGGGCCAGATGCCGGTCGATGTACCACCACTGGCCGTCCAGCACCTCCAGAAAGTTGGTGGGGTTGAACCCGTCGATGGACAGGCCCCGGGCCAGGCCCGAGTAGATGTGTGTGTGGACGTTGATGAGGCCGGGCATGATGACGCCCCCCCGGGCGTCCACAAACTCGGCGTCGGGGTATTTGGCCCTCAGCTCGGACAGGGCCCCCACCTCCTTGATGACCTCGCCGTCCAGCGCCACCGCGCCGTCCTCCGCATAGGGGAAGGCCTCGTCCCGGGTAATCAGTCTTCCGTTTCCAACCAGCAGCATGCGTCATTCCTCCTTTGGATTTCAACCAACAAAAAAGTGCCCATTCCCTATGAATGGACACTCGACTCTGTGACGGCGGTGCGCCAGCACCGAAACCGAATCCCATGTCCATTCAGCCCGTGCGCGAGAGCACTCCGTTGCAGCCACAACCGATCTTCAAATTGTTTGTATAGTATATACAGTTTAATTGGTCTTACATTTGAATTTTAGCACAAAAGCGCCCAAGATGCAAGAGGGTTTGTTGGAAAAACTAAAAAATTTTTAGGCTTTATAATTTTTGTTGAAAAAATACCTGGAAGTGGTATAATATCAACAAAAGCGCCGGCAAAGGAGAGAAAACAGTATGCCAGAAGCGTCCACGCTGCAATTTTTATTTCAGCTTGCCAAAGGGATTGCCAGCCAGTTCGGCCCCAACTGCGAGGTGGTGGTGCACGACCTGGATTCCAACGACCCGGAGAGCTCCATCGTGGCCATTGAGAACGGCCAGGTCACCGGCCGCAAGGTGGGGGACGGCCCTTCACACGTGGTGCTGGAGACCCTGCGGGGCGACCGGGAGAAGCTTCAGGACCACCTGTGCTACCTGACCAAGACGAAGGACGGAAAGATTCTCAAGTCCACCACCATCTACATCCGCAACGACGACGGGACCCCCATCGGCATCTTCGGCATCAACTACGACATCACCCTCATGCTGGCCATGGAGAACATGCTCCGCCAGTTTACCGCTACGGAGAAGGAGTCCCGGGAGCCGGAGGCCATCTCCCGCAACGTGTCCGACCTGCTGGACGAGCTCATCGAGCAGAGCGTCAAGCTGGTGGGCAAGCCGGTGGCGCTGATGCACAAGGAGGACAAGGTGAAGGCGATCCAGTTTCTCAACGAGACAGGGGCCTTTCTCATCACCAAGAGCGGCGACAAGGTGTGCAAGTACTTCGGCATCTCCAAGTACACCCTCTACAGCTACATCGACGAGTCGAAGGAATAAATTCCGTGCCCGGCTTCCTCTGGAAGCCGGGCGCGTTTGTCAATCAGCCGTTCGCGGAGGGCTCCTTGGGCAGGATCAGGTTGAGCAGGATGGCCATGAGGGCGGCCACCACCACGGAGGAGGAGCCGAACACGGTGTTGACCCAGGCGGGGAAGCCCTCGCCGGCCAGGCAGCCGGACACCTGGGTGATCCCCACGCCCAGGGCCACCGACAGGCCCACCACGGAGCTCTTGCGGGGGGTGAAGCCCCCCTCGGTGATCATACGGATGCCGGTCATGGTGATGGTGGCGAACACCGAGATGGTGGCGCCGCCAATGACGCACTGGGGGATGGTGGTCAGCAGGGAGGCGAACTTGGGTACCAGCCCGGCCACCAGCAGAATGAGGGCCGCCAGGGCGAAGACCGCCCGGTTGATGACCCGGTTGACGGTGACGATGCCCACGTTCTGGCTGTAGGTGGCGGCGGGCAGGCCGCCGAAGAAGGCGCCCAGAATGCTCATGACGCCCTGGCCCACAATGCCGCCGGAGAGCTCCTTGTCGGTGGGCATGCGGTCCATGCCGCCCATGGTGGTGGAGGAGAGGTCGCCGATGGTCTGTACCGCATTGACCACGTAGACGATGCCCAGGGACACACAGGCGGCAGGGACGAACTGGATGTCAAAGGGCATGGGCCTGGGCAGGGCGACCCAGGCCGCGCTGCCCACCCCGGACAGATCCACGATGCCCAGGAAATAGGCAATGACATAGCCTGCCAGTATGCCGGTGAGGATGGAGGCCAGCTTGGTGATGCCCTTGGTGAAGTGGTTGAGGAAGACCACCACAGCCAGGGTGATAAGGGCCACCGCCCAGCTCTTGGCGCTGCCGAACCACTCTGAGCCTGCACCGCCGGCCATGTACTTTACAGCGGTGGGATAGAGGGACAGGCCGATGGTGAAGATCACCGTGCCGGTGACCAGGGGAGGGAACAGGGGGCGGATCCACTTGACCAGCACCCCGAAGACGATGGCAACGATGCCTCCCACGATCTCCGCGCCCAGTATGGTGGGCAGGCCGAATTCGCCGCCGATGGCCTGGAGCGTGGGGATGTAGGCGAAGCTGATGCCCATGATGACGGGCAGGCCGGAGCCGATGCGGTGGAAGATGGGAAAGAGCTGGAGCAGGGTGGCCAGGGCGGTCAGGATCAGAGAGACCTGGATCATCAGGGTCTTGTCCGCGCTGCTCAGGCCGCAGGTGTCCGCAATCAGGATGGCCGGGGTAATGACGCCGACTACGGCGGCGACCACGTGTTGGAGTCCCAACGGGAGAAGCTGTCCGGGCTGCGGGATGCCGCGCCATTGGAAAACGGCATCCTTGCTGGTGGTGTCGGGGTGACTCATACCAATCGACTCACAAAAATTTTTTGAAGTACAAATGCATTTTTAGTACAGTCAAACTATATCCCATTTGCTGGCTGGATGCAAGTGGAATTTCTTTGGCGGAATGGAAAAAAACCAGACTGTTTTTTGTGAAAGATGCTTAAAGCAGCCGCTGCGGACAGGTAAAAAAAGAACGGATTTCCCAGGCGCAAAAGCGAATGGGAAATCCGTCTTTGATGCAGGGCGGGGCTTACTTGACAGCAATGGCCTCAATCTCGCACAGGGCGCCCTTGGGCAGATCCTTCACCGCCACGCAGGAGCGGGCGGGCTTGGAGGTGAAGTACTTGGCGTACACCTCGTTGAAGGCGGCGAAGTCGGCGATATCGGCCAGGAAGCAGGTGGTCTTGACCACCTTGTCGAAGCCGGAGCCAGCGGCCTCCAGAATGGCGCCCACATTCCTACAGCTCCACTCGGCCTGGGCGGCGATGCCCTCGGGCATGGCGCCGTCGGCGGGGTTCACCGGAAGCTGGCCGGAGGTGATGACAAGGCCGTTGGTCTCGTAGGCCTGGGAGTAGGGGCCGATGGCGCCGGGGGCGTTCTTGGTGTCGACAATAAGCATGAAAGAGTCCTCCTATCAGTTTAAAATGATCCTCTTCCTATTATAGAGGCGGGAAAAAATAAATCAAGGGCCACTGAACAAAATTTTGGAAAGAAAACCGTCAGAGTCGCTTCACAAAAGTGTAAGGCGGGATTTAGTTTTTTTTAAGATCCCTTTGATAAGCTTTTCTCAGAATCAAAGGAGGTCTGAACATGGAGCCAATTCTGAGTGTGGAGCATCTGCGCCGGGACTACGGCGGACGGGGAAGCGTCACCCACGCGGTGGACGACGTAAGCTTTTCCGTGGAGCGGGGGGAGTTTGTGGGGATCATGGGCGCCTCGGGAAGCGGAAAGAGCACCCTGCTCAACTGCATCGCCACAATTGATACCCCCACAGCAGGGCATATCCGGGTGGAGGGGCAGGATGTGACGGCGCTGAAGGGCCGCTCCCTCTCCCGGTTCCGGCGGGAGCGGCTGGGCTTCGTGTTTCAGGACTGCAACCTGCTGGACACCCTCACCGCCTTCGAGAACATTGCTCTGGCCCTTACCATCCGGGGGACTCCGGCGGGGGAGATCGAGGGGCGGGTCAAGGAGACGGCGGAGCTGCTCGGCATCACCGACTGCCTGAACAAATACCCCTACCAGATGTCCGGCGGACAGCGCCAGCGGACGGCGGCGGCCCGGGCCATCATCACAGACCCCGCCCTGGTGCTGGCCGACGAGCCCACCGGCGCCCTGGACTCCCGCTCCGCCAAGCTGCTGCTGGACCGGTTTGAGGCCCTCAACCGGGAAGGCCGGGCCACCATCCTAATGGTGACCCACGACGCCTTCACCGCAAGCTACTGCCGCCGCATTCTCTTTTTGCAGGACGGTGCGGTGCTCACCCAGCTTGAGCGGGGCGGGCAGAGCCGCCGGGCGTTTTTCCAGCAGATCATCGGCGTGGTGACCCGCCTGGGAGGTGATCAGAGCGATGTTCTCTAAGCTGGCCTTCAAAAATGTGGGGCGCAGCATGAAGGACTACGGAGTGTGGTTTCTCACCATCGCCTTCGGTGTGTGCCTGTTCTATGTGTTCAACTCCCTGGAAACCCAGGCGGTGTTCCAATACCTGGGCAGCGGTCCCCAGGCTCCCACGGCCCAGGCCATCCGGGAGCTCATTGGCATGCTCTCCGTCTTTGTGTGGGTGGTGCTGGCCTTTCTGATCCTCTATGCCTCCGGCTTCCTGATTCGCCGCCGGAAGGGAGAGCTGGGCACCTACCTGCTGCTGGGCATGGAGCGGGGGCAGGTGGCCCGCCTGCTCCTGCTGGAAACCCTGTGCATGGGGGTGCTGGCCCTGCTGGCAGGACTGGGGCTGGGGGTGCTGGCGGCCTGGGGCCTGTCCGCCTTCACCGCCGGGCTCTTCGCCGTGCCCATGACGGAGTTCACTTTCTCCGTCTCCCTGGCGGCCATGGGGAAAACGGCCCTGGCCTTCTCCCTTATCTTCCTGCTGGTAATGCTCTGCCACGCCTTTGCCGTCTCCCGGTGCAGGCTCCTGGACCTGATACAGGCCCGGCGGGTGAACCAGGAGCTCAAGGCCCAGAGCCTGGGGGTGTCGGTGGTTCTCTTTCTGGCGGGGGCGGGGCTGCTGGCCGTCGCCTACGCCATGCTCCTCACCCGGGGCCTGCTGCGGGTGGACGCGCTGTTTTGGGTGATGATCGGCCTGGGCAGCCTGGGCACCCTGCTCTTCTTTCGCTCCCTGTCCGGGTTCCTTCTGCGGGTATGCCAGAGCAGCAAGCGGCTCTACTACAGGAACCTCAATATGTTTGTCCTGCGGCAGTTCAACGCCCGCATCAACACCACCTACCGCTCCATGACGGTGATCTGCCTCATGCTCCTGCTGGCCATTGGCATCACCGCCAGCTCGGTAGGGCTCAACAACACGGTGGAGCAGATGACGGCCGAGCAGGCCCCCCAGGACGTGGAGCTGATCTTCTACCCGGAGCAGGAGGGAGAGGTGGACCTCCCCGCCCTGCTGGCGGAGGGAGGCTTCGATCCGGAGGCAGAGTGCGCCTTCTCCCTCGCCTTCCCGGTGTATCTCACCGGGGAAGGGCGGGCCATCGACCAGTCGATGCACGACGCCATCGCGGGCCGCTGGGGCCAGGACGCGGCATACGCCTTCCGGGCGCACCACGGCCTGGCCGTTCGGCCGGATGACGCGGCCCAGGGAGCTCACATCGACGGCTGGTATTTCCTGGCCGACTATGCCGGGGACAAATATGCGGCGGAGGCGCGGTTTCAGGATGCGCTGTCTACCCTGGACACCCTGGGCGTCTACGGCTGCACCACCCGTATCGGGACCTGGATGGAGGTTATGGGTACCAAGGTGCTGGTGCTCTTCATCGGCCTGTACCTGGGGGTGGTGTTCCTGCTGGCCTCGGCGGCGGTGCTGGCCCTTCAGCAGCTCACCCAGGCGGCGGACAACGCCCCCCGCTACCAACTCCTGGCCCGGCTGGGCGCGCCGGAGCGGATGCGGGCCCGGTCGGTGGATATCCAAGTATTCCTCTCCTTTTTCCTGCCCCTGGCCCTGGCGCTGGTCCACGCCGCCGTGGGCATGACGGCGGCCAACGCGGTGATCGCCGAGGTCGGGAAGGTGGACGCGGCGGCCTCCAGCGCCGTGGCGGCGGTTCTGCTGCTGGTCATCTACGGCGGCTATTTCCTGGCCACCTGCTGGGGCAGCCGCCGGATCGTGCGGGGCGGCTGAGAAATGCGAAAAAATGCTTGAAATCGGCGGGGAAATGTGCTACGATAGAATCCACGTTTGAAATCGGCGCGGGATAACTGCGCCCATAGACCATAGCGTATGGACGAATGATGCCCCATCCGGGGCCGAAAGGACGATGCAGCGTGAATATCCCCCAGTTGATTCTGAGCATTGTGGACGTGGCGGCCGCGATTTTCCTGATCGCCGTGGTACTGCTCCAGTCCGGAAAGAGCGCGGGCCTGTCCGGTGCCATCGCCGGCGTGGCGGATACCTTTATGGCCAAGAACCGGGCCAAGACCTGGGACGCCAAGCTGGCCAAGCTGACCAAATGGGTGGCCATCGGCTTTGTGGTAATTACCTTTGTCATGTGCCTGCTCTAAGAAGCACAAAAACCGCCCTCCCGTTCGGGAGGGCGGTTTTTGTATCTTTCGATGCCGGATGAGACAAAATTATGGTACAATAGCAGCAGACGCCGCGCCTGTGGGCGGCGGCACCCGGAGCATCCCGGCCGGAGGACCGGAGTGCGGAAGAAAGGGAACGATGATATGAAACAGGATAAGCAGGCCGGCGGGCTCGCCGGAATCTATCAGGCCACCAGCCGGGGCTTCGGCTTTCTGGTACCGGAGGACGGCGGGGGGCGGGAGGATGACTGGTTCATTCCGCCCCGGGCGGAGGGCGGCGCGTGGCACGGCGACCGGGTGCTGGCCCGGCCGGAGGACGAGGGAGGGGAGGAGGGCCGGCGGCGCACCGCCCGGATTACCGCCGTGGTGGAGCGGGCCAACAAGACGGTCACCGGCGTGCTGGTCCGGCACAACCGGGGGCTGTGGCTCCGGCCGGACAGTGACCGGCTGCCCAGCCCCATCCAGGTGCTCACCAAGCGTAAGGGAGTGCGGGCCGGGGACCGGGCCGCCGTGGCCATGACCAGCTTCGGAAGCGCCAAGCACCCGCCCATGGGCACCCTGCGGGAGGTGTTCGGCCCCGCCGGGGACCGGGCGAGCGCCGTGGCCGCCCTGCTGTACCAGTACGAGATCGACCGGGAATTCCCCGATGCCGTGATGCTCGAGGCCAAGGTAGCCCCCCAGGCGGTGGAGGAGAGCGCCGTCGCCGGGCGGCTGGACCTGCGGGACAAGGTGATGATCACCATTGATGGGGCCTCCTCCAAGGATCTGGACGACGCGGTGAGCCTGGAGCGGGACGGCCTGGGCCGCTGGGTGCTGGGGGTGCACATCGCCGACGTGAGCCACTACGTGCGCCCCGGCTCCGCCCTGGATCTGGAGGCCTGGGAGCGGGGGACCTCGGTGTACTTTGCTGACCAGGTGGTGCCCATGCTGCCCCGGGAGCTGTCCAACGGCATCTGTTCCCTCAACCCCCGGGTGGACCGGCTGGCCCTGTCCTGCGTCATGACCCTGACGCCGGAGGGGGAGGTGGTGGACCACACCATCGCCAAGAGCGTCATCCGCACCACGGAGCGGATGACCTATGAGGACTGCAACGCGCTGCTGGCCCACAGCGACCCCGCCCTGGCAGAGCGGTACGCCCGGATACTCCCCATGCTGGAGGACATGGCCGCGCTGTCCCGGGTGCTGGAGGGCCGCCGCAGGCGGCGGGGCGCCCTGGAGCTGGACACCCGGGAGAGCTATGTGGTGTGCGACGAGAGCGGCACGCCGGTGGACGTGGTGCTCCGCACGCCGGGGATCAGCGAGGGGCTCATCGAGTCCTTCATGCTGGCGGCCAACGAGTGCGTGGCCGAGCATCTGAACCGGCTGGACAAGCCCTGCGTCTACCGGGTTCACGAGAAGCCCTCCACGGACAAGGCGGAGACGCTGCGGGCCATGCTGGCCCCCCTGGGCTACGATTTGAAGGAAGCCGACGGCCCCTCCCTCCAGAAGCTGCTGGACACGGCGAAGGGGAAGCCAGAGGAGGCGGCGGTGTCCATGATGGTGCTCCGCTCCCTGATGAAGGCCCGGTACGACGGGGAAAACCTGGGGCACTTCGGCCTGGCGGCCAAATACTACTGCCACTTCACCTCCCCCATCCGCCGCTATCCCGATCTGATGGTCCACCGCATCCTCACCGCCCTGCTGGACGGGAGGCTGTCCGGCGGGGTGGAGAGAAGACTGGCCGCCGCGGTCCAGAAGGCGGCGGTGCAGTCCTCCCAGCGGGAGCTGGCCGCCCAGAGCGCCGAGCGGGAGATTGAGAAGCGCTACATGGCCGAATTCATGGCGGGCCATGTAGGGGAGACCTTTGCCGGCACCGTGTCCGGCGTCACCCGCTTCGGCCTGTTTGTCCTGCTGCCCGGCGGGGTGGAGGGCCTGCTGGGGGTGGAGGCCTTGCCCGGCCGGGGCTACCACTACGACGAGACCCGCCTCACGCTGACGGAGGAGGGGGGCGGGACGGCCTACACCTTCGGTATGCCCCTGGAGGTGGTGTGCGCCGCCGCCGATCCCGCCACCGGGCAGATCGATTTTGTACTGCCTGGCGGCCAGCTTGCCCCGCGTCCCACCCGTCCGGCGGAGCGCCGGGAGGAGATGCCCCCGCGCCGGGGGAAAGACAGGCGGGCCATGCATGTGCCCAAGGGGCGGAAAGGGAGGAAAAAACGATGACAAAACGGATGCTATTGGCTATTTTATTACTAATTGTATTCGCTCTGCCTGCCGGATGTCAAAAACAGGGGGGAGAACCGACTCAGCCCACCGCCCCCGCGCCCACCATTTTGCCCACCCACACGCCAGAGCCGTCCCCCACCCCCACCCCCGATCCGGTGGGGGAGGCCCTGGCGGGGATGACGGTGGAGCAGAAGGCGGCCCAGCTCCTGGTGGCGGGGATCGAGGGCACAGAGCCGGGGGAGGACGCGGTGCAGGCCGTCCAGGGCTATCAGGTGGGCGGCGTGATTCTCTTTGGCCGCAACGTGGAGAGCGCGGAGCAGCTGGCGGCGCTCACCAACGGGCTGAAGGAGCTCAACGGGGACTACACCCCCCTGTTCCTCTGCGTGGATCAGGAGGGGGGCCGGGTGGACCGGATGCCGCCGGAGGTGACCGATCTGCCCTCCGCCCTGGACTTTGGTTCCATTGCCGACCCCGAGGCTCGGATGGATGCCTGCTTTACGCTGGGCCAGACCCTGGCGGCCCAGTGCGCTGCCTTCGGCTTCAACATGGACTTCGCCCCCAGCCTGGACATCTGGTCCAACCCGGAGAATACGGTGATCGGCGACCGGGCCTTTGGGACAGATGCCGCAACCGTCACCGGAGCAGCCAATGAGACCGCCCTGGGCATCCTGTCTGGGGGCGTCATCCCGGTGGCCAAGCACTTCCCTGGCCATGGGGACACGGCGGTGGACTCCCACTACGGCCTGCCTGTTGTGGACAAGAGCCTGGAGGAACTGGAGGAGCTGGAGCTGCGGCCCTTCCGACAGGCCATCGACACTACCTGCGTCTACGGTACCTATGGGGGGGACACCTCCATTCCTGCCATCATGGTGGCCCACATCCTCCTGAGTCAGATCGACCCGGACAACCCGGCCTCCCTGTCTCCCGAGGTGGTGACGGGGCTGCTCCGGGAGGAGATGGGCTATGAGGGCGTGGTATGCACCGACGACCTGACCATGGGGGCCATTTCCAACACCTACGGTATGGGGGAGGCCGCCGTACTGGCCGTGGAGGCCGGCTGTGACCTGCTGCTGGTGTGCCACGGCGCGGACAACCTGGCCGAGGCCCACGCCGCCCTGGTGGAGGCGGTGGACAGCGGCCGCATCCCGGAGGAGCGGCTGGACGAGAGCGTCCGACGCATCCTGGCCCTCAAGGGGGCCTATGGACTGATCAACGCGCCGGTGGAGGCGCCGGACATAGAGGCATTGAATGACCGGATTGCGGCCCTCGAACGCTCTATAGAGGCAGATACATCGCAGTAGGAGAGGATAGAAAGCAGCCCCGGCAGATTCGCCCGCCGGGGCTGCTCAGGTTGCTCATAACCCCTCCTGCTAAAGAATTCAGAGGGAGGGATAGTGTGAAAGGGAACCGTCAGGGTTCCCTTTCATGTTGGATCAAACGACATTTTGAAACTTTTTCGGAGTTTCAAAATGTCCAGCAGCCTGTCGAAAAGACTTTTTTGACAGGCTGAGCAGCCCCGGCGGATTTGTCCGCCGGGGCTGCTGTTATTGGATTCAGTTGGCTTCGATGTAGTCCGCGAAGGCGGCCAGACAGCGGTTAGCCTCTCCGCGGGTGAGGGTGCCCCTGGGGAGGAAGAGGTCCCCCCGCAGTCCGGCGGCGGAGAGGGCCCCCGTTCGGATACAGAACTCCACCGCTGGGCGGGCCCAGACCGCGATTTCGCCGCAGTCCAGCAGCGCGGTGGCGGAGGGGCCGGACGACGGGGGTTTCAGCCCCAGGAATTTGGCGTAATTGTAGAGCATGACGGCAGTCTGCTCCCGGGTGACAGTCTGGGTGGGGAGAAATTTGCCTGTCCCGTTGCCGCTGACCACGCCGGTCTCGGCGGCCCACACCGCCGCGTCGCTGTTGGACACGTCGATAAAGGCGGCGCTGGCTCCGGGCTTGGGCTTTCCGGCCATCTCATAGAGCATGGTGACAAACTCCAGGCGGTTCAGCGGGCCGTTGACGGAGCCGGTGTAGAGGCTCCATGTGCTGCTCCGCTGGGGGGAGAGCATGCCCAGCAGGTGGGTCTGCTCGGAGAGATACCCGGCCAGGACTGCGGCGGGGATGCCGCTCTGGGCGGCAAAGCGGCTGTCACGGGCGGCGGACCAGAGGGGGGTGCAGTCCGGGAAGTCGGGGGCGGACAGGCGGTCGGCGGACACGGCTACGCGGAAGGTCTGTCCGTCGTCCACCAGGGCGCCCTTAAAGGCGAGGCCGTCCACCCGCTGTCCCTCAGAAGCCCCCAGATAGAGGGTGTAGTCCATACCATAGAGCACGTCGGCACCCTCTCCGCCGGAGATGGAGCCGTCCGGCTCCGCCTGATAGGCCTCCGCGCTGCGGTCCAGCCACTGGCGCAGCTCGGCGCCGGTGAGCTCCACCAGGACGACGGGGCTGTCCCCGGGGGCCAGCGCGGCGCAGTCCCGCAGGGAGAGCACCGCAGTGTCATCCTCACCGGAGAACCGGGAAGCGGCGGAAGCGCCGCCCAGGGCGGCGGGAGAGAGAAGGGCCGCGTCGGCATCGGCGGCCCACAGCATGGCCTCGGCCACCAGATCCACCGTGGCGCTCTGCACATACAGGGGAGAGCCCTCCTCTGACCAGTCGCCGGACAGGGTGCCAACGGCAGCCTGCATGCGGTCAGACGCTGCGCTTTGGGCGGCGGATAGGGCCTTGTTCAGGCGGTCGTCCGGCTCATAGTCGGACAGGGGGAGCAGGGTGCTCTCGCCCACCACGACCTCCCCCTTGGGGGAGAGGGTAATTGTGGTGCGGGTCAGGGACGTGCCGCCGCCGCTGACCAGGGAGACCGGCTCCCCGTCGGCGTTCTGGAGGGTCTCCGCCGCCGCCTCGCCATGGCCGCCCACCAGCAGGTCGATGCCGGTGGTCTCCGCAGCAAAGCGGGCCAGTTCGTCCTGTCCGGCGTGGCAGACCACCACCACCAGGTCGCAGTTCTCCTTTTCCAGCCGCTCCTGCCAGTAGCCGGTCCACTCCCAACTATAGCTGCCGGAGGTGTTGTCCCGGTGGGCAAAGCGCACGCCGGAGACAAAGGACTCGGGGAGCTCCTCCGGCGCCTCCATGGCGCCCAGGCCCAGCACGCCGATGCGCACCGCGCGCCGGCCCAGCTCCACAGTAAAGACCTCGTAGGCATCCTCCTCCGGGCTTTGGGTGTCCTCGTCCAGGTAGTTGCCCGAGAGGACGCGCACCGGGGCGCCGTCCTCCGACGCTTCACCCAGGGCGGCGAAGAAATCGTCCCGGGCCTCCGGGCCCAAGCGGAATTCACCCACAGCGGGCACCAGGGCGTCATAGCCGATGGCCCGCAGGGCCAGGGCCTCCGCCGCGCCGCCGTCCTGGACCAGCCCGTTGTCCACCGCGTCACCGCTGTCCAGCAGCAGGGCGGCGTCCACCGAGGCCCGCTCCGCCTCCATGGCGGAGGCCACATTCTGATAGCTGTACTCCACTGCCTCCCCGGTCACGGGGTCCTCACGGTAGAGCCGCCCCCCCATGTCCCCGGTGGTGTAGATGCCCAGGGTGGGGGCGGGAGTGTCCGCCGCCGCGGCAGTGCCGACAGCAGCGGCCAGCAGGGCCGCGCTCAGCAGAACCGCCGGGCACCGTTTGAGAAAATGCCGCATCCGCGCCATTCAAAATCGCCTCTTTTCGCTCCATACAAGGAGAAACTTTGTTCCGTTCCCAGCCATTATACGTCCCGGCCGGACGGGATGCAACGGATTGGGGGCGAATGTTAAGAAAAAGAAATATTCCGCCGCCAAAACCGAAAAAAGGTCCCCCGTGCGTTTGGGACGCACAGGGGACCTGGGGAATTGGGGACTTAGCCCAGCCTGCACAGCTCGGCGGCGGTCTGGGCGGCCAGCCGGGCATTGTTGAACACCAGTTGGATGTTGGAGTCCAGGCTGTCACCGCCGGTGAGCTCCTTCACCTTGGCCAGCAGGAAGGGGGTGGTGGCCTTGCCGTGGATGCCCTGGGCGTTGGCCTGGGCGACGGCCTCGTCGATGGCCCTGTTGATCACCTCGTGGTCCATGGCGAACTCCTCGGGGATGGGGTTGGTCACCAGCATGCCGCCCCTGAGGCCCAGATCCAGGGAGGCCCGGAAGGCCGCGGCGAGCTCCGCGGGGGTGTCCACCCGGTAGTCCACCTCGAAGCCGCTCTTGCGGGTGTAGAAGGCGGGCAGCTCCTTGGTGCCGTAGCCGAGGACGGACACGCCGTGGGTCTCCAGGTACTCCAGGGTCAGGCCCAAATCCAGGATGGACTTGGCCCCGGCGCACACCACCATCACGGGGGTGGAGGCCAGCTCCTCCAGATCGGCGGAGATGTCCATGGTGGTCTCGGCGCCGCGGTGCACGCCGCCGATGCCGCCGGTGGCGAACACCTGGATGCCTGCCATGTGGGCGATCATCATGGTGGTGGTGACGGTGGTGGCGCCGTCGGCCTTGCGGGAGACCAGCACCGCCAGATCCCGGCGGCTGGCCTTGGTCACGTCCTGGCCCTTCTTGCCCAGATACTCGATCTCCTCGGCGGTGAGGCCGGCCTTCAGGCGGCCGCCCAGAATGGCGATGGTGGCGGGCACCGCGCCGTTGTCGCGGATGATCTGCTCCACCTTGAGGGCGGTCTCCACGTTCTGGGGGTAGGGCATGCCGTGGGAGATGATGGTGGACTCCAGGGCGACCACGGGCTTGCCCGCGGCCACAGCGGCGGCTACTTCAGGGGCGACGTCCAGATACGGATTGAGATTCATGGTGATTACCTCCTGTAAAATATATTTATAAAATACGGATTGCGGAGTGGTCAGGCCGGAGAGGAAGGGCCGGCGGCCGGGCGGCGGAGATCAAAGCGCCACACGGCCAGCGCGAAGGAGCAGAAGGCGGCCACCTCGATGGCGGCGCCGGTATAGGAGCCGGCGATCAGGTTGTAGGCGAACACCGGAGGGGAGTTGAGGAGAAACAGCAGCCGGGTCAGGCGCATGTTCCGCGTCCAGAGGGCGGCGGTGGTGAGCATCATGGCCGCGCCCAGCAGAAGGCAGTAGGGGCCGTCCCAGGTGAGGAGGGGGGCCGCCCCATAACAGGCCAGAAAGAGGGCCAGCCAAAGGCGGCTGCGGGCCCAGGGCCGGTCGTTGTAGGCGCACACCACGCCGCGGGCCAGGCCCAGCAGGTTGATGAGCACCCCCGTCCACGCCCCCAGCAGCACGTACTGGACGACCCAGAGCACGCAGCACACAAGCTGAAGGCCGATGATCTTCCGGCGGCTGCCGGTCTGGACGGCGGTGAAGGCGAGCAGGGAGCCGATCAGCCCCAGGATTTGCGCGGTCCAGAAGGTCAAGGCGTCTCCACTCCCTCCCCGAAGCCCGCCCTCCGGCGGAGCAGCCGGGCGCTCATGTCGGGGTTGATCGTCTCGGCGCTCTCCATGGCGATGGCCCCGGCGGCCATGGCGGCCCGGGCGGTGTCCTCCAGCCCGGTGCCCTCCAGATAGGCCCAGGCGATGGCGGCCATGCCCGCGTCGCCGCAGCCGGTGGTGTTCACCATCTCTCCGGGACAGCAGGGCACGTGTACCCGCCCGCTGTGGTCGGCGGCGAACACCCCGTCGCCCCCCAGACTGATGAATACCCGCCGCAGGCCGGTGGCCAGCAGGGCGTCGGCCGCGGCGTTGAGGCTCGCCGCGTCGGTGATGGACACGCCCGAGAGCAGCTCCGCCTCCAGCCGGTTGGGCTTGAGGGTGTGGAGCTTCCCCAGTACGGGGCGCAGCTTCTCCGCCTTGGCGGTGGACACCGGGTCGGCGAAGATGGGCAGGCGGATATTCTCCGCCAGCCAGGCGATGGACTGGGCCGGGATGTTGGTGTCCACCACCAGGAGCTGGGCATTTTGGAGCAGCCGGGCCCGCCCGGCCAGAAAGGCGGGGGTGACATGCTCATAGATCTCCATGTCGCTGACCGCCAGGGCCATGTCCCCGTGCCCGTCGGTGATGAACAGATAGGTGGAGGTGGCCCCGCCGGGCACGGTGAGGCACTGGCTGATGTCGATGCCCAGCTCGCCGCAGGAGGCGGCGATACGCTGGGCGTTCATATCGTCGCCGAAGGCGGTGAGCATCCGCACGTCCAGCCCCATCAGAGCCATGTTGTGGGCGATGTTGCGCCCCACGCCCCCCAGGCTCATGCGCACCTGGCCAGGGTTGGAGTCTGCCGCCACCAGCTCCCCGTGGGGCCGCCCGCCGATGTCCAGGTTGACGCCCCCCACGACTACCACATAAGGAGCGGTGCGGACGATGTAGCCCTTGCCGGCGATATGGCCCTGCTTCATCAGATTGGAGATGTGTACCGCCACCGACGAGCGGGCGATGCCCGCTTTGTCCGCCAGCTCCTGCTGGGAGATCAGGGGGTTCTCCTCAATCCACTTGAGAATCTGCCGTTCCCGCTGAGTCATGGCCTCTCCTCCTAAACATAAGCTGTTGATATAATCATATGCTTATAGAGGGCCTCTGTCAAGAGGAATCTCCCCGGTTCAGGAACTTTTTCCACGTCCCGCCGTCCAAGAGGGGAAAGGAGGAATGTTCCATGAAAAAAAGCCTGCTGCTGTTCGCCCTTGTGCTCCTGCTGGCCGGGTGTGCATCCACCGGAAACCAGGCCGCCCCCGCGGGGGGAACCCCGGCGGGCTCCCCCTCGGAGGAGCCCGGCCTGACTGCGGGGGCTCCCGAAAAAATGACTTGCCGCATTGTGGATGGGGCGGAGGAAGGGGAGCTGGTGCTGGCTGGCCCGGGGGGCGCGGGGGACGTGTATACCCTGGATACAGAGGGGCTGGCGGTGGATGGAACCTTGGCTGACGGGGCTGTGGTGGAGGTCGGGTTTGACGGAATGATTCTGGAGACCTATCCCGCCAAGTTCGGCCATGTGACCGGCGTGACCGTGCTGGAGGAGCCGGCGGATGACCGCTGCGGGCTGTATCTCCAGGTGCTGTCCGACCTGTGGGAGGTAGATACTGCCCTCAACACAGGGCTGGAGGAGCTGGGGGTGGATCTCTCCGGCCTCACCGACCTGGCCGAGAGTGAGAAATCCGCCCTGGCCTGGGTGTTTGGGAACGCCCACGGCCTGATGCCCATCACCGGTACTCTGGAGGAGATCTGGGAGGCGGGCTACCTCACCCCCATGACCGAGCCGACGGAGGGGTACGAGGACAGCGTGGCCCTCTACCGCTGGGAAAACGGCTGCCTGTTCTCCCTGTCCGGCTCCGCCGAGGAGGGCTTTGAGGCGCAGAAGTGGGCCTCCGGCCTGGGGGCGTATTTCTTTACCGACTGCACCGCCCGGCAGAATGCCGACGGCACCTGGACCTATGAGGTGGGGGCCGAGGCCATCGCGTAGGGGCGGCCTTTATGGCCGCCCACGGGCGACCACGAGGGTCGCCCCTACAGGGGACAGGGCGAGCGCCCTGTTCCGCTGAACCCGGAGCATCCGGTCTCTGCGGTGCGCCCCGGCGGGGAGCAAACCGAATATCCGCCCATTGGGGCCGTCTGTCCGAAATCGGTGGACAGACGGCCCTTTTTTCGCTATAGTGGGGGTGAAAGGGGGGAACGGCATGAAGGTGGAGCTGCGCATCGACCCGGGCTGCGGCGGGGTGTCGGTTGTGATCAACGCCCCCGCCCTCACCGACGAGGTGAAGGCTCTGGCCGCCCGGCTGGAGGGGGGCGGCGTCCTCATCGGCTGGCAGGGGGGCCGGGCCGTTCCCCTGGCCGCGGAGGACATTCTCCGCTGCTACGGCGAGGAGAAGGGCGTGAAGTGCCAGACCCCCGGCGGGGTGTACGACCTGAAGGAGCGGCTGTACGAGCTGGAGGGCCGGCTGGACCGGCACACTTTCGTGCGCATCTCCCACTCGGAGATCATCAGCCTGCGGAAGATCACCGCCCTGGATCTCTCCCTTACCGGCACCATCCGGGTGACGCTGGCGGGCGGCGCGGTGAGCTACGTGTCCCGGCGGTACGTGAGGAAGATCAAAGAGGCTTTGGGGCTGTAAAAAGGAGGGAACGACATGCTGTTCGACGACAAGAGGAGGGCCCTCCGCCGGGCGCTGGCAGGGGCTCTGCTGGGGATGGCCGGCGGCGGGCTGGCGGCCTGGGGGATCGGCTCCCTCTTCATCGGCTCGCCCAGCGCCCTTGTGCTGGAGCTCCTGAACTGCGGCTTCCCCCGCGGGCTGGAGGGGCTGGGGATTGCCCTGTCCTTCGCCCTCTATGCCCTGTTCGGGGCGGAGGTGGGGGTGGCCACCCTGCCCTTCGCCGGGGACGGCCCCGCCCTGGTGGGGCGGACGCTGGCCCACTTCGCCCTGACGGCAGCCACCGTGGGACTGTGGGCGGGGCTCAACTTCGGCGTGCGTGAGACGGCGGCTTTTCTGGTGTCCCTGGCGCTGGTATATCTGCTGGTGTGGCTGGGCCGCTGGGTGGGCTGGTACGCCGAGGTGTCCGCCATCCGGGAGCGGCTGGGTCTGGCTCCGGGGCCCTCCCTGTTCCACTGGCGGGAGACCCTGCCCTATGTCCCCTTCGCTGCCCTGCTGTGTCTGCTTCTGCCCTTTGTGCTGCGGCTGTGCGACGCCGGCGACGTGCCGGTGCTCTCCGGCCTGCTCTACCCCTACCTCCTGTTGCCCGTCGGCACCTTCTGTTCCGCCCTGTCCCTGGGGAAGCGGCAGGGCTTCTGCCCCCTCTATCCCGTGGTGTGTGCGGGGTTCCTGCTTTGCTTCGCCCTGCTGGCAAGGCTGGTGTCCAACGTGGCCGACGCCGACATGTTCCCCGTCGCCTTTGCCGCCGCCCTGGCGGGCAATCTGGCCGGCGCGGCCCTGCGGAGGAGGGGAGGCGCGGGGGAGTGATGGTTGCGCTGGTGTGCTGGCTGGCGATCCTGGCCATCCCAGCCCTGGTCTGGCGCTTTGCGCCCGGCCCGGTTTGCCTTAACGGGAGGGCGACCCTGCGCTTCCTGCCCCCGGCTCTGCTGGTCTGCACCCTTCTGCCCGCCCTGCTGGGCGGTATCGCCGGGGGACTCGCCGTGGTGCTGGCGGGGGTCTATCTCCTGCCCTTTGGCTGCCTCGCCATAGGGATGTCCCTGGGAAAGCGGCACGGCCTGTGCCCCCTTTTTCCAGTGGTATGCGCCCTGTGCCTGCTGATCGTCGTAGGAAAGTGGACTCCCGCCCTCTGCCTCGTGCCATCCATCTCCGCCCTGCTGGGCAACGCGGCGGGGGCGTATCCCCGGGAGAGGGGCGGAACGGGTTAACGGGCCGGATGCCTTTTCCAGACGCACCTGGGGTGGAGCTGCGCCGGGCGCCCTTTGAAAAGCGGCGGGGGCAAGCCCCCGCCCTATGGGCCTGCGGAGCCGTCATCGGCAGCTCCCGGTGAAGAGAGAGGATGTGTGCTTATGAGACGAACGGATCAATGGCTTCTGGGGTGCTTCGCCGTCACCATGGCGGTCTATACTGCGGCCTTTGCCGCGGCCTTTTCCGACCTGCCTCTGAACATACCGTCCTGGCACCAGCTCCTGCTCCTGTACTTCCATGCGTTCCCTATGTTCTTTCTCCAGCTGCTGCTGTGCCGGCGGGCCAGGGCGGTGTGGCGGCTTCTGGTGCCTCTGGCGCTTCTGGCGGTCCCAGGGGTGCTCTTCCTGAGCGCGGCGGGCTGGATGGTCATGGGATGGTTCCTGCTCCTGTGGTGGTGTGCCGCGCCGCTGCTGGGGAGCGCACTGGCGTGGCTGGTGTGGGCAGTCTCTCTGCGAAAGTCGGGCCGGGGGGCTGGGAAAACCGGCCGGAAGGTGCTATAATAGGTTCATCTGAGGAAAAATGAGGGATCTGAATGGGAAAGTCCGGCGGGAAGGGCATCAGCTATTTCGGCCTGGTGGCCATGGGGATCGGGTGTATGCTGGGCACGAGCTGGCTGCTGCTGACGGGCACGTGGCTGGAGACGGCGGGGGGACCGCTCAATCTGGTTGTGGCCTTCGCCCTGTGCATCATCATTGAACTGCCGTTTGCCTTCGCCTACATGGAGGCCATCCCCATGCTCCCCCTGCCCGGCGGCGAGGTGGTGTACTCCTACGCCGCTTTCGGCAGCCGGGGGGGCCTCGCCGTGGGGTGGGCGGGCATCCTGATGAACACCATCGTGTTCTGCTGGGTGGATCTGGCCGCCGTCTCCTTGCTGGATGAGCTGTTCCCCGCCCTGGGGCGGACGGCGGTGCTCTATGAGCTGGGGGAGTTCCCCGTCACCCTGCCCAATGTGGCCATCCAACTGGCCCTGGCGGGGGCCATCCTGTGGGTGCAGCTCCGGGGGGCCAACGTGTGCGCCTCCCTGGCCAAGCTGGCCACGGTGGTGCTGCTGATCATGTGTGCCGTGGGGCTGGCGGTGTGCTTTACCCACTTCGACCCGGCGGTGTACGCCTCCGATGGGGGGCTGGACTTCGACTTTGCCGGCTCGGCCTCCCTTTTGTCCCTGCTGGTGTTCTCCGTGGCCGGGTGGGAGACGGTGTCCAAGGCTGCCGCCGACGCCTCCGGCCCCGCCGCCCGCAAGGCGGGGGCCGCCCTCATCACCTGCCTGTTCCTGGTGACGGGCATCCTCTGCCTGGTGTCCACCGCTGTGGCCGGGTGTATGCCCTGGCGGGAGGCGGTGGGCCGCACCGCCCCCTTCGCCGACGTGCTGGTGTCCATCACCGGCGTGCCCGCCGTGCGGGTGCTCTTCCTGGCCACCGCCTTTGTGGGCGCGGTGGGGGTGATGAACTCCACCCTCTACTCCTCCGCCCGGATGCTCTACGGCCTGTCCCGCTTTGCACTGGTGTCGAAGGCGTTTTCCGCACTCCACCCGAAATACGGCACCCCCGCCCGCTGCATCTGGTTCACCGCCGCCTTCGTGGTGCTCACCCCCTTCACGGGCAGGCTCTTCTTTCTGCCCTTCATCAACATCGCTTCCCTGGCCACCATCGTCATGTGGATCATGTCCCTGGCCGCGGTGCTCCGCCTGCGGCGCGCCCGGCCGGACCTCCGCCGCCCGGTGCGCATGCCCGGCGGGCGGGTGACGGCTGTGCTGGGGGTGGCCGCCTCGGTTTTCCTGGCGGGGAACATCCTTCTCCCGTTCAGCCCCGGCGCGCTGGACTGCCTGGAGTACGCCCTGGCCGCCGCCCTGGCCGCCCTGGGGGTCCTCCTCTACGGGTTCCGCGACCGTACCCTGTCTGACGAGGCGCGGGAGGCGCTTATCTTCGGCGGACCCGAACGGAGGTAGTCCTGCCTTTTTTCCCTCAGCCCTTGCAAAATGGTTGAAAAATGGTATACTACTACCCATTGATACTTTATTTTTAAGAATAGAGGGAGCGACCAATGGAACGCATAAAAATTGCACAGATCTTTGCCGACCAGGAGCAGTTCGGCGGGAAAGAGGTGCTGGTGTCCGGCTGGGCCCGCACGATCCGGGATATGAAGACCTTCGGCTTCGTGGAGCTCAACGACGGCTCCTGCTTCAAGAACCTGCAGATCGTCCTGGATGCCAACGCCCTGGACAACTACAGGGAGATCGCCGGACAGAACGTGGGCGCGGCCCTGTCCGTCACCGGCACTGTGGTACTCACGCCGGAGGCCAAGCAGCCCCTGGAGGTGAAGGCCGCCTCCGTGGCGGTGGAGGGCCCCTCCGCCCCCGAGTACCCCCTCCAGAAAAAGCGCCACAGCGTGGAGTACCTGCGCACCATCGCCCACCTGCGGCCCCGCACCAACCTGTTCTCCGCCGCCTTCCGGGTGCGGAGCGTGGCGGCCCACGCCATCCACTGCTTCTTCCAGGACCGGGGCTTCGTCTATGTCCACACCCCCATCATCACCGCCTCTGACTGCGAGGGCGCCGGCGAGATGTTCCGGGTGACCACCCTGGACCTGGAGAACCCGCCCCGCACCGAGGACGGCAAGGTGGACTACAGCCAGGACTTCTTTGGCAAGCCCGCCAACCTGACCGTCTCCGGCCAGCTCAACGCCGAGAACTTCGCCATGGCCTTCGGCGACGTGTATACCTTCGGCCCCACCTTCCGGGCGGAGAATTCCAACACCCAGCGCCACGCCGCCGAGTTCTGGATGATCGAGCCGGAGATGGCCTTCTGCGACCTCAAGGGCGACATGGACGTGGCCGAGGCCATGATCAAGCACATCATCCGCACCGTCATGGAGAAGTGCCCCGACGAGATCAACTTCTTCAACTCCTTCGTGGACAAGGGCCTCAAGGAGCGGCTGGAGCATGTGGCCTCCTCCGACTTCGGCCGGGTGAGCTACACCGAGGCGGTGGAGCTGCTCAAACAGAACAACGACAAATTTGACTACAAGGTGGAGTGGGGCACCGACCTCCAGACCGAGCATGAGCGCTATCTCACCGAGCAGATCTTCAAAAAGCCCGTGTTCGTCACCGACTACCCCAAGGACATCAAGGCGTTCTATATGCGCCTCAACGACGACGGCAAGACCGTGGCCGCCTGCGACTGCCTGGTGCCCGGCATCGGCGAGATCATCGGCGGCTCCCAGCGCGAGGAGCGGCTGGAGCTGCTGGAGGGCCGCATCCAGGAGCTGGGCATGCGCCCCGAGGATTATTGGTGGTACTTGGATCTGCGGCGCTACGGCGGCTGCAAGCACGCCGGCTTCGGCCTGGGCTTTGAGCGCATGGTCATGTACCTGACCGGAATCTCCAACATCCGTGACGTGCTGCCCCACCCCCGCACCGTGGGCAACGCGGAGTTCTAATCTATGTCAAATTGGCCCCGGCGTCTGCACCGAACGGTGCGGACGCCGGGGCCTGATTGTTTGCCAGGGGTAGGGGCGCCCCTTGTGGTCGCCCGCGGGCGGCC
>NZ_JH417738.1:22836-30718 GCF_000239295.1 Flavonifractor plautii ATCC 29863
GCCCGCGGGCGGCCATAAAGGCCGCCCCTACAAGTGTGCTGAATGGAAGGTATGGCAGAGAAAGACAGGCCGCCGGAAGACCACCAAGAGAACAGCCTGGGGGAAGTTCCAAGAAGGGGGAATCGCAATTCCCCCTTCTTGGCCGTTTCAAGGGGTGGATTGTTAAGGCGGGGGAAATCGGAATCCCCCGCCTTAACTGGCTCTTTCGCCCCTTTCTGGCCACTCAGAAAGGGGCCCGCCGGAGGCATGACAAGAAAACAGATACGAAAAAGGTTCCCATGGAAGGCGTTTCAGCCCGGAATAAGGCGGGCCGATGTGGGCATCGGCCCCTACTGAGCCGCGAATGCACAGGCCAATAGGTGCAAGAGAGGTCGCCCTGGGGCGTCAGCCCCTACGCAAAATGCCGGGAATCGAAAAAGGACGGCTGAACTGTCAGCCGTCCTTTTTTTCATATTTCTTTAAAAGATCTTCAATTGCCTCATCCAGAAGCCGAGATTTTGGAACACGGGTCTTTTTGGAGAGCGCATTCAATGGCTCAACCAATTTGTTGTCAAGAGAAGATATAAACTTCTTACGATTTACCAAAACAGATTCAGCCATTTAAATACCTCCTATATAGGTACTATAACATTACCACTTTTTTTAAACAAGTGGGTTGCATATGGTGACCTAATGGTATATATTATGTAAGGAGGTGATTGCAATGGACGGGGAAAAGACCTGTGAAACCTGCCGACATTTTCGCCGGCACTATGTAAAAAGGGGGCGGAATTGGTACATACCCATCAAGCTGGGCCACTGCGGAGAACCCCGCATCCGGTACAAGCAGACGGATACGCCCGCCTGCCACCGCTACTCCGAGGCGCAGAAAAAGGGCGGCTGAATGTTCAGCCGCCCTTTTTTCAGGCGTTGTCCTTGGCCAGGGGGAGGGTCACGGTGAAGGTGGAGCCCTTGCCCACCGCGCTCTCCAGCGTCAGGGTGCCGCCGTAGAGCTGGACGATGTGTTTGACGATGGCCAGCCCCAGGCCGGTGCCGCCGTTCTTGCGGGCGCGGCCCTTGTCCACCCGGTAGAACCGCTCAAAGACGCGGCTCTGGGCCTCGGGGGGGATGCCGATGCCGGTGTCGGACACGGCGATGACGGCCTGCCCGTCCCGGACGGAGACGGCGGTGTGGACGGTGCCGCCGGGCTCATTGTACTTGATGCCGTTGCCCACCAGGTTGAGCAGCAGCTCCTTGAGCCGCCCCTGGGGAACGGCCACAGTAGCGGGACCGCCGTCTACGGAGAGGGTGACCTCCGCGGCCTTGGCGGTGGGGGTGAGGAAAGCGGCGGTGTCCCGGGCGATGGTGAGCACGTCGGAGCGCTCCTCGCTCTGGGGGATGGTGACCGACTCCAGCTCAGAGAGCTTGAGAATGTCGTTGATGAGGTCGATGAGCCGGTCCACCTCCACGCCGATCATGGTGATGAAGCGCTTCTGATCCTCGGGAGAGGCCACCATGCCGGAGGCCAGCATGTCGGTGAAGCCCTTGATGGAGGTGAGGGGGGTCTTGAGCTCGTGGGAGACGTTGGCGGTGAACTCGCTGCGGATGCCCTCGGCCTTCTTGAGCTCGGTGACATCGGAGATGAGGATGGACGTGCCCACGGCCTGCCCCTCATACTGGCGGCCGGAGACGGGGGAGATAAACAGGCGCAGGCTCTGGGCGTCCTCGGTGAGGGCATCCACGTCCAGCACCACGGAGGAGTGGCGGACGCGGGATTCCTGAATGGCCTCCCGCAGGCGGCGGCTGCGGGTGAGGAGCAGGGCGCCGTCGTCCTCCTCCCCCTCGGGAAAGCCAAACAGGGTGCGGGCCGCCCGGTTGATGGCCAGCACGTTGCCCGCCTCGTCCAGCAGGATCAGCCCCTCGTCCATGCAGTCCAGGATGAGGCCCACCTTGTCCCGCTCTGCGGTGATGGACTGGATATAGCCGCCCAGGCGCTCCATCAGCTTGTCAATGTAGCGCAGGATGGGGCGCAGCTCGTCGTCGGCCTGGTAGTCCTCCAGCCCGGAGGCGCGGGTGCCGTCCAGCACGCTCTGGAGGGCGCTGCCCACGGCGCTGAGTGGGGCCACCACCCGGTTGGCGGTGCGGCGGGCCAGAATCAGGGCCAGCAGCAGTCCGGCCGCCGAGGCGATGAGGAAACCCCATACGCCGTTCCACACTAGGCTGTCGATGGAGGACAGGGGCATGGAGGCCCGGCCCACCATGCCGTCGGCAAAGCGCTTGGACACGTAGAGCATGGAGGTGCCCAGGGTTTCGGAGTGGCGCACCGCCTCGCCCCAGCCGGTGGCGGCGGCCTGCTCCACCTCGGGGCGGCTGTTGTGGTCCTCCAGCGTCTGGGGGTTGGCCTCGGTGTCAGCCAGAACGGTGCCGTCGGTGTCGATGATGGTCAGCCGCTTGTCCGGCGCGGCGGCGTGGAACTGCTGGGCCAGGCCGTCGGGATCGGTGATGGCGCTCTGAGCGTCCATCAGCACCAGCAGCTCCTGAAGGGTGTTGCGGGCGGCGTCCATCTCCCGGCTGCGGAACAGGAGCACGCCCACTAGGTTGGATATGAGCAGGGCGCACACCACGGTGATGAGTGTGGCGCCGATGATGCGTTTTTTCACTGGTCAGACCTCCCAATCGGGTGTTTCCTGCGGGGCCGCCTCGCAGTGCTTCACCCGCCCCGCGGGTGAAAAGAAATCAGAACGTCCGAAGGCGAATTTACTGCATAGCCGTTGGCGGCTTTGCTGCCTTACGGATATGGTGTGCCCCTTGCGGCTACTTCGCCGGAGGACACAGTTGCCCACTCCGCCGCCGCCCGGCCGGCGCGGCGGCCGCGTATTCAGGGGGGATGCAACCCCCTGGAGGCCGTCAGACCATTTTATATCCCACGCCCCGGACAGTGGTGATGATGTCCTCGCCCAGCTTTTGGCGCAGGGCCTTGACGTGCATATCCACGGTGCGGGTCTCGCCGGTGTAGTCGTAGTCCCAGACGGCCTGGAGAATCTCGTCCCGGGTGAGGGCCACGCCCCGGCGGGAAAACAGGAGCTTGAGCAGCTCAAACTCCTTGTAGGTCAGCTCCACCGGCTTTCCGGCCTTGTGTACCTCCCGGGCGGCGGGGTCCAGTTCCACGTCCCCCCAGGTGAGTACCCGGTCGCCCCGGCGCTCGGTGCGGCGGAGCACCGCCTTGACCCGGGCCTGGAGCTCCATGATGCCGAAGGGCTTCACCACATAGTCGTCGGCGCCGTTTTCCAGGCCGGCCACCCGGTCCATCTCGGCGGAGCGGGCGGTGAGCATGATCACGGGTACGTCGGCAGTGTCCCGCCCCTCCCGCAGGCGGCGGAGAATCTCCAGCCCGTCCATGCCGGGGAGCATGATGTCCAGGATGTAAAGGGCGGGCAGGCCGAGGCCCTCCTCGCCGGCAAAGAGGGCCTCGCCGGACTCGTAGGCCCGGACGGCGTAGCCCACCGATTGAAAATAATAGCGGAGCATCTCACGGATACTCTCGTCGTCCTCCACGACCGCAATGGCCTTGGACATGGGGACACCTCCTTACCCGAGAATTTCGCCGGTCACACAGAAGATGGCCCACTGGGCGATGTTCACCGCGTGATCCGCGATGCGCTCCAGGTACTTGGCGATAATGATGAGGTCGATGGCCTGGTCGGCCTCGTCCCGGTTGCCCGCAATGAGCTCCACCAGCTCCCCCTTGATGGTGCGGAAGAGGGCGTCCACCTCGTCGTCCAGGGCAATGACAGCCTGGGCGGCCTCGGTGTCCCGGTTGACGTAGGCGAAGATGGAGCGTTTGACCATCACGCCGGCCTTCTGGCTCATGGTGCGGATGTCGGCCAGGGTGCGGGTCTGCTTCTGCTCCTTGAGCAGCAGGGAGATCTCGGCGATGTTGGCGCACTGGTCGCCGATGCGCTGTAGATCGGTGACCATTTTCATGGCCGCCGAGATGGTGCGCAGATCCCGGGCCACGGGCTGCTGCTGGAGGAGCAGGCGCAGGCAGCGGTTCTCAATGTCCCGCTCCATCTGGTCCATGCTGCGGGTCATCTCCACGGCGGACTTGGCCGCCGCGTCGTCGCCGGAGGCCAGGGACTCGGTGACCACGTCGATGGCGTCCTCTGCCGCCGCCGCCATGTCGATCATTTCATAGTTGAGCTCCTGGAGCTCCGCGTCAAAGGTCTTTCTCATGGGGCCTCCTTTTTAACCAAACCGCCCGGTGATGTAATCCTCGGTGCGCTTGTCCCTGGGCATGGAGAAGAGCTGGGTAGTGTCCCCAAACTCAATGAGCTGGCCCAGCAGGAAAAAGGCGCACTTGTCGGACACGCGGGTGGCCTGCTGCATATTGTGGGTGACGATAACAATGGTATAGTTCTGCTTCAGATCGGCAATCAGATCCTCGATTTTGGAGGTGGAGATGGGGTCCAGGGCGGAGGTAGCCTCATCCATCAGCAGGATGTCGGGCTCCACGGCCAGGGCGCGGGCGATGCACAGCCGCTGCTGCTGGCCGCCGGACAGGCCCAGGGCCGACTTCTTGAGGCGGTCCTTTACCTCGTCCCAGATGGCCGCGCCCTGAAGGGACTTCTCCACGATGTCGTCCAGCCTGCTCTTGCTCTTGATGCCGTGGGTGCGGGGACCGTAGGCCACGTTGTCATAGATGGACATGGGGAAGGGGTTGGGCTTCTGGAACACCATGCCGATCTGCTTGCGCAGCCAGGTTACGTCCACATTGGGGGCATAGATCTCCTGCCCCCGGTACTGCACCGAGCCGGTGATCTTGATGCCGGGCACCAGGTCGTTCATGCGGTCCAGTGTCTTGAGAAAGGTAGACTTGCCGCAGCCGGAGGGGCCGATGAGGGCGGTCACCTGCTTTTCGGGGATATCCATGCTCACGCCCTTCAGGGCCTGGGTGGGGCCGTACCAGAGGTCAAGGCCCTTGGCGGAGAGGATGATGTTTTCGTCCATGGTAAGGGCTCCTTATTTTTTCTTTAATGTTCTGCCCACCAGCTTGGCGCTGAGGTTGATGACCAGGGTGAGCAGCATCAGAATGGCCGCGATGGCAAAGGCAACGTCGAACTCAGCCCGCTCACGGGCGTACACATACAGGGCCACGGTGAGGGAGGCGCCGGAGGAGTGGATGAAGTTGCCCACCGAGCCGAAAAAGTTGTTCAGGCTCATGCCCATGCCCGCGGTGAAGAGCAGGGCGGCCGACTCGCCCACAATGCGGCCGATGGCCAGAATACAGCCCGTCACGATGCCGTCCACTGAGGAGGGGAGCACCACGGTGCGAATCATATGCCACTTGCCCGCGCCCAAGCCCAGGGCCGCCTCCCGGAAGGACTGAGGGACGGTCTTGAGGGACTCCTGGGTGGTGCGGATGATGGTTGGGATGGTGACGATCACCAGAGTCAGCGAGCCGGCCAGCAGGGAAGCCTGAAGCCCCAGAAGCTGGCAGAAAAAGAGCATGCCCACCAGGCCGAAGATGATGGAGGGGATGCCGGTGAGGGTCTCGGTGGCAAACTCGATGGCGGCCACCAGGCGGCGGTTGCGGGCGTACTCGGTGAGGTAGATGGCCGCGCCGACCCCCAGGGGCAGGGTGATGATCAGGGTGACCCCCACGAGATAGACTGTGTTGAGGATATTGGGCAGGATGCCGATGGTGTCCTTGATGAAGCTGGGCTGGGTGCTGAGGAACTGCCAGGTGACATGGGGCAGGCCCTTGAAGAAGATATAGCCGATGATGAAGAGCAGCAGGGCGCAGGTCAGGGCGGCGCAGAAGTAGAGGAGAAAGCGGAGAATCCGGTCATAGGCTCTGCGCCGGCCGGAAAGAGGCTTCATTTCCATATCAGTATATCACCCCTTCTTCCGCTTGAGAAGCGTATTGAGAACAATATTGATGAGCATGATGAAGAGAAAGAGAACCAGGGCGATGGAGAACAGGGCCTGCCGTTGCAGGCCGGAGGCGTAGGCCATCTCGCTGGACACGGCGGTGGTGAGGAAGCGGACGGACTGGAAGAGACCGGGCATGTTGGCCACATTGCCCGCCACCATGATGACCGCCATGGCTTCGCCGATGGCCCGGCCGATGCCCAGCACGATAGAGGCGGCGATGCCACTGGAGGCGGCCGGGACGCTCACCCGGAACACGGTCTCGATATGGGTGGCGCCCAGGGCCAGCGAGGCCTCCTCGTACTCCTTGGGCACCGCCTTGAGGGCAGTCTCGGATACGGAGATGATGGAGGGCAGAATCATGACGGCCAGCACCAGAATGGCGCAGAACAGGCTGGCGCCGTCGGGCAGGTGGAAGGCCACCCGCACCGCAGGCACCAGAACCATCATGCCGATGAGACCGTACACCACGGAAGGGATGCCCGCCAGCAGATCCACTGCCGGGCGCACCAGGCTGGCCAGACGGGGAGGCGCTACCTTGGCCAGGAACACTGCGGTCATGAAGCCCACCGGTACGCCCAGGACAATGGCCCCGGCGGTGCCGTAGATGGAGGTAAGGATGAAGGGCAGTATGCCGAACTTGGGCTCGGCGGCGGTGGAGGCCCACTCGGTGCCGAAGAGGAAGTCCACCAGCCCGATCTCGCGGATGGCGGGCAGGCCGGACACGATCAGGTAGATACTGATGAAGAGGACAAAGACGACCGCGATCAGACCGCAGACAAAAAACAGGAGGTTCATAAAGACTTCCAGCGGTCGGAGCTTCTGTTTCATGGCAAATAACCGGCCTTTCGTAATGGTGTAATCATGCCGAATGCCCCCTCGGGCTCGAGGGGGCGATCCGGAAGAGAGGGACGGATTACTCGGCTACCGGCACAGCGCCGGCGCCGGCGATCAGGTCGGAGGCATCGGCGGAGGTGGCGAAGTCCACGAACGCCTGGGCAGCCTCGGAGAGCGGGGTGCTGTCACTGACGATGAAGTTGAAGTTGCGCTGGATGGCGTAGCTGCCGTCCAGAACGGTCTCCTCCGTGGGTTCCACGCCGCCCACGGTGATGGCCTTCACGGTCTCGTCCACGGCGGACAGGGAGGCGTAGCCGATGGCGTTGGGGTTGGAGGCCACGGCGGCGATCACCTCGCCGGTGGAGGTCAGCTCATTCTGGTACTTGCAGGCGTCCTTGGTGCCGGTGATGGACTCGAAGCCGTCGCGGGTGCCGGAGCCGGCCTCACGGCCCATGAAGACCACCTGGCCGTCCGTGCCGCCCACGTCGGCCCAGTTGGTGATCTCGCCGGTGGCGAGCTGGGCGATCTGCTCCACGCTGAGGTCGGCCACGGGGTTGTTGGGGTTGACGATGATGGCGATGCCGTCCTTGGCCACGGTGATGGCCTTGACGCCGGTTTCGTCATCCTTCAGGTCGCGGGAGGCCAGGCCGATGTCGCAGGTGCCGTCCTGGGCGCCGGTGACGCCGGCGCTGGAACCGGAGCCGGTGTAGTTCACCGTGATGCCGGGCTGCACCTCCTTAAAGCCCTCGGTCAGGTAGCCCATCACGCTCTCCATGGAGGTGGAGCCGTTGGTGTTGACGGTGCCGCTCAGGGCTGCGGTGGATTCCTGTGAGGGGGTCTCGCTGCCGCCGGCGGCGGGAGTATTGACGGGATCGTTATTGCCGCTGCCGCAGCCGGCCAGCAGGCCGACGCACAGGGCGGCGGAGAGCATCAGAGCAAGGGTTCTCTTTTTCATGACATTCATTCTCCAATCATGCATCGTTTTGGTTGCCTTCGGGAACGGTTATCAGTATACAGACGGATTGTAAAGTTGTCCTTCAACGAATTGTAAAGAGTGTGTAAAGCCGCTCTCCCTCATAGGATTCCCGGCTTTACAAAAATGGATACCAAAAAAGCGGCCGCCCGTCGGGCGGCC
>NZ_JH417739.1:0-10099 GCF_000239295.1 Flavonifractor plautii ATCC 29863
CCCGCGCCGGAGCCATCCGGCGCGGGACAGTTTCATTGGTTCAAAAGCGGTTCAGCGGCACCGAGCCGTCGTCGGCGCCCTTCTCGATGGCTTTCACCACCGCGTCATACCCGTAGGTATCGTTGACCTGGATGTGGAACGTCTCCCCCACCTTCCGGCCCAGCAGGGCCTTCCCCAGAGGGGACTCCTTGCTGATAAGGCCGTGGAGGGCGTCCTGCCGCATGGTGGTGACCACCTGGTACACCTCGGTGTCCCCCTCGTCCTCCAGAAAGACGGTGACTCTGTCGTAGAGCTGCACCCCGTCGCTGGCCCCGGCGTCGGGGAGCACCACGGCGGTCTTGATCATGTTCTCCAGGAACCGGATGCGGCTCTCGTTGCGGTTTTTCTCCTGCTTGGCGGCCTTGTACTCGAAGTTCTCACTGAGATCGCCGAAGGCCCGGGCCTCCTTCACCGCCTCCAGGAGCTGGGGCCGGAGCTGGATACGGCGGTAGTCCAGCTCCTCCTTCATCATTTGAATGTCTTTTTTGGTCAGTTCATTGTGCATGGCGGAATCCCTCTTGTTCTATGTTGTTCCACCATTATACCACAAAGCGCCGGCGGAATGGTAGAATGCGCTATATTTTTCGGCTGGGGCTCAGCGGCCGCGGAATTTTCGCTCCTCCTCCCCCCGGAGGATGCGGCCCAGCCCCCGGATGTGCCGGGAGAGCATGATCAGGGCCAGAATCAGGGCCAGCAGCCCGGCCTCCCGGCCGCGGCAGAGAAAGGCCGGGGGGACAAACAGGGCGGGGATCACCACCGCCCCCAGGGGCAGCCAGCCGGAGAGCAGGGTGACGGCCAGTCCGGACAGACAGGCGGCCGTCCCCCACAGGGGGGAGAAGAGGATGAGGGCGGCGCAGGTGACGGCCACCCCCTTTCCGCCCCGGAAGCCCCGCCAGAGGGGGAAATTGTGGCCCAGCACCGCACCCAGCCCGGCCCACAGGCCGGACAGGCCGCCCAGGGCGGGGAAGAGCGCCCGGCACAGCCCAAAGGCCAGGGCGGTCTTGGCGATGTCTCCGGCCAGCACCACCGCCCCCCAGCCTTTTCCCAGCTCGTGGGCCAGATTGGCCATGCCGGGGTTTCCGGTGCCCAGGGCGGCGGCGCTTTTGCCGGTGCGGGCCCGGGCCACCAGCTCGGCGGTGAGGAAGCCGCCGCAGAGATAGCCCAGCAGCAGGCAGAGCAGACGTTGGAGCATGGAGACCTCCTAGTTCGTCCGCCCCTCCCGCAAAAATACGTAGGAGGCGGCGGTGGAGTGGGCGGGGGAGAAGCGGTAGCCCAGCCGGTCGAAGCCCTGGGCCGCCTCCGGCGTTTCGGCGTTCCGCTCCGCCAGGAAGCGTACCATCTCCCCCCGGGCCATCTTGACATAGACCCCCTTCTCCACCACCTTGTCTCCGTCCGCCTCGCCGAAGGTCACGTCGATCCACCGCACGGGAGGGGTTACCCAGGGGCGTACCGCTTTGGCGTACTCCGCCGAGGCCAGGTTGAGCAGGGTGTCCTCCCCGCCGGCGGTCAGCGTCCGGTACAGGGAATCGCCCCAGAAGTCGTAGAGGTTTTTGCAGAAGGGGGTGCTGCATCTGGCCCCCATCTCCAGCCGGTAGGGGAGCACGCCGTCGAAGGGGCGC
This sequence comes from Flavonifractor plautii ATCC 29863, assembly GCF_000239295.1. Taxonomy (GTDB): domain Bacteria; phylum Bacillota; class Clostridia; order Oscillospirales; family Oscillospiraceae; genus Flavonifractor; species Flavonifractor plautii. The sequence continues at coordinate 1,659 of NZ_JH417739.1, forward strand.
AGCACCCCGTAAAAGCCGGAGAGGATGCGCAGATGCGTCTCGGCGTACTCGAACTGCGGCCGGGTGAACAGGTGGGGGGCCATGTACTGGTACTGGATGCCGTCGTAGGAGAGCAGGGCGGGGGCGCCGGGGCGGCGGAGATCCATCTCCTGAAAGCGGCGGAAGTTCAGCTCCGCGATACCGTCGTTACAGGCGAGCAGCTTTTTCAGGGCTGTGTAGTCCAGCCCCCGCAGCCACTCCGCCAGCACCGCCGCCCGCTCCAGCAGGGCGGGGGCCTGCCGGGGGGCGAGAAAGTCCCCGTCCTCCCGCATTTTCTTGGCGGGGGAGATGAGCAGCTTCATTCCCCGGCCGGTCCCTTCCGATGGGCGGCCTGGCCCTCCGCGATGGCCTGCCGCTCCCGACACAGCTCGGCATGGAGGGCCACGGAGTCCCACTCCCGGTTAGTGGGGGTGAGCACCGCCTTCAGCCGGACGGGGGCGAGCTTCTGGCGGCGGAACGCCTGGAGGAACAGATCCAGCAGAGGGCCGGGGCAGTTGACGATCAGGAGCATCTCGTCGTCAAAGCCGTCCCCGTCGTAGGGGGCCTCCGGGACGGCCCCCTCCGCCAGCTCCCCCAGGGGCAGGCCGTAGGACTCCCTGGGCACCAGGGCGGTGCGCAGGCGCAGGGGCAGGCACATACGGCGGATTTTGGCCCCCCGGGGGTTGTCCAGATTGTAGAGCAGAATGGTGGGTGTGTTCATGGGCATCAGCCTTCCTTTCACCCGCCATTGTACCGGGTTTTCCCCGGCCCGTCAACCGGGGCTAGAGGACGTTCTTCAGGGTAAACTGTTCGGCCTCGTAGAGCAGGGAGATCTGGGTCATGAGCCGGGCGTTGGCGGCGGAGTACTCCCCGGCCTCCTGGCAGGTGAGGAACTCGAGCACCTCCTGAAAACCGGTATAGATCTGATCGGTGTCGGAATGGCGCAGGAGGATGTGCAGGTAGCTGTCCCGGGACTGCCACTGTGTGAGGGCCTGCTCTGTGAGGACGCGGGCTTCCTCCCAGTCCCCGGTCTCCGCCCGGGCCTCCGCCTGCTCCAGAAGGGCGTTCAGCGCCCCGGTAAAGCCCCGCAGATAGAGGTTGTTGCACAGCGTTGCGCCGAACAGGGCAGCCAGCAGCAGGGCTGCGATCCACAGCCGCTTCATACCCGCCCCTCCTTCTCCGCCAGGTAGACCTGGTTCTGCTCATCCACAGTGAGGAGAAACACGTCCTGGCTGCGCTTTACGTGATGGGCCTTGAGCTGCCGGTCCAGCCAGATGTCGTCCAGCCCCCGCTGGCGCAGGTTGTGCTCCAGCACCCGGCCGTCGTTGATGATCACCAGGGGCAGGCCGGGCTCCTTTGGGTGCAGCTCCATCTGGGCCGCAGTGACGGGCTGCTGGGCCGCGTAGGGGAGGACGGAGATCTGTCCGTTGGTCTCCAAAATGGCGTATTTAATGGAATTGAGGTCGGTGATCCCCTTCATACGCAGCTCCTCCATCAGCTCGTCCACTGTAAAGCGGTTTTTCTGCATCTCCCGCTGGTGGAGCTTGCCGTTTTCCACGATGATGCTGGGACGGCCGCAGAGCACCGCACGGAAGCGGACGCTTTTCATGGTGAGCACCGACAGGGCCATGGTGAGGCAGAGGAGGGTGAGGATGGGGATGATGCCGGTGAGCAGAGGGATGCCGAAGTCCTGCATGGGCACGGCGGCCAGATCGGCGATAAGCAGGGCGAGCACCAGCTCCGAGGGCTCCAGCTCGCCCACCTGGCGCTTGCCCATGAGGCGGATGCCCACGATGATAAAGAGGTAGAGAATGATGGTGCGCAGAAATGCGATGACCATGAGAAGACCTCCCGCGGTAATGTTCACCGTTCAGTATGGCCGCCGCCGGGCGGATTATGTACGCAGGGGCCTTGACGCTGGGAGGGTATGGATGTTATAATATCGAAAATCAATAAAAGAAAGCGGCGAACGCATGAAAAAGCGGACGAAAGGAGTGCTGGCCGCCGCTCTGGCGGCAGCCGGGGTGTTTTTGCTGGCGGGTCTGGACGCCCGCCTGCTGGTACGCGCCTATACGGTGGAGAGCGGGAGACTCACCGGCCCGGTGCGGCTGGCGGTGCTCACCGATCTGCACGCCTGCGCCTATGGGGAGGGCCAGCGGGAGCTGCTGGATGCGGTGGCGGAGCAGTCACCCGACCTGGTACTGTTGTGCGGCGACATCGTGGACGACGAGCCCCGGATGCCGGAGGCGCGGGCGCTGGACACGGTGGAGGCCCTGGCGGCGGTATGGCCCACCTATTATGTCACCGGCAATCACGAGTTCTGGACGGGGCGGGTGGACGAGGTGAAGGCCCGGCTGGAGGAACGGGGCGCGGTTGTGCTGGCGGGGGACTGTGTGACGGTAACGGCGGCGGGACAGACGGTGCAGCTCTGCGGCATTGACGATCCCTCTGTGGGCGAGACCCGGTGGCGGGAGCAGCTGGAGGCGGTGACCGCCGCCCTGGATGGGGAGCACTGCTCCATTTTGATGACCCACCGGCCGGAGCGGACGGAGGACTACGCGGGCCGGGGCTTCGAGCTGGTGCTGGCGGGCCACGCCCACGGGGGCCAGTGGCGGCTGCCCGGCCTGCTCAACGGCCTGTTTGCCCCCGACCAGGGGCTGTTTCCCACCTACGCCGGCGGCCGGTATGCACTGGGGGACACCACCCTGCTCGTCAGCCGGGGGCTGGCCCGGGAGAGCACCCGGCTACCCCGGTTCTATAACCGTCCGGAGCTGGTGGTGGTGGAGCTGTGCCCCGGGCTGGAGGAATTTCCTGCAAAAAAAGAATGAGGTCAAAATCTTATTTTTAACTTTTGGGGCGTATTGCCGTGGAAAAATCGGCAATACGCCCTCTCTTTTTGTCCAAATCCACGGTTTTTGATTCCGGGCGCAAAAGAGTGTTGTCAGGCGGGAGGTTTTCGGTTACAATCGTACAGATAACTTGGGAACGAAAGGCGTGATGCAGAAGATGAAAGCGACCTTGATCCTGGAAAACGGCATGACCTTCGCGGGCCGCAGCATCGGCTCCGGCGAGGAGCGGATCTGCGAGATGGTGTTCAACACCTCCATGACCGGCTATCAGGAGATCCTGACCGACCCCTCCTACGCCGGACAGGGCATTGTGATGAGCTATCCCCTCATCGGCAACTACGGCGTCAATCACGAGGACAACGAATCCCCCCGCCCCTGGGCGGAGGCGTTCATCGTCCGCCACCTGGCCCGGCGCGGCAGCAACTTCCGCTGCGAGGACGGGCTGGATTCCTATTTGAAGCAATTTCATATCACCGGCATTGAGGGCGTCGACACCCGTGCCTTAACGAGAATACTCCGCAGTCAGGGGACCATGAACGGCATGATCACCTGTGCGGAGCATTTTTCTGTCCCGGAGTGCCTGGAGCGCATCCGGGCCTACCGGGTGGAGGGCACCGTGGAGCGGGTGACCCGCAGGGAGCCCCAGATGTACCCCGCCCTGGGGGAGCGGCGGCTCCGGGTGGCCCTGATGGACTACGGCGTGAAGGAGAACATGATCCGCTGCCTCCAGAACCGGGGCTGTGAGGTGACGGTGTTCCCCGCCCGCACCCCGGCGGAGGCGGTGCTCTCCGGCGGGTTCGACGGGGTGATGCTCTCCAACGGTCCCGGCGATCCGGCGGACAACGTGGAGATCATCACGGAGGTCCGGAAGCTCTATGAGAGTGAGCTGCCCCTCTTTGCCGTCTGCCTGGGGCATCAGCTCCTGGCCCTGGCCACCGGGGCGGAGACCCGCAAGATGCGCTTCGGCCACCGGGGGGGCAATCACCCGGTGAAGGATCTGGAGCACGGCCGGGCCTATATCACCAGCCAGAACCATGGCTATGTGGTTACCGCCGAGAGCGTGGACCCGGCGGTGGCGGAGGTGTCCCACATCAACGTCAACGAGGGCAGCGTGGAGGGCCTGCGCTACCGGCGGCCCAACTGCTTCACCGTCCAGTTCCACCCGGAGGCCGCCCCCGGCCCCATGGACACCGAGTATCTGTTTGACCGCTTTGTGGACAGCATGAAGGGAGGACGCGCCCATGCCTAAGAATCCCAAGATCAAAAAGGTGCTGGTGCTGGGCTCCGGCCCCATTGTCATCGGCCAGGCCGCCGAGTTTGACTACGCCGGCACCCAGGCCTGCCGCGCCCTCAAGGAGGAGGGCGTGGAGGTGGTGCTGGTCAACTCCAACCCCGCCACCATCATGACCGACAAGGACATCGCCGACCACGTGTATATCGAGCCGCTGAACCTGGCCAGCGTGGAGCAGGTCATCGCCAAGGAGCGGCCCGACTCCATCCTGCCCACCCTGGGCGGCCAGACCGGGCTGAACCTGGCCATGAACCTCCACGAGCAGGGCATCCTGGAGAAGTACGGCGTGCGCCTGCTGGGCACCAGCCCGGAGTCCATCCGCAAGGCGGAGGACCGCCAGGGCTTCAAGGACGCCATGGAGGCCATTGGCCAGCCCTGCGTCACCAGCGACGTGGTGGAGAGCGTGGAGGCCGCGGTGGAGTTCGCCGGGCGCATCGGCTATCCGGTCATCGTCCGGCCCGCCTATACCCTGGGGGGCTCCGGCGGCGGCATCGCCTACGACGAGCCCTCCCTGCGGGAGATTGCCGACCGGGGCATCCACCTCTCCCGGGTGGGCCAGGTGCTCATCGAGCGGTGCATCTCCGGCTGGAAGGAGATCGAGTTCGAGGTCATGCGGGACTCCGCCGGCAACGTCATCCAGATCTGCTCCATGGAGAATATCGACCCCGTGGGCGTCCACACCGGCGACTCCATCGTGGTGGCCCCCACCCAGACCCTGGCCAACCGGGAGTATCAGATGCTCCGCTCCGCCTCCCTGAACATCATCTCCGCCCTGGGGATCGAGGGCGGGTGCAACGTACAACTGGCCCTCAACCCCGACTCCTTCGAGTACGCGGTCATCGAAGTCAACCCCCGCGTGTCCCGGTCCTCCGCCCTGGCCTCCAAGGCCACCGGCTACCCCATCGCCAAGGTGGCCGCCAAGGTGGCCCTGGGCTACACCCTGGACGAGATCCCCAACGCCGTGACCGGCAAGACCACCGCCTGCTTCGAGCCAACCCTGGACTACTGCGTGCTCAAGCTGCCCCGCCTGCCCTTTGACAAGTTCACCACCGCCAGCCGCACCCTGGGCACCCAGATGAAGGCCACCGGCGAGGTGATGGCCATCGGCAATTCCTTCGAGGGGGCGCTGATGAAGGCCATCCGCTCCCTGGAGCTGCCGGTGAAGTCCCTCCGCCTGCCCGGTCTGGACGAGCTGTATACCGAGGAGATCGAGGACCGCCTGGTGAACATCGACGATCAGCGGCTCTTCGTGGTGGCCGAGGCCCTGCGCCGGGGCTTCTCGCCGGAGAAGATCAACAAGATCACCAAGTACGACCTGTGGTTCCTCGACCGCTTCCAGAACATCGTGGACATGGAGGACGCCCTGGATCACGGCCGCCTGGACGGCGACACCCTGCGCCGGGCCAAGGAGATGGGCTTCTCCGACGCGTGGATCGCCGCCCTCTCCGGCCGGGAGCAGAAGGAGATCAAGGCCCTGCGGGAGTCCTTCGGCATCCGCCCGGCCTTCAAGATGGTGGACACCTGCGCCGCTGAGTTCGAGGCGCAGACCCCCTATTACTACTCCACCTACGACCAGGAGAACGAGGCCGCCGGGGCCAGCCGGGCGGATGATGGCGCGGAGAAACGGAAGGTGCTGGTGCTGGGCTCCGGCCCCATCCGCATCGGTCAGGGCATTGAGTTCGACTACTGTTCGGTCCACTCGGTCTGGGCCTTCAAGCGTCTGGGCTATGAGACCATCATCATCAACAACAACCCGGAGACCGTGTCCACCGACTTCGATGTGGCGGATAAGCTCTACTTTGAGCCGCTGACCGCCGAGGACGTGCAGGCAGTGGTGGAGCTGGAGAAGCCCTGGGGCGCGGTGGTGCAGTTCGGCGGCCAGACCGCCATCAAGCTGGCCCAGGCCCTCACCGACATGGGCGTGCCCATCCTGGGCACCTCCGCCGATGGCGTGGACGCCGCCGAGGATCGGGAGCGGTTTGACGAGATTTTGAACCAGTGCGGCATCCCCCGGGCCGCCGGCCGCACGGTGTTCACCACCGAGCAGGCCCTGGCCGCCGCCCACGACGTGGGCTATCCCGTGCTGGTGCGCCCCTCCTACGTGCTGGGCGGCCAGGGCATGGAGATCGCCTACAACGACCGCAACATCACCGAGTTCATGCGCATCATCAACCAGGTGGAGCAGGAGCACCCCATCCTGGTGGACAAGTACCTCATGGGCCGCGAGGTGGAGGTGGACGGTGTCTTCGACGGGGAGGAGCTGCTCATCCCCGGCATCATGGAGCACATCGAGCGGGCCGGCGTCCACTCTGGCGACTCCATCTCGGTCTATCCCCCCATCCACATCGAGGACAGGCACAAGCAGACCATCCTGAAGTACACCTATGACCTGTCCCGCGCCCTGGGCGTGGTGGGCCTGGTCAACATCCAGTTCGTCATCTATGACGACCAGGTGTATGTCATCGAGGTCAATCCACGCTCCTCCCGTACCATCCCCTATATCTCCAAGGTCACCGGCGTGCCCATCATCGACCTGGCCACCAGGGTGATGCTGGGGCAGAAGCTGCGCGACCTGGGCTACGGCACGGGCATCTACCGGGAGGCGGACTACTACGCCGTCAAGATGCCGGTGTTCTCCTTCGAGAAGCTCACCGACGTGGACACCGGCCTGGGCCCCGAGATGAAGTCCACCGGCGAGTGCCTGGGCCTGGCCGAGTCCTTCCCCCAGGCGCTGCTCAAGGCCTTCAAGGGGGCCGGTATGAAGGCCCCCAAGAAGGGCGGGCGCATCATCGTTACCGTCAAGGACGAGGACAAGGACGAGATGATTGGCATCGCCAGGGGCTTCTATGATATGGGCATTGAGCTTCTCGCCACCAGCGGCACCTGCAAGGCGCTCAACGAGGCGGGCATACCCGCCCGCTGGGTGGCCCGCGTGTCAGAGGCCCACCCCAACATCCTGGACATGATCGCCTCCGGCACCGTGGATCTGGTCATCAACACCCCCACCCGCGGCCGCCGCCACGATACCGACGGCTTCAAGATCCGCCGCTCTACCGTGGAGCACTCCGTGGCCTGCATCACCGCCATCGACACCGCCCGGGCCATGCTCACCGTCCGCACCCAGGGCCGGGCCGCTGAGCTGCGCCCCATCGACATCACTGAAATCTGAGGGGAGGAAACCGCCATGCGTCTGCACCGCCTTCGCTTTGATATCTGGCTCTGCCTGCTGGTGGCCTATCTGGTGTCCCTGGGCACGGGGGCCGCAGCCTCCGCCCTCAGCGCGGCCACGTATGACGGCTATGCAGAGGTTCACTCCGCTGCTCCTGGCCAGGCGGGCAGTCCTGCCGGGCCAGAGGTTCCCCGGGCACAGAGCATCGCGGAGCTGCTGGAGCTGGATACTTTCACAGTGCTCTCCCAAGGTATTGCCTACCGCAACGAGGGAGCGGGCTATTTTGAGGGCAGCTACCTCTATAATTTGGCCCTCCCCTCCGGGGAACGGGTGGCTGCCCGCATCCATACTGAGAGCGTACAGGATGGAGAGAAGTTCGCATCCGGGGAGGTTGTCCTCCCGGTGGGCCGGGTGATTTGGGCCGACCTGGAGGAGGACCCCGCCTTCCTGGAGCAGATCACCTCCGGCTATCCCCTGGACCGCACCGACTTCTACGTGGACATGGCCGGAGAAGCGGTACGCTACAGTCAGGAGGAGCGGACGGAAAATCATGTTATAGTGGTTCAATTGGTTACCGTTCTGGTCTGCTTCCCACTGCTCCATGCCCTGGGCTCCCGCAGCGGGATTTTCCCCGCTTTCTTTCCCACCGTGCGGAGGGAAAAGGCGGGGCGGAATTGACCCGGCCAGCCGGGAACCTTTTTCCAGTCCCTTCGTCTAAATGAATATCAACGACAGGAGGGAAATGCTTTGAAACGACTGCTGACTTTATCCCTGGCAGCCCTGCTGGCTGCCGGTCTCACCGCCTGCGGAGCGGCAGAGGAGCGCGGCGATTTAGCCGCCAAGCCGGTGCTCTACCTCTACCCGGAGGAGGAGACGGAGGTGACTGTGACCCTGGACTTTGACGGGACGCTCACCTCCACCTACCCGGACTACGGGGATGGCTGGACGGTGACGGCCCGGCCCGGCGGCACCCTCACCGATCCGGCCACGGGCCGGGAATACTACTGCCTGTTCTGGGAGGGGATCACGGATGCGGAGTACGACTTCTCCACCGGCTTCTGCGTGGCGGGGGAGGACACCGCGGCCTTCCTGGAGGACGCCCTGGACAGGCTGG
>NZ_JH417739.1:10109-24316 GCF_000239295.1 Flavonifractor plautii ATCC 29863
AGCTGGAGGGCAACCCCTACAATCTGCTCTCCTTTCAAACGGAGGCGTACACAAGCTCCGCCGTTTTGACCATCGACCCGGCCCCCGACACCCTGATCCGGGTGTTCCTGGCGTGGAAGGGCCTGGACGCGCCGGTGGAGGTGGAGCCCCAGAAGCTGACCGCGCCGGAGCGCGCTGGCTTCACCGCCGTGGAGTGGGGCGGCGCGGAGGTAGTGCAATGAAGAAGCTGCTGTTGCTGCTTGCGCTCACTTTGCTGGCGGCGGGACTGGCTGGGTGCGGCAATTCCAGTGGAAATGTTGCGGTGCCGGAAAAGCCGGTGCTCTACCTCTACCCGGAGGAGGAGATGGAGGTGACCGTCACTCTGGACTTTGATGGGACGCTGACCTCCACCTATCCTGCGTACGGCGATGGGTGGACAGTGACGGCCCGGCCCGACGGCACCCTCACCAATCCGGCCACGGGGCGGGAGTACTACTGCCTGTTCTGGGAGGGGATCACCGAGGCGGAGTATGACTTTTCCGCCGGCTTCTGCGTGGCAGGGGAGGACACTGCGGCCTTCCTGGAGGACGCCCTGGACAGGCTGGGCCTGACCGAGCGGGAGGCTGACGAATTCATCATCTACTGGCTGCCAAAGCTGGAGGGCAACCCCTACAATCTGCTCTCCTTCCAGACCGAGGCCTACACCGACTCCGCCGGGCTGACCATCGACCCGGCCCCCGATACCCTGATCCGGGTGTTCCTGGCGTGGAAGGGGCTGGACGCGCCGGTGGAGGTGGAGCCCCAGACGTTAACCGCGCCGGAGCGCGCCGGCTTCACCGCCGTGGAGTGGGGCGGCGCGGAAGTGGATTGAAGACTGCGCTGAAAAGCCGCCGGACCTGACCGGGTCCGGCGGCTTTTTTACGGAATGCTTGCGCTTTAGGCCGGAATATGGTATCCTAAACTGTAAAAATATCGCCGGGCCTATGGGCATGGCGTGAGAGAAAACGAGAGAAAGAAGGCAAGATGATGTCCCATCAGACCGTGATTGTCCTGGATTTCGGCGGCCAGTACAACCAGCTCATCGCCCGCCGGGTGCGCGAGTGCGGCGTCTATTGCGAGGTCAAGCCCTACACGACCCCGCTGGAGCAACTCCGCGCTATGGAGCCCATCGGCTTCATCTTCACTGGCGGCCCCAACTCCGTCTATGAGGCGGGCGCGCCCAAGGCTGATCCGGCCATCTTTGAGCTGGGTGTGCCGGTGCTGGGCATCTGCTATGGCTGCCAGTTCATGGCCCACGCCCTGGGCGGCCAGGTCACCGAGGCCCACGAGGACACCGCCCGGGAGTACGGCAAGACCGAGACCTATTACGACACCGCCTGCAAGCTCTTCAAAGGCCTGCCGGAGCAGGGCATCTCCTGGATGAGCCACGGGGACTACATGGCCAAGGTGCCCGAGGGCTTCGCCCTCACCGCCCACTCTGACGCCTGCCCCAACGTGGCCATTGCCGACGAGAAGCGGGGCCTCTACGGGGTGCAGTACCACCCGGAGGTCAATCACACCGAGCACGGCGTGGACATGATCCGCAACTTCCTCTATGAGGTCTGCGGCGCCAAGGGCGACTGGACCATGGGCGACTACAAGGAGAGCTCCATCAAGGCCATCCGGGAGAAGGTGGGCGGCGGCAAGGTGTTGCTGGCTCTGTCCGGCGGCGTGGATTCCTCCGTGGCCGCCGCACTGCTGGCCGAGGCGGTGGGCAGCCAGCTCACCTGTGTGTTCGTGGACCACGGCCTGATGCGCAAGAACGAGGGCGACGAGGTGGAGACCGCCTTCTCCAAGTGGGACATCCACTTCGTCCGGGTGGACGCTGAGGCCCGCTTCCTGGAGAAGCTCTCCGGCGTCAGCGAGCCGGAGCGCAAGCGCAAAATCATCGGCGAGGAGTTCATCCGCGTCTTTGAGGAGGAGGCCAAGAAGATCGGCCGGGTGGACTATCTGGTGCAGGGCACCATCTACCCCGACGTGATCGAGTCCGGCGCCGGCGACGCCGCCGTGATCAAGAGCCACCACAACGTGGGCGGCCTGCCCGACTATGTGGACTTCAAGGAGATCATCGAGCCCCTGCGCCTGCTCTTCAAGGACGAGGTGCGGCAGTTAGGCCGCGAGCTGGGCCTGCCTGAATACCTGGTCATGCGCCAGCCCTTCCCCGGTCCCGGCCTGGCCATCCGGGTCATCGGCGATCTGACCAAGGAGAAGCTGGACACCCTCCGGGATGCCGACGCCATCTACCGGGAGGAGATCACCGCCGCCGGCGAGGACAAGAACATCAACCAGTACTTTGCCGTCCTCACCAATACCCGCTCCGTGGGCGTCATGGGCGACGGCCGCACCTACGATTACACCCTGGCGCTCCGCGCCGTCACCACCAGCGACTTCATGACTGCCGACTGGGCCCGTATCCCCTACGATGTGCTGGACAAGATCTCCACCCGCATCGTCAACGAGGTGAAGGGCATCAATCGTATCGTCTACGATATCACCTCCAAGCCCCCCGCCACCATCGAGTGGGAATAAGCAAAAAGCGGATATGAGGGCCCGCAAAGGCGCATAAACACTGGGTTTTTGATTTTCAAATTCCCCATTTGATAGCAGATTGATAGCACTCGTCAAATCCCGATTTATTGAGTTTGAAAAGAAAAATCGGGTGGCTTGCGAGTAGCCTAAAAATCCTCATCTTTTTATTCATAAGTAAAAGGTCTAACTGATTTTTGTTGATCAGTTAGACCTTTTTTATTTTGCTCTCATTTATCTGAATTATCTGTTTTTGTGCAACAAATGACCTTTCCTGTGGCCTACAAGTGAGGGGGTTAGATCAGATCCTCCGGCGGCACCTTGGCGCGGATCTGGCTGCTGTCGTACTCCGGGTAGTGGTAACGCCAGCGGTCATAGTCCTCCTGGGAGATCTCTCCGGCCTCCAACTTGGCGGCCTGTTCCCACCAGGTCCATAGCATCTCGTGCAGTCGGGCGGCGTCCTTGTTCTTCCGAACATCGACCTTCAAGCAGACCTCTCCGTCCATCTCACCGATCTTGAGCCCATAGTTATCCTCAAGGGTGAACAAGGTGTGCATCAGCCCTACATAGGAGTCTATATCCGGGACAGAGAGTGCATGAGGCGAGACATCCAGCACCTCAGCCAGAGCAGTTGTCAGGTCTGCCTTAGGGGTTCTTGATCCGGTTTCGTACTGTGCAAGGCGCACATCAGCAGACTTCTCCGGGAAGCCCAGTGACATGCCAAGATATTTTTGTGTCATCCCCCGCAGGAGACGGAAAAAGTGAATTCGTTCACCAATCGCCATATCATCAACTCCAATCTATGATTGTCCTTATTTGAAACATAGCATATTTGCTTAGTTTTGTCAAGGCAATCTAAACAAATTTATTTAATAATATTTCTTTCAAAACACTTGAACTAAACTTATATGTATAGTATTATAAAAACACTAAGCTAATAAGTTTAGATAATATAGAGAATCAAATGGACCATCAGATTTTTGGTTGCGAAACCGAGAAAAAGTGGCAGTAGAGAGTAAGGAGGTCTTTATGAAAAATAAAATTAGCAGGCAGAAACGATCAACAAAGAAAGGAAGGTATTTATTATGGCTAATCAGATTTTTATGCGTGTCAACGAAGTGGCAGAGGAGTTGGGGATCTCCATCCCCTTTGCCTATAGGATCATTCGACAGATGAATGAGGAACTGGCTAAAACCGGCTGCATCACCATTGCCGGGCGAATTGACCGAAAGTTTTTCCACGAGAAATTCTATGGTACAAGATCTGAGACAGAAAGGAAGGAGAAATAATTATGGCAGCGTTCAAAAATAAGGACAATGGCACCTGGTATGTTCAATTCCGCTACACCGATTGGAAGGGTGAACGCCAGCAGAAGCTCAAGCGCGGCTTTGCCACCAAGCGAGAAGCGCTGGAATGGGAACGGGAGTTCCTGATGGAAAAACAGGCTGATGTGAACATGACCTTTGAGAGTTTCGTTGCTCTCTATGAAAAGGATATTAAACCCAAGCTGAAACTCAATACCTGGCTCACCAAGGAGAGTATCATCAAGAAAAAGATCCTCCCCTATTTTGCAAATCGAAAACTTTCGGAGATCACGGCAAAGGACATTATCCGTTGGCAAAATGAAATCCGGGAGTTGAGGGACTGCCACGGCAAACCTCTGTCGAAAACTTACCTGAAGACAGTTCACAATCAACTTAGTGCCATTTTCAACCATGCTGCCCGGTTTTATGGCCTGAACCTCAACCCAGCCCGGCAGGCAGGAAACATGGGAGCGGAGGAACGAAAGGAGATGCTGTTCTGGACCCGAGAGGAGTACACCAGATTTTCCGAAGCTATGATGGACAAGCCGTTGTCCTTCTACGCCTTTGAGGTATTGTACTGGTGCGGTGTCCGTGAGGGAGAGCTGCTGGCCCTGACCCCGGAAGATTTTGACTTTGAAAAGCGCACCGTCACCATCAATAAGTCTTACCAGCGGCTCAATAAGCAGGATGTGATCACTACGCCTAAAACACCCAAGAGTAACCGCGTGATCCAGATGCCGCAGTTTCTCTGTGATGAACTCCAGGACTACCTCAAGCAGCTCTATGGAGTGGAGCCGGACAGTCGGATGTTTCCCATCAGCAAAAGCTATCTCCACCGAGAAATGGACCGTGGCTGTAAGCAAACTGGGGTAAAACGCATTCGCATACACGATTTGAGGCATAGCCACATCAGTTTGTTGATCGACATGGGCTTTACTGCCTTGGCTATTGCAGAGCGTGTGGGACATGAGAGTATCGACATCACCTACCGATACGCTCACCTGTTCCCCACCCGACAGGTGGAAATGGCTGACAAGTTGGATTTGCTGAAAAATGAGAAGGGAGTGTAAGAAAATGTCTAAGAAGAACTATGACAACCACAACCGCTGGAGAAACAAGACGGTAGCTTTCCGAGTGTCGGCGGAAGAGGATCTCCAACTGGAAACCCTGGTGAAACTCACCGGCCTGACCAAGCAGGATTACATTATTCGTCGGCTATTGGAACGAGATGTGGTGGTGCAGGGCAACCCAAAGGTTTACAAAGCCCTGCGGGATCAGTTGTCTGCCGTGCTGGACGAGCTGCGCCGAATCGAAGCCGGACAGGGCGTGAGCGACGAGCTGCTGGACACGATCCAAATGATTACAACCATTATGAACGGGATGCAGGAGGAATTCGCCTATGATCGATGAGAAAAAGAAAATGACCGCCCAGGGTTCATCTGTTGGCGCAGATGATGGGCAGTCAATCTCAAAAAACTCTGAAAATAGTATACCCACTTCCGGACAAAAAAGCAACGATGAAATTGTAAATTCCCAGGACAGTCTGGAAGAAATGTACCGCAAGATACAGCGTATGACAGACCCTCGATACCTGCATACACTCACAATGACAGAGCTGTTCCAAACCACCTATAAGAGTAGGCCTCCGGTGGTGGAAGGCCTGCTTTACGCAGGGGCATATATCCTTGCCGGAGCGCCCAAAATCGGCAAGTCCTTCTTGGTGGCTCAGATTGCCTACCATGTCAGTACCGGGCGGGACTTGTGGGGTTACAAGGTCCATCAGGGGACGGTGCTTTACCTTGCGCTGGAAGATGATTTTCAGCGTATCCAGAGCCGGATGTTTATGATGTACGGCGTGAACGATACCCCCAACCTCCACTTCGCCACCGCCGCCGGAAAGATTGGGAATGGGTTGGATGAACAGCTGAAGAATTTCGTGCAGGAGCACCCGGACACCAATCTCATCATCATTGACACCATGCAGAAGATCCGTGAGGTAGGCGGTGAAGCGTACAGTTATGCCAGCGACTATGAGATCATCGGCAGAATCAAGCAGTTTGCTGATCAGCATGGGATCTGTGTTCTGACCGTCCACCACACCCGGAAGCAGCAGGCAGACGATTCCTTTGAGACGATTTCCGGCACCACTGGGCTGCTGGGCTGTGCGGATGGTTCTCTGCTGATGCAGAAGAAAAAACGCACGGAGTTGGACGCCACCATCAAGGTGGTGGGGCGGGATCAGCCGGATCAGATCCTCTACTTGAAGAAGGACCCGCAGACCCAGATTTGGAATCTGGAACGCATGGAAAACGAGCTGTATAAAGAACCGCCGGACCCAGTGCTGAATGCGGTTTCAAAGTTGGTTTCCCTTGAGTGCCGGGAATGGATCGGCTCTCCATCCGAACTGGCTGAAGCCATCCAAACGGGAATGGCTTCCAATGCCCTTACCAAGTACCTGAATGTCAAGGCAGGCAGGCTTCTGGAGGAATATCATGTTGGCTATGAAAATAAGGCCAAACATTCCGGTCGTCAAGTGAAATTGACCTATATGCTGGTAGAGCCAACCGCCTGTGAAGTAATCGAAGAATAAGGGGCGCGACGATAGCGACGGTCGCGACGGTGAAAATGATACCGTCAAAAACACCGTCGCTATCGTCGCAACCGTCGCGGAAAGGAAATGAATATGAAAAGTGTACAAATTTCCTATGACCTTTTTGTAGCTTTGGTGGAGTATCATCTGGCCTATGACGATGATTATGCGGAGGAAATTCATCAGGGGTTAGAGCAAAAGTTGGATGCGATGGTGCGGCATGAACTATATGCAAAATATAAGACTGCGCCCACCGCAGAAGAACGGGAGCAGGCTCGGCAGGCATACCTGGATAAGCGTGAAGTGTTCCCGGATTTTCGATGGTAAGATAAGCTTCCGTTTAGACTAATTTCACCGATGAGATTAGCACAAAAGTTTTCTCTATATTTGTAAGAACAGGAGCGTGGCACGCTCCTGTTTTTTCCTGGCAAAAGGAATGGCTGACGGCAGTTTGGGCAAAGAAATTCCGCTAAAAAGTATCTCGGATGAGGTGGTGTTTTGCCACCCCATTATCCCAAAAGGTACCCCATTTTAGGGTGCCCCAAAATCACCATAGTATGTCGCGTTTCACGACACACCATGCAAAAAAGCAGAACACAGGATGCGGAGTAAAAGAGAACGATAGGTAGGCATTTTGCCCACACATCTATCGAGGGCTACTGTGTTTTACGGCAGCCATCAGGCAATAAGGGGGGAACGATTTGTTCCAGGGCATCTGAAAGGGAACGGCGCTTTGGCGTACCCTTTGAAAGCGTTCGCAGAACGCGCAGCCACAGAATGAAATTCTGTGTTCAAGAGGGGCTTGGGGGCGCTGCCCTCAACAAGCAGACGGCAGGAAATGTGAGTGTGTATTAACACTCGCATTGCTTGCCGGATTTGTGTGTGGATAGCCACACGCATTGCTTGCCAGATTCTAAAATTAACGAAACAGACCTTGTGCCTCTGCGGAAAATCAACCGAAATTTAAGCATCAGGAGATAACGACTATGAGAAAGATTTTGTCCTGTGAGTTCAACCTGGACACCGCCTGCGTGGAGCTGCGCCTGGATGATGGGATACTGATTTCCATCGACTGCACCGCAGGGAAATCAATACTGTGAACTATATAGATTTTCATGTGTACCGGAGCAATAAGCAAGCTTATCATCAGATGAGCCAAGTTTGGTCAGGGGAAATTTATTTTTGAATACGCAGTCACTTTTTCGAATTATATTACAGCGATAACAAACACAATGTTTGAGTTTTTGACAAAACAATGCTATACTGTGAGTAGTTGTGATTTTCCTTGAATGGAGGCATAGGAATGAAGGTAAGCTACAAAAAGCTTTGGAAAATACTGATTGATCAAGATATGAAAAAAAGAGATTTAGAAAAGGCCGCCGGGATTAGTCATTATACTATCAATAAATTAAATCATGGCGACAATGTAACTACGGATGTCTTAGGAAAAATCTGCATGGCATTAAATTGCACAATAGATGACATCATGGAATTTGTTGACGAATAAGTCTGAAAATAAAAAACGGGCTTTCTTAAAAAGCAATCTTTTTTATAAAAAATCCTCAAGTATAGGAGATGAAGATATGGCATACCAAAGTGAAGCAGCCCTTGAACAGCAGTTCATAGAACAGCTCAATAAGCAGGGCTACACCAGCGTCTCTATACCAAACTATGACGCTCTGGTAGAGAACTTCAAAATACAGTTTGCAGCCTTCAATGCTGCGAAACTCGACCACCCTTTGACATCTAAGGAATGGGAGCGAGTGTTCAACATTATGCTTGGAAAATCTGTTTTCCAGAGCGCAAAAATACTTAGAGATAAGTTCGTGCTGGAGCGTGAGGACGGAACGAAAGTGTACCTCTCCTTCTTCGATGCCGACCACACAAAGAACATTTTTCAAGTAACAAACCAGACAACCGTTGTTGGGAAGTATGTCAATCGTTATGATGTGACGATCCTTGTCAATGGGCTTCCTCTCATTCAAGTGGAGTTGAAGCGGCGTGGCATAGATATTCGAGAAGCTGTCAACCAAGTGATGCGCTATAAAAAGCATTCTTACAATGGACTGTACCACTTCATTCAGCTTTTCGTTGTGTCCAATGGCGTTGATACAAAATACTTTGCCAACTCCGACAGAGATATGCTTCACAGTCTTGCCTTCTTTTGGACGGACTTCAACAATGTGCGTATCACCAATCTGAAAGAGTTCTCTATCTCCTTCCTTGCCAGAGACCATATTATCAAGATGCTGACGAGATACACCATCTTGAATGACACGGACAAGCTGCTCATGGTGATGCGTCCCTATCAGGTGTATGCGGTAGAGGCTCTTGTCCGGCAAGCCACGCTCACAAACCGCAACGCCTATGTTTGGCATACAACCGGCGCAGGAAAGACGCTGACATCTTTTAAGACGGCACAAATCCTCGCAGCCAACCCCAATATCAAAAAGGTTATCTTCCTTGTTGACCGGAAGGACTTGGACTCCCAAACCACAGAAGAGTTCAACAAATTTGAAGCCGGTTCTGTTGATGCTACTGATAAAACTGATGTCCTTGTAAAACAGATGCAGGACAAAAACCGGCAGCTCATTGTCACAACGATGCAGAAGATGGCGAATGCCGTGAAGCGTCCTCAATACGCAAAAGTTATGGATGCCTATAAGGACGAGAAAGTTGTCTTCATCATTGACGAGTGTCACCGCAGTCAGTTTGGTGATATGCACAAGGACATTGTTCGGCATTTCCAGAAGGCACAATTCTTCGGCTTTACCGGCACACCTCGTTTTGAGGTCAACGGAAAGACGGAGGGAAAAATCACACAGACCACAGAAATGCTCTTCGGAGAATGCGTACATAACTATCTCATCAAGGATGCTATCTTCGACAACAATGTTCTTGGCTTCCATATTGAGTACATCAAGACGATGGAGGGTGATTTCGACTGGGACGATCCCACAATGGCAGATGGGATTGATGTAGGCGAACTCTATATGTCCGAGGAACGGATGTCGATGATTGCAAACCACATTGTCCAAAACCATAAAGCGAAGACAAGAAACGGTCAATACACCGCCATCTTTGCTGTCTCTTCGATTGAAGCTCTGGTCAAATACTATGACATCTTCAAGAAAATCAATCATGACCTGAACATCAGCGGTATCTTCTCCTATGGACAGAACGAAGAAGCAGAAGGTAAAGATGAGCATAGTCGGGACGCTCTGGAACGGATCATCAAAGACTATAACGAGATGTACAGCACCAATTTCTCGACGGACACCTTCTCTGCCTATCACAAGGATATTTCAGACCGTGTAAAGGGAAAGAAAACCAAGTCCCTTGACATCCTTCTTGTAGTAAATATGTTCCTGACCGGCTTTGACAGCAAGCAGCTGTCCGTCCTCTATGTGGACAAAGATTTGAAATATCATGACCTACTGCAAGCCTACTCACGGACCAACCGTGTTGAAAAGGAAACGAAACCCTTTGGTATTATCATCTGCTACCGTAATCTGAAAAAGAGGACAGATGACGCTCTTACCCTATTTTCTCAGAGCCACGATACTTCTGGCATTGTTGTTCCCGACTATCCCTATTTCGTCGAGAAGTACAATGAAATGGTTACTCGCTTGAAAGAAATTGCTCAGACTCCAGCAGATATTGACACCATGCAGAACGAGGATGACCAGAAGCTTTTCGTTGAGACATTCCGTGAGCTGACCAAATATTTGCAATCACTTCAAACTTTCATTGAGTTCAGCTTCGACCAAGACTCTCTCATCATGAGCGAGCAGGAATATCAAGACTATAAGAGCAAGTATCTAATGCTTTACGCAAAGCAAAAGAAAGAGCGTGAAGTTGTTTCCGTCCTGAACGATGTGGATTTCTGCATTGAGCTGATGGAAAGTGACCGAATCAATGTTGCTTATATCATGAACCTTATCCGCAACATTCACTTCGATGATGCCAAACAGAAGGATTATGATATTAAGCATATCAAGGAAGAACTGGGGAGAACTGATAATCCCCAGTTGCTCCGCAAGGTGGAGATTCTGCAAGCCTTTTTGGATCGTGTTGTTGTGGGGCTGGAAAGCGCAGATGAGATCGATGCTGCCTACAATGACTTTGAAAATGAGGCAAAGCGTGAAGAAATTGTCGCCTTTGCTCATACAGAAGAAATTGATCCAACTATGCTAACCGACTTCATCTCGGAATATGAGTTTTCCGGCACAATGGATGCCGGTAATATTCGTGACCGTATCGAAAAACCAATGCCGCTGCTGAAAAAACGCTCTCTGGTGAACAGAATTGTAGACTTTATCCGGCAGCACACCGAAAAATTTCAATAAGGAGAATGTAAAATGGACAACAGTATTCAGGCGCACCAGAAGGAGCTTTGCAATAAACTTTGGGCGATGGCAAACGCGCTCCGGGGTAATATGGAGGCGTATGAGTTTAAGAACTACATCTTGGGCATGATTTTCTACTACTATCTGTCTGACCGTACAGAGAAGTACATGGCGAATCTTCTGAAAGACGATGGCATCAGCTATGAAGACGCATGGGCTGATGAGGAATACAAGGAAGCCGTTGTAGAAGAGGCTCTGCGTGATCTGGGCTTTATCATAGAACCGCAATTCCTGTTCCGCAAGATGGTCAAGATGGTTGAAAACCGTTCTTTCGACATTGAGTTCTTGCAGAAAGCAATCAACGCCCTTATGGAGTCTACTCTTGGCAACGATTCTCAAGAGGACTTCGACGGGTTGTTCTCTGATATGCAGCTCGACTCTACGAAACTGGGGCATACCGTCAAAGACAGAAGTGCTGTCATGGCAAAAATCATTGCCTCTCTGGACGAAATCAACTTCGGAGTAGAAGACACAAAGATTGATGTTCTTGGCAATGCCTATGAGTATCTGATCGGGCAATTCGCTGCAACAGCCGGTAAGAAGGCTGGCGAGTTCTACACTCCTTCAGGTCCTGCCGAGCTGCTGTGCCGTTTGGCTTGTCTTGGACTAACGGATGTCAAGGACGCAGCCGATCCCACTTGCGGTTCTGGCTCTCTCCTGCTGCGCCTCAAAAACTATGCAAATGTGCGCAACTACTATGGTCAGGAGCTTACTTCCACAACCTACAACCTTGCCCGAATGAATATGATCCTCCGTGGCATTCCTTACCGCAATTTCAATATCTACAACGGTGACACTTTGGAGCATGACTACTTCGGTGACATGAAGTTCCGTGTTCAGGTTGCCAATCCTCCGTATTCTGCAAAGTGGTCTGGCGATTTGAGCTTCATGGAAGATCCCCGGTTCAACGAATACGGCAAGCTTGCCCCGAAAAGCAAGGCTGACTTTGCTTTTGTGCAGCATATGGTACATCACATGGACGAGGACGGACGAGCTGTTGTGCTGCTTCCTCATGGCGTTCTGTTCCGTGGTGCTGCGGAAGAAGTGATCCGCAAACACCTTATCCAGAAGTTGAATGTGCTGGATGCCGTGATCGGTCTCCCTGCCAATCTCTTCTTCGGCACAGGCATTCCGGTGTGTGTCCTTGTTCTCAAGAGAGAGCGCAACGGCAATTCCGACAACATTCTGTTCATTGATGCTTCCAATGATTTTGAAGCTGGCAAGAACCAGAATATTCTCCGTGAGTGCGACATTGATAAGATCGTCGAGACCTATGAGCGCCGTGAAGATGCGGACAAGTATGCTCATGTTGCAACCATGCAGGAGATTGAAGAGAACGGTTTCAACCTCAATATTCCTCGATATGTTGATACCTTTGAGCCGGAAGAAGAAATTGACCTGAACGAAGTAGCTGCGGAAATCCGCAAGCTGCAAAGTGAAATCAAGGACATTGATGCAGAGCTGAAACCGTTTTTTGACGAACTGGGACTTGATTTCCCGTTTGAAGTGGAGGGCAAATAATTATGGCAAATGTATCCTCAAGTAACGGTCTCGAAAAGCGTCCGAAACTTCGCTTTCCGGGCTTTGACGAGCCGTGGGAGATATGCACAGCGGAGGAATTGTTCCAGAATGTGACAGATAAAAACCATCCCGATGAAACCGTCCTTACCATAGTTCAAGGCAAGGGAACGCTACCCAGAGAACAAGCCGGACGCAATATACACTATGATGACGCTTCATTGTCGAATTACAAAATGGTTCAGAAAGGCGATTTTATTATTCATCTGCGCTCCTTTGAAGGCGGTTTGGAAATGGCAAACGAAAACGGGATTGTAAGCCCTGCGTACACGATACTCCGTGGAAAGAAACCACATTCAAGCCGATTTTATGAAGCATATTTTCACACAGACGAGTTCGTAAACCATGTTCTCTCAAAATCAGTGGAAGGTATCAGAGACGGAAGACAAATAAGTTACGATGCCTTCAAGTGGCTCGGTCTTCCGTACTGCTCTCCAAGCGAACAAGCTAAAATAGCAGAGCTATTTTCTGTGCTGACGAAAAGAATAGAGAAACAGACTGTGCTGGTGGACTCCCTCAAGAAGTATAAAAGAGGTGCGCTAAAAGCGGTATTTAATCAACAAGCTTCTTTTGTGAGTGAATCTCAGAAATGGGATGAATATACAATGAGAGATCTCATCTCGCTGCAATCTGGACAAGACTTTGCCCCTGCTGAATACAATGATCAAGGATTAGGTATTCCGTATATGACAGGAGCCAGTTGTATTGTTAATGGAGAAACAGTGGTAAGTAGATGGACGCAGACACCCCGATGTTATGCGTACAGAGGTGACACGCTACTCGTTTGTAAAGGCTCTGGTTCGGGAGCTGTGGTGAAGTTATCGCAAGAAAAAGTACATATAGCAAGACAGTTTATGTCCTTGCGTCCCAATGAAAAAATGACAAGTGACTTCTGCTACTACCTGACAGTTTTCTTGTCGGATAAAATCAAGCAGAATGCTACAGGGCTAATTGAAGGCATAGATCGTGGGACGGTTCTCAATCAAACGGTTTTTCTGCCACCCTTACATGAACAGAAGAAAATTGCCAGCTTTTTCTCAAAACTCGATTTTGCATTGTCTTCTCAAGAAAGATTGTTGGATAAGATTATGAGCGTGAGAATGGGACTTATGCAGCAGCTCTTTATATAAAGAGCTGCTGTGAAAATCCATTTTTAATCGCCTTGAGCCGATCTAATATTGCCTCTGCCTTCTTTAGTTTAGTGTCCAAACAAAGCAGATATTCAGCAATATGCTTCTGCTCTTCGATAGGAGGATATGGAACGACTATGTTCCAAAAAGTTTCCATATTGATTGACTTGCCATCTCTTATACCCTCAACTGCAATTCTAAGCTTATTGCTTATGAACCAATAGGATCGGAAATAGGCATAGTAAAACAAAGGTATAATCTGTTCTTTAGCTCTAAGTATGGTATATGCCGGACTCACAATTCCTTCACTATTCGCTATTTCTAAGCCTCCCTCAAAAGAGCGTAAATGAAGTATAAAATCGTTTTCCAATACCCTCTTATAAGTGTTTGTGTTTGATTTGTCATAGGAAATCCTGCGTTCCACACTCTCACGGGGTTGCGTTCCAACACCTTGTACAATAGTGAGAACTGTGAGATTATCATACCCCTTTTCGCTGATAGGCGAAAACAGCTCAGATATTTTCATCTCCCTCCAAGATGATGTTGTCTGGAAGTGTAGTTTTCTTGAAAGAAGACCATCAATAGCACCTCTTTTATACTTCTGACTAAGTACGCAGAAAAGGGTAGTGTCAAGGAATTTTCGCAAAATGGT
>NZ_JH417740.1 GCF_000239295.1 Flavonifractor plautii ATCC 29863
TTCAGATGTCCAATATGTATTGTAGTCCTACAGCAAAAAAATATTATTTTTTTGGAAAGGCTTGACTTTTTCGCTGATTCCTATATAATAATATAGCTTGTTTCAAAACAGGCCATCCTTGCCCCCGCACAAGGGCGGGGGCCATACGTCCATAAGGAGGTGCAAAGAAAATGGCAAAACTGAGCGGAAACTACGAGGTGGTCTTTATCCTCAATCCCAACCTGGATGAGGAGGCCACCGCTGCCATGGTGGCCAAGTTCAAGACCCTGGTGGAGCAGAACGGCACCCTGGCTGAGGTTGAGGAGTGGGGCAAGCGCCACCTGGCCTATCCCATCAACGACCTGACCGAGGGCTACTACGTGCTGATGACCTTCAACGCTAAGCCCGAGTTCCCCCGTGAGCTGGATCGTATCCTGCGGATCACCGACGGCGTGATGCGTTCCCTGATCGTCTGCAAGGACGAGAAGTAAGAAGGGAGCGGCAGACATGCTGAACCGGATTATTCTCATGGGCCGTCTGACCCGTGATCCCGAGCTGCGCCACACCCAGACGGGGACCCCCGTGGCCTCCTTCTCCCTGGCGGTGGACCGGGACTTCAAGGACAAGACCACCGGCGAGAAGTCCACGGACTTCATCGACATCGTGGCCTGGCGTCAGACCGCCGAATTTGTCTCCCGTTTCTTCACTAAGGGCCGTATGGCCGTGGTGGAGGGCCGGCTCCAGCTCCGGGACTGGACCGACCGGGACGGCAACAAGCGCCGCACCGCGGAGGTGATCGCCGACAACGTGTACTTCGGCGACTCCAAGCGGGACGCGGAGGCGGGCGGCTATGCCGCGCCCTCCGGCGGGTTCGGCGCTCCGGCCGGCGGCTACGCGCCGCCTCCCGCCGCGCCCAGCGGCGGCTACTCCGCCCCCATGGGCGGCGGCGATCAGTTCGCCGAGCTCTCTGACGACGACGGGGAGCTGCCCTTCTAACACATTTTGCGCACGACAGTCGGTGCGCAGCAATAAAACAAGACGGGCTGAAGGCCCGTGAAAAAGGAGGTTCCCTGTTATGGCTATGGATAGAGAGCGCCCCCGCGGCCGCAAGCGCCGCAAGGTCTGCACCTTCTGTGTGGACAAGGTGGAGCACATCGACTACAAGGACGCGGTCAAGCTGCGCCGGTTCCTGTCTGAGCGGAGCAAGATCCTGCCCCGCCGCACCACCGGCACCTGCGCCATGCACCAGCGTCAGCTCACTGAGGCCATCAAGCGCGCCCGTCAGATCGCGCTGCTGCCCTTCGTGACCGACTAATTGCAGAAGCAAACGAGAGGCCAGCCCTTCGGGGCTGGCCTCTCGTTGTTTGCATTGGGGGACGGCGGGCGGCCACAAGGGCCGCCCCTACAAACTGGTAGGGGCGGGGTTTATCCCCGCCCGCCTCCTATGTGTTCGCGGGCAGCTCCGGTCCGGCGGCCTCCGGGAAGGAGACCACGGCCTTGAAGAGATCGCCGTCGATGTCCAGACGGAAGGCGCCGCCCTGGAGCTCAGTGAGGCTGCGGGCGATGGACAGGCCCAGGCCGGAGCCCTCGGTGGTGCGGGACTCCTCCCCCCGGACGAACCGCTCCATGAGCCGCTCGGCGGGGATGTTGAGGGGCTGGCGGGAGATGTTCTTGATGGACAGGACCACCTTGCCCTCCCAGCGGCACACCTCCACATAGATGCGGGTGCCCTCCAGGGCGTACTTGTTGCAGTTGGAGAGCAGGTTGTCGATGACCCGCCACAGGTGGCGGCCGTCGGCCAGGATGGAGCACTCCTCCTCCGGGAAGGCGGGCACCACGGTGAGGCGGCTCTGGGCAAATTTCTCCTCAAACTCCCCCAGGGCCTGCTGGACGAGCTGCACCATGCCCAGCCGGTCCAGGTGCACCGACAGGCTTCCGGTGGACGCCTTGGACGCCTCCACCAGATCCTCCGTCAGCTTCTTGAGGCGCTGGCTCTTGCGGTCCAGCACCTCGATATATTCCTGGGCCTTGGGATTGTCGATGTCCTGCTTTTTCAGCAAATCCACATAGTTGATGATGCTGGTCAGAGGGGTCTTGAGATCGTGGGAGACGTTGGTGATCAGCTCGGCCTTGAAGCGCTCGCTCTGGATGCGCTCGTCCACGGCATTTCCGATGGCGGCGCCCAAATCGTTGAGCTGCCCGGCGTGCCGGGCCAGGTCACTGTACATTTTGTGGGTGTCGATCTTGAAGTCCGGGTCGCCCCCCACGATGCGGCCGGTGCCCTCCCGCACCCGCTTCCATTGGATGGTCCAGCGGCAGAGGCAGTAGAGCACAAAGCCCTGAAACACGGGGATGAGGAAGATGGTCAGCGTGGTGAGCAGGGTGCCGGCCAGGTAGAGCAGAAAGAGCACCACCACCCGGCCCGTCATGGGCCAGCTCCGGGCCGCCGCCCGGCAGCCCCGGGCGATCAGCTTGCACAGCATACAGATGAGGGTATTGCTCCACAGGGTGCGGGTCTTGATGCGGGTGGCCACGGTAAGGCAGAAGGCCAGGACACAGCCCAGAATGGCTACGGTGATGACACACATGCCGACCAGCAGGTCGGTGGCCAGTTGGGATACGTTGAGGCCGAAGGCGATCGCGTCCCCCGCGTTGAGAAGGAGGGCGATGGCCCAAAACGCGCCGAAGGCCAGCAGATCCAGCGGGATGCGGTCGAACCAGTTGCACCTCGGGCGGCTCTCCTCCTTCCGCCAGCCGGCAGCCCGGAGCAGAAACACCAGCAGGAGTATCCCTGCGATGTCCAGCACCAGGGCCAGCACCGCCAGGGCGGGGAGGTAGCTGGCGTACTGCTGGTAGTCCTGGTAGCTGTCCCAGAACTCGTCCTGGACGGTGAGCGGGTCGGTTGCGCCGTATTCCAGGGCCAGCACGGAGGTGGTCACCCGGCTGTCCCGCATCTCGTCATATGCCCACTCATAGCCGTCAAAGGTGTAGCCGTATTGGGCGGCGAGCCCGGCATCCTCCGGGGTGACGAGCTGCTTGGTGCCAGCGGCGTCGGGAAGGGCGATATAGAGGAGGTAGTACTGCTCCTTCCCGTTCCAGACCACATAATCCTGCTCGCGGGCGGCCCCGTTCTGGGTGAGGGAGAGCTCCTCCTGCTCCACGGCGTGAACGCTCTCGTCCAGGGAGGCCGCCCCCTCCAGGTTGGAGTAGACGAGGGTGCCGGTGTCGTTGCGTCGGATGGCAAAGCGGAAGTTGGTCCGCTCCGGGGAGAGGGCCTCCTCCAGCATGTCCAGCCGCCGCTGGTCCAGGTAGGGCAGGGCGCCGTTCCACTCCTGGTTCTGGAGCAGCCGGGCCAGCTCCCAAACCTGGCTGGAGCGGTTATACAGGTCGGAGTAATAGTCGTTGCTGTCGTAATACCCGCTGCCCAGCCACAGGGTATCCCACTGGTAGAGGATAAAGACAGTGGACCAGAAGCCGCCGGCGCCCACGGCCAGGGCCAGAAGGACGGCGGCCGTCTTGGCCGCCAGACTGGTTCGGAATCGTTTCATGGCATTACCTCCTGGAATATGGGCGGGGTGCGGCCGGAGCGAGCGCCCCCTAGACCTTTTCCATCTTGTACCCCAGCCCCCAGACCACCTTGATGTACCGGGGGTTGGCCGGGTCGATCTCCAGCTTCTCCCGCAGGTGGCGGATGTGGACCGCCACCGTGTTTTCCGAGCCGAGAGAGGGGTCGTTCCACACCAGCTCATAGATCTGGCTGGTGGAGAACACCCGGCCGGGGTTCTTCATCAGCAGGAGAAGGATGTTGTACTCGATGGGGGTGAGGCTGACCCCCTCCCCGTCCACGGTGACCGATTTGGCCCCGTCATCCAGCGCGATGCCGCCGTTGGTGAGCAGGGCGGGATTGGCCTCCCCGCCGCCCTGCTTGCCGCCCAGGCTGGTGTAGCGCCGGAGCTGGCTCTTGACCCGTGCGATGACCTCGATGGGATTGAAGGGCTTGGTGATGTAGTCGTCCGCCCCGATGTTCAGCCCCAGGATCTTGTCGCTGTCCTCGCTCTTGGCGGTCAGCAGGATGATGGGCACATTGCAGCTCTCCCGCAGCTTGGCCGTGGTGCGGATGCCGTCCAGGCCGGGCATCATCACGTCCAGCAGGATCAGATCCACCGGCTCGCTCTCCGCCAGGCGCAGGCATTCCAGCCCGTCGTAGGCCTTCACGGTGGCATAGCCCTCGCTGGTCAGGTAGATGTCCAGGGCCGAGACGATGTCCTTGTCGTCGTCGCAGATCAGGATGGTATTCATACAGTCACCTCAGATTGTAAAGTCAGTATAGCAGGCGAAGTTTAAGGGGCGAGGGGGAAAATCTTTAAAAAGCGTTTAAGACCCCGGAACATTTTACCCCAGAACCCGTCTAAAAAGCAAACCATATTATAAAAGGAGGGTGTTCCATGAAGAAACGAAAGCTGCTGGCCCTGTGCCTTGTGCCGGCCCTGCTGGCCGGGTGCGCCGCCCCGGCGGGGGTGACCGACCTATCCCGGCAGTTCGAGGCGGGCGCCCCCGCGCCCCCGGAGGCCGACCCGGCGGCGGACGCCGCCATCGGCAGCCTGGGGGCGGAGCTGCTGCGGGCGGCCCGCGAACCGGGGGAGAACACCCTGCTCTCCCCGCTGTCTGTGGCCCTGGCCCTGTCCATGACGACCAACGGAGCTGCGGAGGACACCCTAGCGGAGTTCGAGGCCCTGCTGGGGGCGGACGTGGAGGCCCTCAACGCCAACGCCGCCTCTCTGCTGGCTGATTACGCCGCCCTGGGGGGCTCCACGGAGTGCTCCATCGCCGACAGCCTGTGGCTGGACGGGCGGCTGGAGGCCAACGAATTATTCCTCTCCCGGTGTACGGCGTTCTATGGGGCACAGCTCTATCAGGCCGATCTGGACACCGACGGGGCCCGCCGGGCGGTGAATAACTGGGTGGGGGAGGTCACCCGCGGGCTGATCCCGGAGGTGCTGGCCGAGACGCCCGCCCCCGAGACCGTCCTGCTGCTGGTCAACGCCCTCTACCTGAAAAACGCCTGGGCCAGTGAATTTGATCCGCTGGACACCCGTCCCGGGGACTTTACCGCCGCCGACGGGAGCGAAGCCGAGACGGATTTCCTCTCCAACGGCCTGCGCGCCGAGCAATACTTCGCCGCGGAGGGGGCCGCCGGGGTGGTGCTCCCCTATGACGACGGGCGGCTGGGCTTCCTGGCCGTGCTCCCCGACGGGGAGCTGGACGCCTGGCTGGAGACGCTGGACGGGGATACCCTGCCCGCCCTGCTGGCGGCCGCGGAGGAGGAACGGGTGCTTCTCCGGCTGCCCAAGTTCGAGGCGGAGTGGGGCGGAGAGCTGTCCGACGCCCTGGCCGCCATGGGGCTGGAGACCGCCTTCGATTCCGGCCGGGCCAACTTTTCCGCCCTGGGCACCGCGCCGGACGGGCCGCTGTACGTCAGTTCCGTCGTCCACAAGGCCCGCATCGAGGTCAACGAGAAGGGCACCGAGGCCGCGGCGGCTACCGTGGTGGGGGTAGACGGCGCGGCCGCGCCCACAGACTACCGGGAGCTGGTGCTCGACCGGCCCTTCTGCTACGCCGTGGTAGATTTGGAGCGGGGCGTACCGCTGTTTCTGGGTACCTTTGAGCGGCCCTAGCGGGCGGGGA
Source organism: Flavonifractor plautii ATCC 29863 (assembly GCF_000239295.1). GTDB lineage: Bacteria > Bacillota > Clostridia > Oscillospirales > Oscillospiraceae > Flavonifractor > Flavonifractor plautii. The sequence goes on from NZ_JH417740.1 coordinate 5,665, forward strand.
TACCCCCCCTACAATGCCGGAGGAGGGTAAGCCTGCCCGCAGGGGCGGCCCTTGTGGCCGCCCGCCCCTTCGCGCCGGGTGGTGTGCGCGGCTCTGCCGATTGCGGGCGGGGATAAACCCCGCCCCTACAATGCCGGAGGAGGGTAAGCCTGCCCGTAGGGGCGGCCCTTGTGGCCGCCCGCCCCTTCGCGCCGGGTGGTGTGCGCGGCCTTGTCGAATACGGGCGGGTGTGGGCACCCGCCCCTACGTTTCCGGCACAGGCACACACTCGTTCGCCGCCCCTGGAAGTCCGTAGAGGGCGACGCCCCAGGGCGGCTTCTCTTGCCCTGCGGGGCCATTCCCCTTCTGCCTACATCGCTCCGCCCCTACCAAATGGCCCCGTTTTGTGGTATCCTAGGAAAAAAGGAGGCGGTGGACATGGTGCTCTGGCTGGGGGAAGGGGACGCCTATGCCCTGCTGGGGGAGCTTCTGCGGGCGGAGTACGGACTGGGGGTTCTCCCGGCGATGGCGCGGGGGGCGGACGGCAAGCCTTACTTTCCGGGGGAGCCGGAGCTGCACTTCAATGTGAGCCACAGCGGGGGCCTGGCCCTCTGCGGCGCGGGGGAGGCCCCCCTGGGGGTGGACGTGGAGGTGCTGCGTCCCCGCCGCCCCGGGCTGGAGCGGTATGTGTGCTCGGAGACGGAATCCGCCTGGCTGGAGCGGCAGGGCGGGGACTGGGGGGCGTTTTACACCCTCTGGACGTTGAAGGAGGCCAGGGTCAAATGCACCGGGGAGGGTCTGCGGCGGCCCCCGCGGGACATTGCCGTTCCTCTCCTCCGGCCGGGGGAGACGGGAGAGCTGGACGGGCTGGCCTTTTCCGCCTTTTCCGGCGAAACCTGGCGGGCGGCGGCCTGCTGCCCAACCCCTCAGGGCCCGTTGGAGCTCTTTGTTAGAAATTCTTAATGGCTTTTTAAGAATTCAAGCGAGGTTTTCTAAAGAATCCTCCTTTATACTGGTATGTGTAAAGGAGGGAACACCGTGAATATTCTGATTCTCACCGGAAAATTCGGCATGGGCCACTGGTCGGCCTCCCAGTCCCTGCGCCAGCAACTGCTGCGGGCGTTCCCCGGGGCGGAGGTGGAGGTGCTGGACTTCGTGGCGGAGGCCATGCCCAACGCCTCCGAGGCCATGTATAAGTGCTTCAACCTGCTGGTGACCCGGGGCAGCGGGCTGTTCAACCTCTACTACAAGCTGACCCAGGATCTGCCCGCCGACGCCCGCCCCCTGTTTGAGACTTTGTTCCTGGACAAACTGGAGGAGCTTGTCGCTGCCCGGCGGCCCGACGCGGTGATCGCCACCCACCCCCTCTGCGCCCGGATGGTGTCCCGCTGGAAGGGGGAGACGGGGAGCGCCCTGCCCCTCATCACCTGCGTCACCGACCTGTCCAGCCATTCCGAGTGGATTCACAAATACACCGACTGCTATCTGGTGGGCTCCAACGACATCCGCAGCCGCCTGGCCGCCAAGGGGGTAGACCGGGACATCATCTGCGTCACCGGCATCCCCGTCCGCTGCGAGTTCAAGCGGCCGGTGCGCCGCCGCCCGGGCCGGGAGCGCAACCTGCTCATCATGGGGGGCGGGCTGGGCCTGCTGCCCAAGCGGGACAGCTTTTATGAGGCGCTGGACGCCCTGCCCGGCGTCCACACCACCATTATCACCGGCAACAACCGCAAGCTCTACGACCGCCTGGCGGGCAAGTATGCCCACATCGAGGTGCTGGGTTTCACCGACCGGGTATACGACTACATGGCCCGGGCGGATCTGGTGCTCACCAAGCCCGGCGGCATTACCCTGTTTGAGACCATCTTCTCCGAGCTGCCCATCCTGGCGTGGGAGCCCTTTCTGGAGCAGGAGAAGAACAACGCCCGCTTCCTGGTGAAGCGGGGCCTTGGCCGCGTAGCGGCCAAGGAGCCCGAGGAGTGCCTGTCCGCCATTCGCGCGCTGATCTACGACGACGAGACGCTGGAGTGGATGGCGGGCAACATGCGGGCCATGAAGGGACAGTTGGAGGAGGAGAGCCTCAACCGCATGCTGGCGGGCCTGGAGGCCGAGAAGGGGGTACGCGTCGGATGAACCGGAAAAAGTCCTTGGTGGGGATCGGCCTGATCGCGGCGCTGATGGCCCTCACCGGCTGGCTGCTGTTCAGGGACCAGCCCGTCACCCGGCTGCTCCACACCCTGGGCCAGCTCAGGCCCGGCTGGCTGCTGCTGGGGCTGGCTCTCATGCTGGCCTTCGTGGGGTGTGAGGCCACGTGCTCCCACCTGATCCTGGGACGGCTGGGCCACCGGGCCCCCCTCCGCCGCTGCCTGGGCTACTCCTTCGTGGGCTTCTATGTCAGCTCCATCACCCCGTCGGCCACCGGCGGACAGCCCGCCCAGATCTACTACATGTCCAGGGACGGCGTGCCCGCCGCCCACGGGGCCCTCAACATGATGCTCATCGCCGTGTGTTATCAGGTGGTGGTCATCGGCTACGCCCTGGCGGTGGCGCTGCTCCGCTTTGATCTGGTGGCCAACCTGGGGGGCGGGCTGGGCCTGCTCCTGCTGTTCGGCGCGGTGGTCAACGGCGCGCTGACGGCGGGGATGCTCTGCCTCATGTTCCTGCCCAATGCGGCCAGAAGGCTCACTGGCGGCGTACTGAGCCTGCTGGTGCGCGTCCGTCTGGTCCGCCGCCCGGAGGAGGCCAGGGAGAAGCTGGAGAAGCAGATGGAGGAGTACCGCCGGGGGGCGGACTGCGTCAGGCGCAACCCCGCCCTGGTGCCTGCTCTGCTGGGCCTCACCTTCTGCCAGCTCACCGCCCTGTTTTCCGTCCCGCTGGTGGTGTACCACGCTTTCGGCCTGACCGGCAGCGGGGCGCTGGACATCATCGGCACCCAGGCCCTGGTCACCCTGGCGGTGGCCTCCCTGCCCCTGCCCGGGGCGGTGGGCGCCTCCGAGGGCGGCTTTGTGGCAGCCATGAAGCTCTTCTTTGGCGCCGGACTGGTGACCCCGGCGGTGCTGGTCTCCCGGGGCATCAGCTTCTACTCCTTCCTGCTGCTCAGCGGCTGCGTCACGCTGCTGGTGCACCTGCGCACCCGGAACCGGCAGCCTGTGGCGGTGTCCCCCCGGCTCCCTAAGACCGCCCGGGGCACAGTTGTCACCTGAGCGCCGTTTTGCCTCTTGTGCGGCGGCCCGTCCTGCATTATAATGTGAATACGTTTCACGCAGGAGGGGCAAGCTATGAAGTATTTGGGAATTGATCTGGGCGGCACCAACGTGGCCGCCGCCGTGGTGGACAGCGAGGGGACCATCCTGGGCAAGGTGAGCCTGCCCACCCCGAGAGGGGCGGAGGCGGTGGCCGACCAGATGGCCGCGGCCGCCCGCGGGGCGGCGGAGGCCGCCGGCACGGCGCTGGACGAGGTGGTATCGGTGGGCATCGGCGCTCCCGGCGCCATTGAGCCGGACACCGGCGTGATCAAATACTGGTCCAATCTGGACTTCACCAATGTGCCCATCACCGCCCTGATGAAGGCGCGGCTGGACAAGGAGATCCTGCTGGAGAACGACGCCAACGCCGCTGCCCTGGGGGAGTACGCCGCGGGCGCTGGCAAGGGCAGCCAGTCCATGGTGGCCGTCACCCTGGGCACCGGCGTAGGGGGCGGCGCAATCCTCAACGGGAAGCTCTACACCGGCTTCAATTACGCGGGCATGGAGATCGGCCACTTTGTCATTGAGCACGGCGGGCGGCTGTGCACCTGCGGACGCCGGGGCTGCTTCGAGGCCTACTGCTCCGCCACCGCCCTCATCAAGCGCACCCGCCAGGCGATGGAGGAGGACCGCACCTCCAGGCTGTGGGAGCTGGCGGGGAGCCTGGAGGGGGTCAACGGCCGCACTCCCTTTGACGCCGCCGCCCAGGGCGATCCCGCCGCGGGCAAGGTCATCGACGAGTATGTGGACTACCTGGGCTGCGGGGTGGCCAGCCTGGTCAACATCTTCCAGCCGGAGGTCATCTGCATCGGCGGCGGCCCCTCCGCCCAGGGGGAGACCCTGATGGCCCCGGTGCGCTACATTCTCAACCGGGAGGACTATGCCCGCAACAACCTCCACCGCACCCGGCTGGTACGGGCGGCCCTGGGCAACGACGCGGGCCTCATTGGCGCGGCGCTGCTGCCGCTGTTCCGGTAGAGCTCCAGGGCTGAACTCCGCTCCGGCGCCGCAACGTCAACGGAGGACCTCCCTTACGGCAGGTCCTCCGTTCTTTCATACCCGGCGCAGGGGCCCTCTTCCGGGGCCGCTGGCTCTGCCCCGCCCTCCTCCGGCGGGAAAAGGAGCAGGGAGAGCCCGAACAGAATGGCCGCCGTGATGGCGATGGCCTGTACCTTGTGCTCCTCCAGCCAGGGACGGTAGGGCTCCAGGGGCGGGACTTTCCCGGCCGCCGCGTAGAGCGCCACCGCAACCACCACGCACAGGGCCAGCCGGGTGACGGTCTGTTGTTTGTCCGGTTTGGTTTCCATAGGCGCCGCCTCCTTCTCTCCATGTATAGCGGGGGACAGGGCCGGGTAGACCAGCAGGCTGCTTCGGATGTGAAAAAACGGTAAATTTTGAGGGGGCGTACTTGTCCCACCCGGCGGGATCCACTATACTACAGAGGTATCGGACCGAATTTTGAGGAAATCAGAGGCGGAAGCATGAAACGCAAGCACACAAAGCAGCCGGCCGCGCAGGTCCCGGCCCCCCAGCCCCGGCGGGAGGTGTCCCGGCTCAGCCCCGATCCGGAGCAGGGGCTCACCCTGCACCAGGTAAAAGAGCGGCAGCAGAACGGCTGGGCAAACGACCCGGTGGACTCCCCCACCAAGACGGTGGGGCAGATCGTGCGCGAAAACGTCTTTACCTTCTTCAACTTCATCTTTGTGGTGCTGGCGGCCCTGCTGGTGGCGGTGGGCTCCTTCGACGACATGCTCTTTCTGCTCATCGCCGTGGCCAATACCGGCATTGGCATCGTTCAGCAGCTCCGCTCCAAGCAGACCGTGGACAAGCTCAACCTGCTGGCCGCCCCCCGGGCCAACGTGGTGCGGGAGGGGAACCTGATCTCCGTGCCCGCCGCCCAGCTGGTGCGGGACGATGTGGCGGAGCTGGCCTCCGGCGACCAGATCCCCGCCGACGCGACGGTCCTCTCCGGCCAGGTGCAGGTCAACGAGGCCCTCATCACCGGCGAGGCCGACGCCATCACCAAGGCCCCCGGCGACGAGCTGCTCTCCGGCGCCTTCGTGGTGTCCGGCCGCTGCCGGGCCCGGCTGGACCGGGTGGGGGCGGAGTCCTACGCCGCCCGCCTCACCCTGGAGGCCAAGAAGGATGTCACCGTGGGCAAGAGCGAGATGATGTCCTCCCTGGATAAGCTCATCCGCATCATCGGCATCCTGCTCATCCCCATCGGCGTGGCCCTGTTCGTCAAGGAGTTCGTCTTCCTGGAGCGCACCGCCCAGGAGGCGGTGGTGTCCATGGTGGCCGCCCTCATCGGCATGATCCCCGAGGGGCTGTACCTGCTGACCAGCGTGGCCCTGGCGGTGAGCATGATCCGTCTGGCCCAGGGCAAGGTGCTGGCCCAGGATATGAACTGCATCGAGACCCTGGCCCGGGTGGACGTCCTGTGCGTGGACAAGACGGGCACCATCACCGAGCCCCACATGGAGGTGGGGGAGGTCGTCTATCTGGACGAGGAGAAGTACGCCGAGACCGTGGTCACCGAGACCCTCAACGCCTTTTACCAGTCCATGGAGGCGGACAACGACACCGCCCGCGCCATGGCCCAGAAATTCCACGGCAAGTCCCTGTGGCATGCCGCCCAGACCATCCCCTTCACCTCCGCCACCAAGTGGAGCGCGGCGGTGTTCCCCGGCCACGGCGCCTTTGTGGTGGGCGCCCCGGAGTTCATCATGGGGAACCGCTACGCCGATCTGAAGGAGGCGGTGGATCCCTGGTCAGAGAAGGGCTACCGGGTGCTGCTGGTGGCCGAGTACGGCGGGGCGCCCGATCAGAAGGGGCTGGACCCCCGGCGGGTGTCCCCCATGGCCCTGGTGGCCCTGTCCAACCGCATCCGCCCGGCGGCCCCCAAGACCTTCCGCTACTTCGCCGAGCAGGGGGTGACCGTGAAGGTCATCTCCGGTGACAACCCCGTCACTGTCTCCGAGGTGGCCCGCCAGGCGGGCATCGAGGGGGCGGAGAAGTACGTGGACGCCGCTACCCTCCGCTCCGATGAGGACATCGCCCGCGCCGTGCGGGAGTACACCGTCTTCGGCCGGGTCACCCCCAACCAGAAGCGCAAGCTGGTGCGCGCCCTCCAGCGGCAGGGCCACACCGTGGCCATGACCGGCGACGGCGTCAACGACGTGCTGGCCCTCAAGGACGCCGACTGCGGCATCGCCATGGCCTCCGGCTCCGACGCCGCCTGCCACGCCGCCCAGCTCGTGCTCCTCAACTCCGACTTCTCCGCCATGCCCAAGGTGGTGGCCGAGGGGCGGCGGGTCATCAACAATATCCAGCGGGCCGCCGCCCTCTATCTGGTGAAGAATATCTTCTCCTTCCTGCTGGCCCTCATCTCCCTGTTCGCCACCTTCCCCTATCCGGTCACCCCCCTCCAGCTCTCCCTGCTCAGCGCCGTCACCATCGGCGTGCCCTCCTTCTTCCTGGCCCTGGAGCCCAACCACAGTCTGGTGAAGGGCAAGTTCCTGTCCAACGTGTTCCGCGCCGCCCTGCCCGGCGGACTGACAGACCTGTTCGTGGTGCTGGGGGTGGAGGTCTTCTTCCTCACCTTCGGCTTCAGCGAGGCGGAGCTGTCCACCATGTCGGCGATCCTCCTCATCGTCATCGGCATCATGGTGCTCTATGAGGTGTGCAAGCCCTTTGACTGGAAGCGGCGGGTGCTGTGGGGGGCCATGGCGGGCTCCTCGGCGGTGACAATCCTCGGCTTCGGTGGCAGCTTCGGCCTCAGTCCCCTGGGTACGCAGGCCTTCCTGGTGCTGCTGGTGTTCCTGGGGCTGGCCTACTCCATCATGCGCTTCATGTTGGGCCTCTTCGACCAGGGGGAGCGCCTGCTGAACCGTGGGCGGCATCTGCGGAAACGGAGGTAGCGTATGCACATTCGCCCCTACCGCAGCTCCGACTGCCCGGCCTTGGCGGAGCTGTTTTATCAAACGGTTCACGCCGTCAACGCCCGGGACTACAGCCCCGAGCAGCTCGACGCTTGGGCGGATGGCCGGGTGGAGCTGGCCGCCTGGGACGCCTCCTTCCGCGCCCACGACACCCGGGTGGCGGAGGAGGGCGACGCGATCGTCGGCTTTGCCGATCTCGGGCCGGACGGCTACCTGGACCGCCTCTATGTCCACAGGGACTGGCAGGGGAGGGGAGTGGCCTCCGCCCTCTGCGACGCCCTCCCCGCCGCCCGCACCACCCACGCCTCCATCACCGCCCGGCCCTTCTTTGAGCGGCGGGGCTGGCGTGTGGTGCGGGAGCAGCAGGTGGAGCGCCGGGGGGTGCTCCTCACCAACTTTGTCATGGAGCGGTCATGCCCGCCGCCTTCCCGCCCTGTGTAGGGCGCGGCTCCCTGACGCGCCGCTTTTGCCGCGTTCCGGCAGGCCCCCGCCGCCGTTTTTCCCCGTGCAAGCGGGCCTTGCGTGACAAACGGGAGGTTCTCTGCTACGATGGAGGGGAGAGGGGGGAGGCGTATGCACGACATCGCCCGCAATCTGAAGCGTCTGCGGCGGCAGAGGGGGCTGACCCAGGAGGAGCTGGCCGCCCGGCTCCACGTGACCCGGCAGGCGGTGAGCAACTGGGAGCGGAACCGGAACCTGCCCGAGCTGGAGATACTCCTCTCCGCGGCGGAGCTTCTGGGGGTCGGCGTGGACGAGCTGCTCTATGGTCCCCGGCCGGCGGAGGGAGTGGCGGCCCCGGCAAACCGGCGGAGGCGCACGGTTACCGCCGGGGCGCTGTGGGCCGCCTGGGCGGCGCTGTGGCTGGCCTACCAGCTCTGGGCGCTCCCGGCGCTTGAGGCGATGTACGATAAATATGACTACTCTGCGGCGGGCTGGCTGCTGCTCTGCCCCGCCCTGAATCTGCTGCTGGGAATGGCGGTGTGCGCCCTGGTCTCTATCTGGCGGGAGCTCCGCCCCCGGCGGCTGGCGTTCCGGCGTGCCCTGTTCTGGGCGGGGGTGGGCTGCGCGGCCCTGCTTCTTCTGGGCGTGCTGCTGTTGCCTGTGCACGGGGTTCTTGTGGCCCTTCATGAGTCCGCCATCCCTTATCTGCTCTGCGGAGGTCTGCTCTTCTGCGGCTGGGGGCGAAAAGCGGGTTGATTTCCCGGGTGTTTTCCGGTAAAATGGAAGCGCGGAGGTTTTCTCCGCGCTTACTCTTTGGATAAAGGGGGTATTCTTCTTGCTGAAGGTACTCTATCTGTTGAATTTCGCGGGCAAGGCGGGAACCGAGCGGTACGTGGAGACCCTGGTGAAGTATCTCTCCGCCGACGGGCTGGTGCAGCCCTTCTTCGCCTACAACGAGGGCGGGCTGCTGGTGGAGCGGCTGGAGGCCATGGGCGTGCCCTGCCGCCGGGTGGAGATGCGCCGCCGCTTCGACAAAAAGGCCGCCCGTGAACTGGCGAAGCTCTGCGCCGAGTGGGACATCGACCTGGTTCACTGCCACTATCTAAGGGAGCATTACACTGCCCTGCTGGCCAAGAAGTACAATAAAAAAATCCGCGTGGTCTATACGAACCATTTTGTCCTGGCCAACGACTTCGTGACCCGCTTCTCCAACCGCATCATGGACCGGCGGCAGGATCAGATGATCGCCGTGTGCAACAAGGGGAAGGAGCAGCTCGTCGCCAACGGCTGGAGCGCCGACCGCATCCAGGTCATCTTCAACGCCGTGGATCTGGACGCCTGGGCGGGAGACCGCAGCCAGTCCACCCTCCGCGCCGAGCTGGGGCTGGACGACAGCCGCTTCGTCATGCTGTGCGCCTCCCGGTTTGCCGGGGACAAGGGACACAAGTACCTCATCGACTCGGTCAAGCGGCTGACCGAGCTGTGTGCCGTGCCCTTCACCCTGGTGCTGGCCGGGGACGGCCCCCTGCTGGAGCCTACAAAAGCCCAGGTACAGGAGCTGGGGCTGGAGGACTGCGTGAAGTTTATCGGCTTCCGCAAGGACATCAAGAACCTCTATAAGGGAGCGGATCTGTATGTCAACTCCTCCCAGCACGAGGCCCTGTCCTTCCTCATTATCGAGGCCATGGCCGCCGGGCTGCCTGTCATCGCCACCGACATGGGGGGCAACTCCGACATCGTCAACGACGAGGCAGGGTGCGGCATGCTGGTGGAGTACGATAACCCCGACTCCATGGCCGTGGCTATGAAGTGCTTTCTGGAGGACCCGGCTTTCGCAGCCCGGTGCCGGGAGAACGCGCGCAGGACCATCGAGGACAAGTTTGAAATCCACAAAATGGCCAGGGCCACTTACGGCGTGTATGAAAAAGCCCTCCACGATTGATTGCTAGGAGTATTATTTTTTATGTCTATTACTGAAAACAGCCTCTTTGTCCGCTTTTTCCTGTCCCTGTGGCTGTGCTTGAAGAACGCGGCCGCCAACAGTGCCCTGGGGCGGGCCTGCGACCGGCTGGAGGGATGGTTTCTCCGGCAGGCGGAGAACAGCGCCATCTGTACCTTCGTCTGGCGGGAGGGCCGCATCCCCAGGGCGTGGCCCCACAGCATCGCTTGCCGCCTGTTTACCGCCATCATCAACATCCCCTGCGCCCTTTTCAAGGCCGTCTACCGGGCGGGAAAACGGGTGTGGGACGCCAGTCTGTTCTGCCGCCTGATAGGGGCGCTGGGCGGGGCCTCCTTCCTCTTCCTGGGACTGTTCATGATGGTCATGCTCATGACTCCCCATGCTATGTGGAACAACGTCTACGGCCTGATGGGTGCGGTAGCCCTCACCGGGCTTTTTGTGGTGGGCAGTGCCTCGCGCCCCAAACACCGGCTGGAGCTGGACACCCTGGGGCCCTATATGACGCTCTATATGGCCTTTATCTGTATCGCCCTGGCGGGCTCCCTGTCCACCCGCCTCTCCCTGCGCTTCTTCGCCTTCCACCTGACCGGCTTTTTGCTGGTGCTGCTGGTGGTCAGCATGGTGCGCAAGTATGAGCAGCTCCAGCTCATGGTGGCCCTGGCGGTGCTGGGCCTCTCGGTGGCCGCCCTCTACGGCTGCTATCAGAGCTATATCGGCGTGGATATCGTGGCTTCCCAGCAGGATATGAACCTCAATCAGGGCATGCCGGGCCGGGTCTACTCCTTCTTTGACAACCCCAACAACTTTGCCGAGCAGTTGGCCATGCTCCTGCCCCTGAACCTGGCTCTCTTCCTCAATTCCCGCTGGCGGGGGAAGCTCCTTTCCCTGCTCTCCCTGGGGGTGGGGCTGGTGGCCATCGGGGCAACCTACGGCCGTGCCAGTTGGATCGGCCTGGCCGGGGCAGTGCTGGTCTTCCTGGCCCTGCTGAACTGGCGCTGGGTGCCGGTCTTCCTGCTGGTGGGTCTGGCCGCCATCCCCTTCCTGCCCGAGACCATCTACAACCGCATCCTCACCATCTTCAACGCCGGAGAGGATAGTTCGGTTCAGTACCGTTTCGGTATCTATGAGACTACCAGGAACCTGATGGAGGACTACTGGGCGAGGGGCGTTGGCCTGGGCACCGATGTAATGAAGAAGGTCTTCCAGACCTATCCCACCAACTTCGACGGCTCCTATCCGGTTCATACCCACAACAATTATCTCCAGATGTGGGGAGAGACGGGTATACTCGGTCTGCTGGCCTACCTGTCTCTGCTGCTCTACCAACTGAAGTCGGGTGTGAAAGGCTTCTGTGCCGCCCTGGACCCCCGGGTGAAGCGGATGATGGCCGCCGCCATTGGCGCCTTCTGCGGTATACTGGTCATTGGCGTGGCGGAGTACACCTGGTATTACCCCCGCAATATGTTTACCTACTGGTTCCTGTTCGGTGTCATCGGCGCCTGTATCAAGCTGGTGCGTATGGAGCAGGACAAGCAGGCGGCGTAAGAGGAAAATGTCTACCAAATGTCTACCAAAAAGAGCCCGGAAC
>NZ_JH417741.1 GCF_000239295.1 Flavonifractor plautii ATCC 29863
GCGGCGCGAGAGCGCCGCGCTTTCCATTCAGGCGGGCATCTCCAGCCCGTGGATGAAGCCCCCGAGCTGGGCGGAGAGCACATCGCCGCCGATGACCGTGCTCTTGTAGACGAGCAGGCCGGCCTGGATGCCGCTCTCACCGGTGGGGTAGTTGGTGATCTCATAGGTGTACCGCTTGACGCGCTTGCCGCAGTAGTCGGTCAGATCGAAGCCCTGGCTGGCCTGGAGTTCCAGGTACTGGCTGTAGGTCTCGTCGAACTGCTCGGGGATGATCAGCTCCTCCACGGCGATGGGGTCGCTGGAGACCGACCAGCCGTAGCTCTCCAGATAGGCGATCCGGTCCTCGTTGGTGCGGACTCCCTTGGGGCTGACCGCAGCGGAGGCCGCCGCGCCCCGCCCCCCCAGCAGCCCGGCGGCCGCCACCAGTACGCCGCAGACCACGGCGGCGGCCGCCGCGACGGCTGCAATTCGGCCCTTGCGGACCTTGGCGGTGATGATGAACACAGCGCAACGCTCCCTTCCGAAAAGTGGTCGTGATGATTGGTATGTTCTTTTCCACCGTTGTATGCTAAAATGTTGAAAAAAGGACGAGCCACAGGAGGAGCCTATGGAGCGGTTGGATAAAATTTTGGCCAATACAGGCCGGTGGTCCCGAAAAGAGGCGCGGGAGCTGGTGCGGGCCGGCCGGGTGGCCGTGGACGGCGTGACGGCCCAGGCGGCGGACGGGAAATACGACCCCGCGGCCCGCTTTGAGGTGGACGGCGAAACGGTTTCCGGGGAGCGGCTGGTTTACCTGATGCTCCACAAGCCGGCGGGGCTGGTGTCCGCGACGGAGGACCCCCGCCAGCCCACCGTGCTGGAGCTGCTGCCCCAGCATCTGCGCCGGGTGGGGCTCTTCCCGGCGGGACGGCTGGACAAGGACACCGAGGGCCTGCTCCTGCTCACCAATGACGGCCCCCTGGCCCACCGCCTGCTGGCCCCCCGGAACCACGTGGACAAGACCTACTTCGTCCGGGTGGACGGGGAACTGGATGGGGCGGACGCGGCGGCCTTCGCCGCAGGGATGATGCTGGAAGACGGGCTGGCCTGCCTGCCTGCGGGGCTGGAGGTGCTGGAGCAGCCGGACACCGCCCTCGTTACCCTGCACGAGGGCAAGTACCACCAGATCAAGCGCATGCTGGCGGCCCGGGGGAAGCCGGTGGTGTACCTCAAACGGCTGACCATGGGGCCGCTCATGCTGGACCCGGCCCTGGAAAGGGGGGAGTGGCGGCCCCTGTCTGCGGAGGAGGTGGCCGCTCTGCGGCAGGCGTAGGGGCGGCCCGGGCGGGGAACATTCACGGCCAACTTGCCCGGCACAGCCGGGCATGCCAGCGCTTTGTCTTAGCGCTGCGGTTTCGTCTGCGCCCTGCCTTCGTCTCCCAGCCCACGGCCTCTGTGCTTCCTGTCAGCTTTCGGCAATTTCAACAAAAAATTTTGCAAAACCTATTGAAAAGGGCAAAAAGACCCGGTATAATAGAAAGGAAACGGACGAGAGAGCGGTTTGTCCCCCTGCGGGGGGAATCAAAATAAGGAGGCTATCACCATGTCCAGCAGGATTTTTCAGAGCGTTGTCTTACAGATGAAGGACAGCACGGAGAGAGCCATCGGCGTGATCGATTCTGAGGGAACGGTGGTGGCCTGCAATGAGCTGAGCTGCATCGGGGAGCACTGGCCGGGCGCCGTGGAGGCGGTCAACAGGGGCGAGGGAGACGCGGTCCGCTTTGACGGGCGCACCTTCAAGGCCCTGGCCGGCTGGGGGGCCCAGTTCGACTATGCCGCCTTTGTCAAGGGTGAGGACTCCGAGGCGCAGATGCTCTGCGCCATGGCCACGGTGGCGCTGAACGGCGCCAAGACCTACTATGAGGAGAAGCACGACAAGGCCACCTTTGTCAAGAACATCATCTCCGACAACATTCTGCTGGGGGACATCTATGTCCGCGCCAAGGAGCTGCACTTTGTCTCTGAGGCGCCCCGGGCGGTGTTCCTGATCCGCCAGGTGGAGACCAGCGATCCCGCCCTCATTGACGTGGTGCATACCCTGTTCCCCGACAAGCAGGTGGACTTCGTTCTCTCGATCAGCGAGACTGACGTGGCCCTCATCAAGCAGCTCTCTGAGGGGGCCGAGCCCCGGGAGCTCTATAAGATCGCCAAGCAGATCGAGGAGAAGATCACCGAGGAGCTCCATGTGCGGGTGGTCATCGGCATCGGCACCATCGTGGGCCACATCCGGGAGTTGGCCCGGGCCTACAAGGAGGCGGGGATCGCCATCGACGTGGGCCGGGTGTTCGACACGGAGAAGAGCATCATCAATTACGAGAATCTGGGTATCGGCCGGCTGATCTACCAGTTGCCCACCACCCTGTGCGAGATGTTCCTCCAAGAGGTGTTTAAGAAGAACCCCATCGACGCACTGGACCAGGAGACCCTGTTCACCATCAACAAGTTCTTTGAGAACAACCTGAACGTATCCGAGACGGCTCGGAAGCTCTTTGTCCACCGGAACACCCTGGTGTACCGCCTGGAGAAGATCAAGAAGCTTACCGGACTGGATCTGCGGGAGTTTGACGACGCCATCACCTTCAAGGTGGCGCTGATGGTCAAGAAGTACCTGATCTCCCGGGGCATCGACAACTGAGTGCACTGCCAGCAGGGGCGCCGGAGACGGCGTCCCTGCTGGCAGTGGGCATTTCTTTCGAATACGATAAATGAGGTAACCGAGCGTGATACGGTGTAGGTTTGTCAAACATATTGGACGGTGAACT
>NZ_JH417742.1 GCF_000239295.1 Flavonifractor plautii ATCC 29863
GTTCACCGTCCAATATGTTTGACAAACCTACAAGGTTTTCCCCCCAAACAGACGGTCTTCCTCCCTCTCCTTGTATCCACAGGTACAAAGTGATAGAATAGGGAAAACAAGCTCCCCATACCCAAGCCGCCGTGGCGAGGAGGTATCCTATGAAAATCCGTTTTCTCGAGCCGGGCAACCGCCCCTACAAGCCCACGCCCCTCAACTACTTCGTCTACGACCGCTACATCCGTACCCCCTCCGTGGGACTCAACACCCTGGCTACCATTGTCAAGGAGCTGGTCGATGACACCTATATGTACAGCGAGTCCATCTCCCGTATCGACATGGACGACGTGGAGGACGCGGACATCGTGTTCATCGGTATTTTCACCTTCGCCGCCGTCCGGGGCTACGAGCTGGCCGACCACCTCCGGGCCCACGGGCGGGGCCTGGTGGTGCTGGGCGGTCTCCACGCCTCCATGAACTGCGCCGAGGCGGCGCGCCACTGTGACTATGTGCTGCTGGGCGAGGGGGACGAGACCATCCGCGCCTTCGTGGAGGCGGTGGGCCGCGGGGAGCGGCCGGACTTCCCCGGCTTGGCCTGGATGGAGGGGGAGGAGCTGCGCTCCACCGGCTATCCGCCCCCGCCGGAGCGCTTCGAGACGATTGCAGACCGTAATTTAGTCCACAATTATTCCAAAATGGTGGGGCACAGCACCCTCTGGCCCCAGGTGCACGCCTCCCGGGGCTGCCCCCATAACTGCGACTACTGCGCCCTGGTACGCCACTTCGGCCGCCGCGTCCGCACCCGTTCGCCTGAAAATGTGGTGGCCGACATCCGGGAGTCCATCCGCTTCTTCCACCGGGGCCACGTCCGGCTGGCCAAAGATCTCTGGCTCACCGACGACAACTTCTTCGCCGACCGGGACTGGGCCATGTCCGTCCTCCGGGCCATCGTGGATAGCGGCATCCGCTACCGCTTCAACGTGCAGGCCCGGTACGAGGTGGGCTTCGACGACGAGATGCTCGACCTTCTCAGGCAGGCCGGCTTCTTCGAGCTGGATCTGGGCATCGAGTTTCTGGACGACGCCTCCTTCGCCACCTACCACAAGAAGAGCACCCGGCAGGAGATCATCGACGCCATCCGCAACATCCGCGCCCACGGTCTCAGCGTCCGGGGGCTGTTCATCCTGGGCTCCGACGACCAGGAGGCGGGCGTGGGCGACCAGCTGGCCGACTTCGTCATCCAGAACCACATCCAGGGCACCCTGATCCAGTGTATGTACTTCGTCCCCGGCACGCCGGTATACGAGGCCAACCGGGACCGGCTGCTCCACCAGGACTGGTCGAAATACAACGGCAACGCCGTCCACTTCCCCCGCCGCATGACCCCCTACCAGCTCCAACTGGAGCACATCCGGGCCAGCCGGAAAATCTACTCCTGGCGGCGGCTCTTCTCCGCCCTGGTGCGGGAGGACCCCATCCACAAGCTACTCTTTTTGGGGGAATTTTTCTGGCACATGAGCGTGCGCAGCGATCTGAAAAAGGAGCTGCCCTACCTCAAGCGGATCTCCGAACAGGCCGCGTGCGCGCCTCACTAGAGGCGCGCACGCTTTTTCGTACCATATCATGTTGTGGCTACGGGGTGCGGAGCAGCTCCTTCCGCTCGCTCTCCAGACCGGCCTGCCGTCCGGCCAGCTCCTGATCCATCTGCTCCAGATTCCGCAGCGCATTGAGCACCCGGACATGAACCTCAGACACGCCTTCCTGGGCGTCCTGGATTTTGGACTGTACCATCCAGTCCATGAAAAAACCGTCGAAGAAGTAGTCGGCAAAGGTGGCGAACTCCCCGATCTGTACCTGGGGAAGCTCCATGTCCCGCACGTCGGCCAGCTCGGTGCGGAAGCGGGACAGGGCCCGTTGGGCGTGGTCGATGCCCGCCCGGGCGTCGTCGATGTGCCCGTGCTTGGCCATAGTGGTAAACAGCCCGCCCCCCAGCATGTCCCAAGTCCCCCAGCTCTCGGCGCTGTCCAGGCTGTCCAGCACGCCGGACAGGGCCTGCTCTGCCTGCCGGCCCGCGTGAAGGGCCTCCCCAACCTCCCGGCGCTGGGCCGCCAGCGCATCCAGCGCCCGATCCAGCTCCGCCAGGCGGGTTCCCCCGGTGCCGCCCAGCTCCTTCAAGCGCTCCGCTTTCTCTCCCAGCAGAGCTTCCAGCCGTGTCCGGACGGCCCGCAGCTCCTCCCGCTCCTGGAGCAGATCCCGAATCCGCTCCTCCAGATCCTCCGCGTCCCGCCGGGCCTGGTCATACTGGAGCCGGGCGGCCAGCTCCTCCCGGCGCTCCTGGGACAGCCGGGCCTCCCTGTCCCCGGTGAGGAAGAGCAGCAGGGCCCGCAGGCCCCCCCTCTCCAGCTTTTCCACGTCCTCCCGCTCCTTGGTCAGAAGCCGGGCGGTCTCCTCCACCCGGGCCTTCCGCTCCTCATACTGCGCCCGCAGATCGTCCAGCCGCCGCTCCAGCCCATTTGCCCGGGCCAGCCGTCCGTTCAGCTCGCTCAGCTCCTCGTTGAGTTCTCTCAGCCGCTCGTCCATGCCGTTCCCCTCCTTTTCTTTTATTCTACGCCTTCCGAAGGGAAAGCGCAAGGAAATCCGCTGGACTTCCCCGTCAAATTCGCGTAAAATAGCCTTATTCCAATCCCACAAGGAGCGCTGATATGGACACAATCATTCAGATACTGGCCCGGGAGCTGGGCCGGAGCGAGGCCCACGTGGAGAACGTGGTGCGCCTCATTGACGAGGGCAACACCATCCCCTTCATCGCCCGCTACCGCAAGGAGCTCCACGGGGCCATGGACGATACCGCCCTGCGCACCCTGGCCGACCGGCTGCAATACCTGCGCAATCTGGACAAGCGGCGGGAGGAGGTCAAGTCCGCCATCGAGGGCCAGGGCAAACTAACGGAGGAGCTCTCCGCCGCCATCGACGCCGCCGCCACCCTGGCGGAGGTGGAGGATCTCTACCGCCCCTATAAGCAGAAGCGCCGCACCCGCGCCACCGTGGCCCGCGAAAAGGGGCTGGAGCCTCTGGCCGAGCTGCTCTTCGCCCAGGCCGCGGACGGCCCCGCGCCGGAGGAGGCCGCCGGGGCCTTTATCGACCCGGAGAAGGGGGTGGAGACGGCGGAGGACGCCCTCCAGGGGGCCAGCGACATCATCGCCGAGCGCATCTCCGACGACGCGGACATCCGCAAGCGCCTGCGGGAGCTGGTGTGGAAAAAGGGATCTCTGGTCTCCGCCGCCGCGGCCAAGGAGCCGGAGGACACCGTCTACCGGCTCTACTATGCCTTCCGCTCCCCGCTGAACCGGGTGCAGGGCCACCAGGTGCTGGCCATCAACCGTGGAGAGCGGGAGGGCGTGCTCAAGGTGAGCGTGGAGATGGACCGGGAGGCGGCCCTGATCCCCATCCGCCGGGCGGTGCTGAACCCCGGCGCCCCCGCCATGGCCTTCGTCCGCGCCGCCGCCGAGGACGCCTACGACCGGCTGATCTTCCCCTCGGTGGAACGGGAGATGCGCGGCCTGCTCACTGAGCAGGCCGACGAGGGGGCCATCAAAATGTTCGGCCTCAACCTCAAGCCCCTGCTGATGCAGCCGCCGGTGAAGGGCTTTGTCACCATGGGGCTTGACCCCGGCTACCGCAACGGCTGCAAGGTGGCGGTGGTGGACGCCACCGGCAAGGTGCTGGACACGGCGGTGGTCTACCCCACGTTCAGCCAGCGGAAGAAGGAGGAGGCCATCGACGCGCTGGCAAAGCTCATCCGCCGCCACGGCGTGGCCCACATCGCCATCGGCAACGGCACCGCCAGCCGGGAGACCGAGCAGATGACGGTGGAGCTCATCAGGCGGCTGGGCGGCGGCGTCAGCTACATGATCGTCAACGAGGCGGGGGCCTCGGTCTACTCCGCCTCCAAGCTGGCCGCGGAGGAGTTCCCCGACTACGACGTGAACCTGCGAAGCGCCGTGTCCATCGCCCGGCGGCTCCAGGATCCCCTGGCCGAGCTGGTGAAGATCGACCCCAAGAGCATCGGCGTGGGACAGTACCAGCACGACATGCCCCAGGCCCGGCTGGACGAGACCCTCTCCGGCGTGGTGGAGGACTGCGTCAACGCGGTGGGGGTGGATCTCAACACCGCCTCCGCCCCCCTGCTGTCCTATGTGGCGGGGCTGAACAACACCACCGCCAGAAACATCGTCAAGTACCGGGAGGAGAACGGGGCCTTCACCACCCGGAAGGGGGTGCTCAAGGTGCCCAAGCTGGGGCCCAAGGCCTTTGAGCAGTGCGCCGGCTTCCTGCGGGTACCGGAGAGCCGCAACGTGCTGGATCACACCGGCGTCCACCCGGAGAGCTACGGCGCGGCGGAGGCCCTGCTCACCCTGTGCGGCTACGGCCTGTCCGACGTGAAGGCCGGCGGCCTGGACGGGCTGCGGGAGCGGGTGGCCGCCTACGGCGAGGAGAAGGCCGCGCAGGCGTGCGGCGTGGGAGTGCCCACCCTGCGGGACATCGTGGGCGAGCTGATGAAGCCCGGCCGGGACCCCCGGGACGAGCTGCCTCGCCCCATCCTGCGCACCGACGTGCTGGAGATGAAGGATTTGAAGCCCGGCATGGAGCTGACCGGCACGGTGCGCAACGTCATCGACTTCGGCGTGTTCGTGGACATCGGCGTCCATCAGGACGGACTGGTGCACATCTCCCAGCTCCGGGAGGGCCGCCGGGTACAGCACCCCTCCGAGGTGTGCGCTGTGGGCGACATCGTCACCGTCTGGGTGCTGGAGGTGGACGAAAAGAAGAAGCGGATCTCCCTCACCATGAAGAAGCCAAAGGGCTGAACCGGCCTTGACGGGCCCCGCCGCAGGCGGGACGCGGCGCATGCTGCGCCAAGCGTTCCGGCCGGCAGGCCGGAACCTTGAACTCGCCCGAATTCACTTCGGGCGGGTTGTGTGAAATGAGGGGCCCCCGCGCGGCCATGGCCGCGTGGGGCGGCGAGAAGAAGAAGCGGATTTCCCTCACCATGAAGAAGCCAAAGGGCTAAACCGGCCTTGACGGGCCCCGCCGCAGGCGGGACGCGGCGCATGCTGCGCCAAGCGTTCCGGCCGGCAGGCCGGAACCCTGAACTCGCCCGAATTCACTTCGGGCGAGTTCAGGGAAATGAGGGGCCCCCGCGCGGCCATGGCCGCGGGGGGCGGCGAGAAGAAAAAGCGGATTTCCATCACCATGAAGAAGCCAAAAGGGGGAGCGGTATGATTCTCAGCTTTGACGAGGCGGGCGCGCTGCTGGACGAGATGGCGGAGGAGTTCCCGCCGGAGTTCTACGACGAGCTCAACGGCGGCATCGCCCTGCTGCCCGAGGCCAAAGAAGACCCGGAGGGGGAGCACGGCGAGCTCTACATCATGGGCGAGTACTGCAACGACATGATGGGCAAATATATCAACCTCTACTATGGCTCCTTCGCCGCCCTGGCCGGGCAGGAGGACTGGACGGAGGAGGACTGGGAGGACGAGCTTTACACCACCCTGGCCCACGAGTTCACCCACCACATCGAGGGCCGCGCCGGGGAGCGGGGCCTGGAGCGCAAGGACGAGCAGTTCATGGAGGAGTTCCGCGCCGGGCGCGGGGAAGATCGGAAGAGCGTCGTGTAGGG
>NZ_JH417743.1 GCF_000239295.1 Flavonifractor plautii ATCC 29863
GGTCGTCACCTATTTTGACGCCGCCGGCGTGGAGTTGGCCTCCCAGTCCTTCTCCTCCGCGGACTGATCCCTGGTATAGCTCGGGGGGCGCTGCACAGATGCAGCGCCCCTCTTCTCTTATGCCCGGCGCGAATTGCGCTTGATTTCTGCCCGCCTTGTGCTATCATGGGAGTATGGCAATTCGGAGTAAGGAGGCTTTTGCATGATCGACCTGACCATCCACCGCCAAGCACTGGACCGCAACATCCAAAAGGCCCGGGAGGGCGGCGTCGTCATCCCCACCTTCGAGAACATGAAGCACCCGGAGACGGTACCGGAGCCCATCCGGGCCCGCCTGAGGGGCGTGGGCCTGTGGGATGTGGACCCCCTGAATCTCTTCCGCATCACCTGGAAGAACGAGCCCATGGAGTCCGGCGGACTGTACCGCGCCGTACCCAACTACATCGAGCTGCCCCCAGCCCTCACCGGCGTGCCCGCCCGCATCATCGCCCTGGTGGGCAAGTGGTTCCCCACCGGCTGCCACAAGGTGGGGGCCTCCTTCGGCTGTCTGGCTCCCCGGCTGGTCACCGGACAGTTCGACGCCGGGTATCACCGGGCGGTGTGGCCCTCCACCGGCAACTACTGCCGGGGCGGCGCGTTCAACTCCAAGCTGCTGGGGGTCCGGTCGGTGGCCATCCTCCCGGCGGGCATGAGCCGGGAGCGGTTCGAGTGGCTCTCCCAGATCGCCGGAGAGGTGATCGCCACCCCCGGCTGCGAGTCCAACGTCAAGGAGATCTTCGACAAGACCCACGAGCTGCGGCAGGAGCCCGACTGCATGATCTTCAACCAGTTTGAGGAGATGGGCAACCACCTGTGGCACTATCAGGTCACCGGCTCCGCCATCGCCGAGGTCTTTGAGGCGGTCAAGCGCCCCGGCGACCGGCTCTCCGGGGCCTGCTTCACCTCAGGCAGCGCGGGCACCATCGGCTGCGGCGACTACCTCAAGGAGGTCTACCCCGGCCTGAAGCTGGCGGTGGGCGAGGCCCTTCAGTGCCCCACCATTCTGGAAAACGGCTTCGGCGACCACCGCATCGAGGGCATCGGCGACAAACACATCCCCTGGATCCACAATGTGAAGAACACCGACATGGTCATCGACATCGATGACGAGGACTCCCAGCGGCTGCTGCGGCTGTTTAACGACCCGGCGGGCCATGACTACCTGCGGGAGGCCGGGGTGCCGGAGGAGACTCTGTCGCAGCTCTCCCTGCTGGGTATCTCCGGCATCGCCAACGTGCTGTGCTGCGTGAAGCTGTCCAAGTACTACGAGCTGACGGAGCACGACGTGGTGGCCACCGTCCTCACCGACTCGGCGGACATGTACCGCTCCCGTATCCAGGAGCTGGCCGACCAGTATGGCCCCTATGACGGGCGGGCCGCCGCGGTGGACCACGCCCTCCATCTGCTGGGCCTGCGCACCGACGCCATGGCGGAGCTGAACTACTACGACCGCAAGCGGGTGCACAATCTGAAATACTACACTTGGGTGGAGCAGCAGGGCCGCGACATGCACGAGCTCAACGACCTTTGGTACGGCAGTACCTGGGACGACGTGCACCGGCAGGCCGCCGCCCTGGATGAGCTGATCACCGCCTTCAACGAGGAGACCGGGGTGCTCAAGCGCCTGTAAACCGGGGTAGGCGGGGCGATGAGGGCATCGCCCCCTACAGCCGTTACCCTCATAATGTGTAGGGGCTGATGCCCTCATCGGCCCGCCGTCCCACATCCGAAAGGGGGATTTTATGAAATATGTCCTGGGCGCCAAGTGCGTCAAATGCGGGCGGGAGTACCCCGCCGCGCCCGGTCTGACTACCTGTGCCTGTGGGGGCATCCTGGACATCGTATACGACTACGCCGCCATCCGGCGGCACTTCTCCCCCAAATCTCTGGCGGACTGCCGCGACTACAGCATGTGGCGGTACCGGCCCCTTCTGCCGGTGGAGGAGGAGTCCGTCCCCCCGCCCCTGCGGGTGGGCTGGTCCCCTCTCTATAAGGCCGACCGGCTGGCCCGGGCCCTGGGGCTGGATACCCTCTACCTCAAGGACGACAGCCAGAATCCTACGTCCTCCCTCAAGGACCGGGCCTCCGCCCTGGCGGTCGTCAAGGCCCGGGAGGCGGGGGCGGACACCATTGCCTGCTCCTCCACCGGCAACGCCGCCTCCTCCCTGGCGGGCAATGCGGCGGCGGCCGGGCTGTCCACCTACATCTTTGTGCCCAGCCGCGCCCCCAGGGGCAAGGTGGCCCAGCTACGGATCTTCGGCGCCACGGTCATCAGCGTGGAGGGCTCCTATGAGGACACCTTTGAGCTGTCCAGGGCCGCCATCGACCGCTGGGGCTGGTACAACCGCAACGCCGCCATCAACCCCTACCTCTCCGAGGGCAAAAAGACTGTCACCCTGGAGATTCTGGAGCAGCTCGGCTGGCAGACGCCTGATTACATCGCCCTGTCGGTGGGGGACGGCTGCACCATCGCCGGGGCGTGGAAGGGCCTCAAGGATCTGTACGCGGCCGGGTTCATTGACCGGCTGCCCAGGCTCATCTCCGTGCAGGCGGAGGGCTGCTGCCCCCTGAACCGGGCCATCGAGACGGGAAAGCCTTGGGAACCCATGGCGGAGAACACCCTGGCCGACTCCATCGCCGTGGGGGTGCCCCGCAATCCGGACAAGGCCCTCTGCGCCATCCGGGAGTCGGACGGCGTGGCCGTCAACGTGTCCGACGGGGAGATCCTGGAGGCCATGCGCCTGCTGGGCCGCACCCAGGGGGTGTTCGGCGAGCCCGCGGGGGCGGCCGGCACCGCCGGGGTGAAGAAGGCCGTGGAGCTGGGCCTCATTCCCGCCGGGAGCACGGTGGTGAGCATCGTCACCGGCAACGGCCTGAAGGACGTGCAGAGCGGTATTCAGGCCGCCGGGGAGCCCATGCGGGTCTCTCCTGACATGGATGCCCTGCTTGCCGCCTTCGCCGCCCAGGACATCCGGCCCTGAAAACCAACAGAGAAAGGAAACCACACTCATGAACGACCGCTCCGCCAAAATAGGCGTCTGGGCCTATCTGCTCTTTACGCTTGCCAGCTTTGCGCTGGCTCTCTATCTTTTGCTGGCTGAGGGGGGATACCGCTACAACGTCTCCCTGGTCGCCCTGCCCGTCTGGATGGGCTATACCGCCTTTAACACCATTAAGAGCGTGTCCGATCTCATCGGCGCTCAGAACCGAACCGCCAACTTCACCCGTATGCTGGCCCGCTGGGAGGATACCTTTGAGAGCCGCGGCAAAGCCCTGGCCCTGTTCACCTTTATGACCCTGGTGGTGGGCCTGATCAAGCTGGCTGTCCCCATCCTCCTGCTCCAGTTGGGGCAGGCCTTTGCCTGAGCGGCTGGGCGCTGTCCTCATGGCCTCCGGCTTTGGACGGCGCTTTGGCTCCAACAAACTGCTGGCAGAGGTGGACGGCGTCCCGCTCTACCACCGGGCCATGGCGGCTCTGGCCCCTGCCGAATTTGACCGGGCAGTGGTGTGCTCCCCCTATCCGCAAATTCTGGCTGCTGGTGAACGATTCGGATTTCTTCCGCTCTATAACGGCGGTGCGGCGGAGGGGATCTCCGCCTCCATTCGCTTGGGCCTGGCCTGGATGTCGGACCTGGACGGGGTGCTCTTTGCCGTCTGCGACCAGCCATGGTTGACCACAAAGAGTATCATCCGCCTCAAAAAATCCTTTTTGGAATCACCAGACGCCATTTACGCTCTCTCCTGGCAAGGACGGAGAGGCAATCCGGTGGTGTTTCCCGCCGACCTGTTTGGAGAGCTGGCCGCGCTTACCGGGGACACCGGCGGCGGCGCGGTCATCCGCCGCCACCCGGAGCGGCTCCGGCTGGTGGAGGCGTTTTCCCCAAACGAGCTTTTGGATGTGGATAACCCGGAGGCACTCTCCTAAAAACAAACGGATATCCCACCGGCTCATTTGCCGGTGGGATATCCGTTTTGACATATTTCCGCTGCTACGACACCGGAATGTGCTCCCCCAGAAGGAGCAAATGGTCGATCTCCGCCACCTCCACCGGGCGCTCTAGCTCCCAGGTGTTGTAGGCGTCCCATACCTCCGCGCCGGCGCCCTCTCCCACGTTGGCGTAGCGGCCCGCGCCGCAGGCGGCGGGCACCTCGGTTCCATCCTTTAGAACCACCGTGAGCTCCGCCGTGCTGAAGCCGCCGGTGTCGTCGCTGTCCATGGTGACGGTAAGGGGGGAGACGGTGACGTGATCCACCCGCCGCCCCGCCAGGGTGCCCGTCCACTCCAGCACCGCCGAGGGGTGGTGCTCCAGCGGGAAGTCGATGCTCCACGGCCCGGCGATGTCCACACCGGGGCGCTCATAGCCGCCGTAGAAGTACACCTCCCCCAGCTCGGCCTCCTCCCCCGCTTTGATCAGGGGGAAGAGCACGTCCAGGCCCCCTTCCACCTGGGTGATCACCGTGGCGCGCCAGTATTTCTCCTCCGCCGTCCGGCGCTCGTCCCTGGGGTAGACGCGGGCGAGGAAATAGCCCATGTCCAAATCCCCGTGGCCGATGCCAGGGGCGTAGGCCACCCGGACGTGGAACCGCCCGTCGCTGGCAAAGCCCATGGAGGAGATGGTCACGTCGCCGGTGCCCTCCAGGGGCATGGGTGTCTGGCCGGGGGCCAGCACCACCCGCTCGTCCGGCAGGATGGAGGCGGGATAGCCGCTCTCCTCCACCCCCATCACCACCCGGTCCCCCTCCCCCAGGGGCAGGCTGTCCAGAAGGGCCGCCGTCACCCCGGCGCAGGAGGCGCCGGCGTCCAGCTCGCCCTGCCGGGTGGTCAGGCGCTCCACCGCCAGATGGAGCGTGTCCGGGACGGCGCCGCCGGTTGTGCCGAGGCCCACCGCGCCCTCCGTCTGGGGCCGGTAATAGGACAGGCCAGCCGCAAACAGGGCGGTGCGGCTCTCCGAATCGTACTCCACCAGCCGGCCGGCCAGATCGCTGTCCGCCCCGCAGTGCAGGGTGAGCTGGCTGTCCAGCCGGTCCCCCTCTACGTCGCGGACCGTGAAGTAGACCTCTCCCCGCACGTCGTCGGCCAGGGCGCTGAGCACCTGTATCTCAATCCCTCCGCTGGTGCACACCGCCCCCTCCACGGTCTGGGCCAGCCCGGCAAAGGGGCCCTGGCGGGCCTGAATATACTGCCACAGGGACGGCCCCGCCGCCACGGCGGTGACGCACAGGGCGGCGCAGACCAGCGCAGCCGCTGCACCACGGCGGAGCGCAGAACCGACCCGTTTCGCCGTAAAGGCCTTTTCCCTGACAGCATTTTTTCGGTTCTCGTCGAATACCAGACCGGCCACCGGCCGCTCCAGCGCCTTGCGCAGCTCAGTCATAATACCACTCCTCCAGCATGGGCCGCAGCTTCCGCTTGGCCCGGGTCAGCCGGGCGGACACGGTGCCCGGCGCAATCCCAAGGGTGTCTGCAATCTCCTCCAGGGTAAACTCCTCATAGTAGCGCAGCAGCACGACCTCCCGGTACTTCCGGGGCAGGGAGAGCACGGCCCGCAGGGGGGTATCGTCCCACGGCGCGTCCTCCGCCGCCGGCTCGGCCAGGGCGGACAGCTCCATCCGGCGGGTGTGCCACGGGGAGCGGAGCAGATCCCGGCACATGTTGAGGGCAATCGCCGTAATCCAGGTGCGCTCCGCCGCCTCCCCCCGGAAGGTGCCGTACCTCCGCCACGCCCGGAGCAGGGTCTCCTGGGCCGCGTCCTCCGCCAGGGCGGCGTCCCCCAGCTGGAGGGCGCACAGCCGCAGAAGCCCTGTGCCGTACTCCTCCATTAGCCGCTCCAGATCGGCGGCGCTGCCCGCCTGATGTGCCATCTCGCTCCCCTCCTCTGCCCCATTCTATCCCATTGGACGCATTGGCGGGGGATTTTCATGCAAAAGGGACGGATTTCTTTGAAAGAAATCCGTCCCTGGGTGATTGTTCCCGGCCGTTGCGTCCCCTTTATTCCAGGGGGAAGGTCTCCCCCAGAAGGGTGACCGAGGCCAGCTCGTCCAGCGCCGCGGGCGTCTCAAAGCTCCACAGCCCGAGGTTCAGCCCGTCCTCCGCGCCCGCGCTCATCATGCCCATGGGCACCCCGGTCCGGACGCCGCTCTTGTCGGTGGCCCACACCACGAACCAGTCCTTGTCCCCGCCCCGGTAGTAGACGGCGATGTTCATGCCCGACACCTCGATGCGCTCCACATAGAAGCCGCCCTCCAGGGTGCGGCCCACCGGGATCACCCTCTGCTCCGCCGGCTCCAGCTCCACCGGGAGGCTCCACTCCCCCCCGATGGCCGCCTCGGGGCCGCGGTAGGCCCCGTAGACCCGGATGGAGGCCATGTCCGCCACGTCGTCCGGCGCAACGCCGCCGATGGTGTAGTCCATGCCGCCGTCCACCGCGGTTTGCTCCAGCGTGGAGCCCATCTGCTCCCCCGCCGCGTCATAGGGCACCGCCAGCAGCCAGCCCGCGTCAAAGCCCTCGGCCATGGCCAGGCGGATGTGGAAGCGCCCCTGGCCGTCAAAGCCCATGGAGCTGATGGTGAAATCCGCGGTGTCGGGGCTGGTCTGGGGGGTCTGACCGGGGGAGAGCAC
This sequence comes from Flavonifractor plautii ATCC 29863, assembly GCF_000239295.1. Classification (GTDB taxonomy): domain Bacteria; phylum Bacillota; class Clostridia; order Oscillospirales; family Oscillospiraceae; genus Flavonifractor; species Flavonifractor plautii. The sequence goes on from NZ_JH417743.1 coordinate 6,659, forward strand.
CACGGCCCCCTCCCCCGTGGTGTCGGTGTCCAGCGCGCGGGCCGCGGCCGGAGGCTGGAAGCGGGCGTCCCGGATATAGCGCTCGCCGGGGTCGACGCAGGTGAGCTCCAGCGTCACGGCCTGGCTGGTGTCCAGGCCCTTCGCGCTGGCCTCCAGCAGCAGGGTGCGGCTTTCGGCGTCGTAAGAGACCACCTGGTTGCCGGTGCTTCGCCCCATAGCCGCTCTGGCGCCCTTCAACCCGCCGGAGACCTGGGTGTGACCGTTGAGCCGGTCGCCCGTCTCGTCGGTGAGGGTGTAGTACACCCGGGCGGTATAGCCGTCGCTGACCGCCTTCACCAGCTCCAGCCGGAGGCCCTGGCCGGACGTTTCCCCCTCCACCTCTGCGGCAAAGGGGGCGTAGGGCCCCAGGCGGGCCTCCAGCGCGTCCCACAGGGTGGGGCCCGCCGCCACGGCGGTGACGCACAGGGCGGCGC
>NZ_JH417744.1 GCF_000239295.1 Flavonifractor plautii ATCC 29863
TTTGTCTTTTTGCGAAACTTATTCTACCTGACCGTTTACTGTTCTTTCCCACGAGTACTTTCCCCGAAAGTGTCATAGCGGGTTACATACTATAAAAAGGGCAAGACAGACCGTAATGGTTTGTCTTGCCCTTAACTTCTTTATAAAGCCATGCCCTTATGGCGGAGCTCTTTTTTATTTGGCCAGCATAGCGGCTACAAAGGCCCGCGCATCCGCCAGGTCCGTCCCGTCGGGGTGGGACAGGGCCTGGTCATAGGCCCGGAGCATGTTCTCCAGCCGGGCGTCGCCGGGCTTCTCCTTGAGCTGAGTCTCATACCGGGCCCGGACGGCAGGGGGCATCCGCCCCGGACAGAACCAGGTACCCAACACCTGATTTTCCTCCGGCACCTCCGCCCGGAACCGGTCGGAGAGAGAGGCAAAATACATCTCAGACAGGCCAAAACCCGCCGTGCCGAACAGGGCCACCCGCTTCCCGTGGAGTCCCTGCAAAAACTCCTTTACCACCGGGGCACAGGTGCCCTTGTCCGTCCAGGAGCCCACAAAGATCAGCTCCGCCTTCCCCACGTCCCGGGGCAGCGGGCCGAAGGCCACAATCTCATGGCCCTGACATCCCTCGCGGATGGCCTGGGCAATCTGGGCGGTGTTGCCCGTCTCGCTGGCGTATACAATGGCAATTTTCATCATGTCCTCCTCTGAAAAACGGCGGGCGGCCACAAGGGCCGTCCCTGCGGTGGCAATAACGCAATACGCTGTCCGGCGGGATTGATCCCCAACTGGCGGAAGCCCCGCTTTATTTGCTATGCAAAAGCATCGCAGAATTGGCCATACGCCCGCTTACAGCGGCACGGCCATGGGATGACAGCGCGTAGGCCGGTACGGCCCACATGCACAAACACTTCATGCGCCTGAGCCTTTGCACCGTTTCGTGGCGCGCCCTGTGCACATGAAGTGTTATGTACGGCGCAAGCGCCGCCCCGCTAGAGCGGGGCCCCAAGGGCTTATTTATATTTTCTGCTCTCCGCAACCGCCAGCTCGTCACAGCGGTTATTATGGGGATTATCCGCGTGGCCCTTGACCCAGTGGAGACGGACGGTGTGGCGCTCGCACAGCGCGAGAAGCCGCTCCCACAGGTCAGGGTTGAGGGCCGGCTTCTTGTCCGACTTGATCCACCCACGGGCCCTCCAGCCCTTGGCCCAGCCCTTCTGCAGGGCGTCAATGACGTACTTGGAATCGGAGTAGAGCTCCACCTCACAGGGCTCCTTCAGCGCCTCCAAGGCAGTGATGACGCCAGTAAGCTCCATCCGGTTGTTGGTGGTGTGGGGCTCCCCGCCGGAGAGCTCCTTGCGGAACTCCCCGTATTGCAGGATGGCCCCCCACCCCCCGGGGCCCGGATTGCCCGAACACGCCCCGTCGGTATAGATCGTGACTGTTTTCATAAATCTCCTATGGCCTTCCCCTGGGGGAAGGTGTCCCGCAGGGCCGGATGAGGGGAGCGCCGCCCTGACCTGCCGGTCAATGGCAGCGCACACACCTTCAAAATTTTGTTTGATTTCCAGGTTGGTAAAGCGCAGGACTCTTATTTTTTCAACCTCTTGCAAATAGGCTGTCCGAATCTTATCCTGCTCCGGACCATTCCCCTCATAATGCTGGGAGCCGTCCAATTCAATGGCTAATTTCGCTTTATGGCAATAAAAATCTACAATATAGGGGCCAAATGGTTTTTGCCGGAGAAATTGGACCGGATAAGTCCGCAAAAAATCATACCACAAATGATTTTCCTCTTTTGTGGCGTTTTTGCGCAGTTCCTGGGCACGGGTAAGGGGCTTTTCCTTCTGTTCCATATTCGTACTATTCCCCTCATCCGCCCCAGTGTGCGCACTGGGGCACCTTCCCCCAGGGGAAGGCCCTATTGATCCACCTTGGGATGCTCCTCCGGCCACTGACAGCGGAAGTAAAGGCCCTTTTCGTGAAAGACGCTGTACACCCCCACCACGGCCGCGGCGGCCAAAACCAGAAGCCAGACCACACCCACGATACCCAGGTAGAAGAAATCCCTCTGCCCCAGGAAGAACACGATCAGGCGTACCGCGGCGGCGGCCAGCCCTCCGCCCAGAACACGGCTCAAGATGATCCTCACCCTGCCGGGGGCGCGGGCCATCTGCACATATCTCATGCTCTGCTCCTCCCTGCCGTTCAGGGGTCATCCGGGAACTGCCGGCGCTTTTCCCCCTGCGGCCCGTGGCTTACGCCTGTTCCGGGCCGCCGGCGGGAGTCTCCCCTTCAGCGGCCTCCTCTTCCTCCTCGTGGTCGGTACGGGCGAAGGAGATCACCTTGACCCCCTCCTCCAAATTCATGATCTTGACGCCCTGGGCGGTGCGGCCGTAGGTGGAGATGCCGGCGGCCGCCATGCGGATGATCACGCCGGCATCGTTGATCACCAGCACGTCGTCCCCGTCGCTGACCACCTTGACCCCCACCACGGGGCCGGTTTTCTCGGTGACATTATAGCCCTTCAGTCCAAATCCGCCCCGCTTCTGGGGCCCGTCGGCGCGGATATACTCGTCCATGTCGGTGCGCTTGCCGTAGCCGTTTTCGGTGATCATCAACACCTGATGGTCCCGCTTGGCCCGGGCGGCCCCCACCACGTAGTCGCCGGGGCGCAGGTTGATGCCCCGGACGCCGGCGGCGTCACGGCCCATGCAGCGCACGTCGGTCTCCTTAAAGCAGATGGCCATGCCGTCGTGGGTGACGATCAGGATGGCCTGGTCGCCGTCGGTCTCCCGCACGCAGATGAGCTCATCCCCCTCGTCCAGGGTGATGCAGCGGATGCCCGCCTTGCGTGCAGTGTAGATGGAGGAGAGCTGGATGCGCTTGACGGTGCCGCTGCGGGTGACCATCACCAGATAGCGGTCCTCGGGGAATTCCCGCAGGTGGATCATGGCGGTGACCTTTTCATCCTGCTCGATGGGCAGCACATTGACCAGGTTGGTGCCCCGGGCGGTGCGGCCCGCCTCGGGGATCTGATAGCCCTTCTTGCGGTGGACCCTGCCCTTGTTGGTGAAAAAGAGAATGAAATCGTGGGTGGAGGCGGTGAACACGGTGTCCACATAGTCCTCCTCCTTGGTGGACATGGCGGTAATGCCCTTGCCGCCCCGGCGCTGGGCCTTGTAGGTGGAGGCGGCGGTGCGCTTGATGTAGCCGCCGGCGGTGAGGGTGAAGACGCACTCCTCCTCCTCGATGAGATCCTCGATGTCGATCTCGTCCTCCACGTCCTGGATCTCGGTCACCCGGTCGTCGCCGTACCTGTCCCGGATGGCGGTAAGCTCGTCCTTGAGCACGCCGCGGATCTTCTCCTCACTGGAGAGCAACTCATTGAAGTAGGCGATGCGCGCCTCCAGCTCCTTGTATTCGTTTTGCAGCTTCTCCTTCTCCAGCCCCTGGAGCCGCTTGAGCTGCATGTCCAGGATGGCCTGGGCCTGCACGTCGCTGAGGCCGAAGCGGTTCATCAGGTTCTCCTTGGCGTCGTCGTAGCTCTCCCGGATGGTCTGGATCACCGCGTCGATGTTGTCCTCGGCAATGAGCAGGCCCTCCAGCAGATGGGCCCGCTCCTGGGCCTTGCGCAGATCGTAGCGGGTGCGGCGGACGATGACCTCCTCCTGGAAGGCGATGTACTCGTCCAGGATGTGGCGCAGGGAGAGAATCTTGGGCTGGGGCTGGCCGCCGGACTGCACCAGGGCCAGCATATTGATGGCGAAGGTGGTCTGGAGCTGGGTCTGTGCAAACAGGCGGTTGAGCACCACCTGGGGATTGGCGTCCCGCTTGAGCTCGATGACCACCCGCATGCCGTTGCGGTCGGACTCATCCCGGATGTCGGAGATGCCCTCCAGCCGCTTGTCCTCCACCTGGTCGGCCATATTTTTGATGAGCATGCGCTTGTTGACCTGGTAGGGGATCTCGGTGACGATGATGCGGGTGCGGTTGTTGCCGAACTCCTCAAACTCGGTGCGGGCCCGGACGCACACCCGGCCCCGGCCGGTGGCGTAGGCCGCCCGGATGCCGGAGCGGCCCATGATGATCCCCCTAGTGGGGAAGTCGGGGCCCTTCACGTGCTCCATCAGGTCGGACAGCTCCGCCTCCGGGTTGTCCAGAACGCAGATTGTGGCATTGATCACTTCCCGCAGGTTGTGGGGCGGAATATTGGTGGCCATGCCCACGGCGATGCCGGAGGAGCCGTTGACCAGCAGATTGGGGAACCGGGAGGGCAGTACCCGGGGTTCCTTCCGGCTCTCGTCGAAGTTCGGGTCCCAGTCCACCGTGTCCTTCTCGATCTCCCGCAGCATCTCGTCGGAGATCTTGGCCATGCGGGCCTCAGTGTAACGGTAGGCGGCCGGGGGATCGCCGTCGATGGAGCCGAAGTTTCCGTGGCCGTCCACCAGGGGGTAGCGCATGGAGAAATCCTGAGCCAGGCGCACCAGGGCGTCGTACACCGAAGCGTCGCCATGGGGGTGCTAGCGGCCCAGCACGTCGCCCACGCAGGTGGCCGACTTCTTGAAGGGCTTGTCCGCGGTCAGGTTGTCCTCATACATGGCGTAGAGAATGCGCCGGTGGACCGGCTTCAGGCCGTCCCGCACGTCGGGCAGCGCCCGGCCCACGATGACGCTCATAGCGTACTCGATGTAGCTCTGCTCCATCTCGTGCACCAGATAGGAGGTCTCTATCTTCTGGTCTGGAAACCGGATTTCCTCCGGATCATACTGTGGCTTTTTACTCATGTATCTGCCTCACAATCTTCGTGATAGGGTGGTTCACGGCGGGCGGCCGCACGGGCCGCCCCCACAAATTGCGGGTGGGCGTTTCGCTGTTCCCGGCGATTTTTTTCTTTGTAGGGCGGATGCCTTCCTCCGCCCGTTTTTCGTTGTCTGGGCGGCACCGGAACGTCGGGCCGATGTGGGCATCGGCCCCTACGATACGCGTTCCGGGCACGTTGTCCGTTCCCCAATCCCTTAATAGTCCAGGTTGACGGCGTACTTGGCGTTACGCTCGATGAACTCCTTGCGGGGCTCCACCTTCTCCCCCATGAGGACGGTGAAGGTCTGGTCGGCCCGGACAGCGTCGTCCAGCTCGATGCGCTTGAGGGTGCGCCGCTCCGGGTCCATGGTGGTCTCCCACAGCTCATGGGGGTTCATCTCACCCAGGCCCTTGAACCGGGAGATGTCCACCTTGGCGTTTGGATTGTCCCCCCGCAGCTCGGCGGAGATGGCGTCCCGCTCCTCCTCGGAGAAGGCCAGGCGGGTGGTCTTGCCGCGGCTGAGCTTGAACAGGGGGGGCACGGCGGCGTAGACATAGCCATGCTCAATGAGGGGCCGCATGAAGCGGAAAAAGAAGGTGAGCAGGAGCGTGCGGATGTGGGAGCCGTCCACGTCGGCATCGGCCATGATGATGACCTTGTGGTAGCGCAGCTTCTCTAGATCGAAGTCGTCCCCGATGCCCGCGCCCAGGGCGGTGATGACGGGGGTGAGCTTGTCGTTGCCGTAGACCTTGTCGGCCCGGGCCTTCTCCACGTTGAGCATCTTGCCCCACAGGGGGAGGATGGCCTGGAAGCGGGAGTCCCGGCCCTGGGTGGCCGAGCCGCCGGCGGAGTCGCCCTCGACGATGTAGAGCTCGGTGAGCTCCGGGTTGACCTCGTTGCAGTCCCGCAGCTTGTCCGGCATAGCGGCTCCGCCCAGGGCGGTCTTGCGGCGGATGGACTCGCGGGCCTTGCGGGCGGCCTCCCGGGCCCGGTTAGCCATGAGGGCCTTGTCCAGAATGGCGCGGCCCACCGCCGGGTTCTCCTCCAGATACTCGGAGAGCTTGTCGGTGACAATGTTGTTGACCAGGGTGCGGATCTCGCTGTTGCCCAGCTTGGCCTTGGTCTGGCCCTCGAACTGGGCCTCGGTCAGCTTGACGGAGATGACGCAGGCGATGCCCTCCCGGCAGTCCTCGCCGGACACCTTTTCATCGTCCTTGAGAATCTTCATCTTCTTGCCGTAATTATTGAGCACCGTGGTCAGGGCCCGCTTGAAGCCCTCCTCGTGCATGCCGCCCTCCGGGGTGTGGACGTTGTTGGCGAAGGAGACGATGTTCTCGCTGTACCCGTCGTTGTACTGGAAGGCCACCTCCGCCATAGCGTCGTCCTTCTGTCCCGCCATGTAGACCACATCGGGGTGGACCGGGTCCTTGGACTGGTTGAGGAAGGACACAAACTCCCGGATGCCGCCGGCGTAGTGCATGGTGTCCTCCTGCTCCCGGCCGGGGCGCTCGTCCACGGTGTGGATGCGCAGGCCGGCGTTGAGGAAGGCCTCCTCCCGCATGCGGGTGTGGAGGGTGTCGTAGCTGTACTCGGTGATCTCAAACATCTCGGGGTCGGGCTTGAACACCACCTCGGTGCCGTGGCGGTCTGTGTCACCCACCACCTGCATGGGCTGGGTCACCTTGCCCCGGGAGAACTTCATCTCGTAGACCTTGCCCTCCTTGTGAACCCGCACTTCCAGCCACTCGGACAGGGCGTTTACCACGCTGGCGCCCACACCGTGGAGGCCGCCGGACACCTTATAGCCGCCGCCGCCGAATTTGCCGCCGGCGTGGAGGATCGTGAACACCACCTCCAGGGCGGGCAGGCCGGTCTGGGGCTGGATATCCACGGGAATGCCGCGGCCGTTGTCGATGACGGTGATGATGTCCCCCTCTCCGATCTTGACGGTAATCTCGTCGCAGTAGCCGGCCAGGGCCTCGTCGATGGAGTTGTCCACGATCTCGTACACCAGGTGGTGCAGGCCGCTCTCCGACGTGGAGCCGATATACATGCCGGGGCGCTTGCGGACGGCCTCCAGGCCCTCCAGCACCTGGATCTCAGAGCCGCCGTACTCGTGCTCCACCTGGGTAGTGCTGTTCTCGAATTCTTCAGACATTTGAAAACCTCCATTGGGATATCCGGGCGGCCAGGGGCCGCCCCTGCGGCCCCGCCGCAGGAGCCGCCTCCGGCGGCCCGTTTGGGTTGTTTATTCGAAGCTGTTGTTCTCCGCCCGCCGGAGCAGCGTGGCGGTGGACAACTGGGAGAGATAGACGGTGGCCTCCCCGCCCGCCGGGCGGCAGAGGACAAACGACTTGGGCAGATCCTCGGCCACATTGACTACCTGCCCAGCCTGCTCGGCCCGCTCCAGGAACCTGCGGGTCAGGTGGGAGGCGCTGGTGTTGTCCAGATCAAAGAGGGCGAGCACGTCCCGGTAGGGTACCACAACGCCCTGGCCCAGATGCAGATACATTCAGCGCGCCCCCTTATCCTTCACCACCCGCGGGCCCCACAGCCGTTTCCACAGCCGCCAGCCCGCCAGCAGGCCCAGCAGGGCAAACAGCGCCGGCAATCCCGGCACAAAGAGCAGTTGGGTCAGCGGAGACTGGTCGGACTCCCAAACTCCGGCCCGCCCCACAGCCACCGCAGCCGTCAGCGCGACGGCCGCCGCCGGGGGAAGCAGCTTCCACCAACGCCGCCGGGTCAGCCGGCACACCAGATATTCTGCAATCAGCCCCGCCAGAAAGGGCAGCGCACAAAAGATACCGATAATAATGGGCATATGCTTCTCCTTGGATGCGTCCATGTGTGGAATGAAGGATTGCACGGGCCGCCGTTATCCCGCCCTATATGGGCAGGGGGTACGGACACCTTCCCCTATGGCTTCAGCGCCCCGCCGTGAATGTGGAAGACCTTCCCCTCCTCCAGACCCTCCAGCCGGGCGTCCTCGCAGCAGGTGATGAACACCTGCCCGCCGTTGATGCGCCGGAGCACGAACTCCTGCCGCCGGGCGTCCAGCTCGCTGAGCACATCGTCCAGCAGCAGCACCGGCCACTCGCCGGTCTCCTGATAAAAGATCTCCCGGGAGGCCAGCTTGAGGGACAGCGCCGCGGTGCGGGTCTGCCCCTGGGAGGCGAAGGTCTTGGCGCTCATGCCGTTCAGCTCCACGGTGAGATCGTCCTTGTGGGGGCCGGAGAGGCACTGGCGGGACTCCAGCTCCGCCTTCCGGTGGCTCTCCTGATGGGCCAGGAGCTGGGGGAGGATGCTCCGGGGGCTGTCCTCCGGGTCGGTGACGGTGGATACCGTCTCATAGGCCAGGCCCAGCTTCTCCCGCCCGCCGGAAAAGTCCAGATGGATGGGGGGTGTCACCTCCCGCAGGCGCTTGACGAAGTGGGCCCGGTAGTGGATCAGCAGGGCCCCGGTCTGGGCCATGCGCAGGTTGAACTCGTCCAGGGTGTCCAGCAGGGAGGGGTGCTCCTCCCAGTCCCGGAGTATGCGGACCTTATGCTCGTAGAGGCGGCGATACTCCGCCAGGGCCTCGGCGTACTTGGGCCGGAGCTGGCAGATACACCCGTCCAGGAACCGCCGCCGGGTAGCCGCTCCCTCCCGGATGAGGTAGAGGTCCTCCGGGCAGAAGAGCACGGTGTTGAGCACGCCGGACAGCTCCCCGGCGGACTTGAGGCGCACCCCGTTGGAGTAGAGCTGCCGCCGCACCCCCCGGCCCAGACGGGCCTCCAGGGTGAAGTCCCGCCCACGGGCGGATACCTCCGCCTTCACAAAAGCATGGTCCACGCCGAACTGGATGAGCTCCCGGTCGTACCGGGCCCGGTGGGAGGAGGCGGTGGACAGATAGGCCACCGCCTCCAGCAGATTGGTCTTTCCCTGGGCGTTCTCGCCGTAGATGACGTTGACCTCCGGGGAAAAACGGGCGTCAAGGTGGACGTAGTTGCGAAAAAAATCCAGGGCAATGGAGTGGACAATCATACCACTTTCAGTGTCACGCCGTCCAGCGAAACGGTGTCGCCGGGGCGGATTTTCCGGCCCCGCATGGTGCAGGTCTCGCCGTTGACCAGCACCTCGCCGTCCTGTATGCGCTCCTTGGCCTCTCCGCCGGTGCCCGCCAATCCCTCAAACTTGAGCAGGGCGTCCAGCTTGATGAATTCCGTGGTGATTTTGACTTGCCGTTGTTCCATAGTTCGTTCCTCTCTCAGTCAGGGGTGGTGAGGGCCTCCAGCAGCCGGTAGACCTCCGGCAGGGCCTTTTTCAGCGCCACCGGCCGGCCCTTGGCCCGGTCATAGAAGAAGTGGCCGGAGGTGCCCTCCGCCTTCAGCTCCCCGGTGGACGCCTCCCGCATCTCGTAGCCCAGCTCCAGCTTGGCCGGGGACAGGCGACGGATGAATACCGTGATGGCCAGCTCCTCGCCGAAGCGGGTCATGGCCCGGTATTTGCAGGAAATGTCCGTCAGGGCGAAGTCGATACCCGCCTCCACCGCCCTGGCGTAGGGGAAGCCGAGCTGATCCATAAAATCGGTGCGGGCCTCCTCCATCCAGCGGACGTAATTGCCGTGCCAGATGATGCTCATGCCGTCGGTCTCGTAGAACTGGGGCCGGCGAAGGTAGGGCTTGATCTCCATGCTCACTCGCCCGCCTTCAGCCGCACGGGCAGCACCATGTAGAGGAAGTTCTCCTCCCCCTCGGTGGGCAGGATGACGCAGGGGGACACGCCGGTGGTCAGCTCCAGCCGCACTTTGTCCGCCGGGGCGGCCTTGAGGGCGTCCATCAGGTACTTGTTGTTGAAGCCGATCTCCAGCCCGCCGCCGTCGCCGCTGAGGGGGCACTCGTCATAGGCGTCGCCAATGGCGGTTTTGGTGGAGATTTTCAGCAGATTGCTGTCAAATACGCAGCGCAGGGGACTTTTCAGCTTGTCGCTGATGATGAGGGACACGCGGTCGATGGAGGAGAGCAGGGCGCGGGTGTCACCCTCCACATGAATGGTGTTGTTGCGGGGGATGGCCTGGCGGTAGGCCAGGAATTCGCCCTCCAGCCGGCGGGACACCAGCATGGTGTCCCCCACCTTGAACATCACGTGGCGGGCGCCCTGGGTGACGGAGGCCGGCTCGTCCACGTCGCTGCAAATTTTTTCCACTTCGGACAGGGCCGTGCCGGGCACTACGAAGGAGAAGGTCTCCGCTCCTTCCTTCTTGTCGATGGACTCGTGGCGGAGGGCCAGGCGGTAGCCGTCCACCGACACGATGGTCAGCCCCTCGCTGTCCACCTCAAACAGGGAGCCGGTGTGGATGGGGCGGCTTTCGTTGTCGCTGACGGCGAAAAGGGTTTGGCTGATCATGGCTTTTAGCCTGGATTGCGGTAGAATCAGGGAATTTTGGTATTCTACGGTGGGCAGCTCGGGAAATTCTTCCGGATCGGTGCCCAGAATGTTGAATTCGCTCATACCACACTTGATGTTGACCATATAGTTTTCTGATTGAAAGGTGACGATATCATCGGGCAGCTTGCGGACAATTTCACCAAATAGGCGTGCGCCCAGCACCAGAGTGCCCTCCTCCCGGATGTCGGCAGGGACAATGGTGCGGATGCCAGTCTCCAGGTTGTAGCCGGTGAGGCGGAGGTCGCTGCCGGCCTCCAGCAGAATCCCTTCCAGAGCGGGAATGGAGCTTTTGGGAGATACTGCTCTGGATGTGGTGGAGATGGCGGCCTGTAGCAGAGCTTTTTCGCAGGAAAATTTCATGATTGGTGACCTCCATTTTGTAGTGAGTGTGCGTGAATCCCCGGAGAAAGGGGAGAATGAGATCGTAATAGTAAGCCGTAGGGGAAAATGATGTGGAAAAACGGCGGAATCCGCTGGGGGGGAAGGGCTCCCGTTTCCACAGGGGGTGGGGATGTTTTTGTCGCCTTTCCACCGATGAGGACGAAGGGATGGATTTTTCCACACAGGGTTGTCCACATCTTCACAAAATACCGTGGAAATGTGGACAGAACGGTCAATTATTCGTAGCGGGCATTGATGTTGGCGTTGATGTCCTTGATAACCTCGGCAATCTCCGGGTTGGTCTTAGTCAGCTTCTCGATTCGGTCAATGGAGTGCATGACGGTGGTGTGGTCGCGGCCTTCGAACTCCTTGCCGATCTCCTTGAGGGAGAGGTTGGTCATGCGGCGGATCTGGTACATGGCGATCTGCCGGGCCAGGGCGGTGTCCTTGGTGCGGCCCTGCCCCCGGAGGGCGTCGGCGTCGATGTTGTAGAACTTGCTCACCTCGTCGATGATGATGTCCGGCGAGGGCAGGAAGTCGGCCTTGTCCTTGAACATGTCCCGCACCGCCCGGGTTACGGTGTCCACGTCCACGCTCTCCCCCATCAGCTCCTGGAAGGCAAGGATTTTGTTGACCGTGCCCTCGATCTGCCGCACGTTGGAGGTGATGTTCTCCGCGATATACTGGAGCACCGGGTCGGGCAGGTTCATGCCGCGCCGGATGGCCTTGTTTTTGATGATGGCCACCCGGGTCTCGTAGTCGGGCGGCTGGATGTCCACGGGCAGGCCCCACTCGAACCGGGTGCGCAGCCGGTCGTCCAGCCGCAGCATCTCCTTGGGCGGCCGGTCGGCGGTGAACACGATCTGTCGGCCTGCTTCGTACAGGGTGTTGAAGGTGTGGAACATCTCCTCCTGGGTGGACTCGCGGCCGGCGATGAACTGCACGTCGTCCATGAGGAATACGTCCGCCGAGCGGTACTTCTCCCGAAATTCGGGGTTGCGCCCCTCACGGATGGCCTGGATGAGCTCGTTGGTGAAGGAGTCGCCCTTAATATAGACGATCCGGTAGTCCGGGTGGTTCTGGTGGATCTTGTGGGCGATGGCGTACAGCAGGTGGGTCTTGCCCAGGCCGGACTCGCCGTAGATGAACAGGGGGTTGTAGGTCTGGGCGGGCCGCTCGGCCACCGCCTGGGCCGCCGCGTGGGCGAATTTGTTGGACGCGCCCACCACGAACCGCTCAAAGGTGTACTCCTCGGTGCCCGGCAGAAAGACATCGTCGGTTTTTTTCTTGCCGAAGTCCTCCAGCTCGCCCTCTCCCAGGACTACCACCTCGAAGTCGGCGGAGAAGAGCTCGTGGAGCGCCTTCTGGATCACGGGCAGATAGCGGGCCATGATGATGTCCCGCTTGAAGTTGGAGGGGGTGTGGAGCACAAACCGGTTGGCGTCCAGCGCCACGGGGGTGGCGTCGTCAAACCAGGTGTTGATCGTGGTGGCGGTCATATCCCCCTCCATGAGGGAGAGCACCTTGGGCCAGATATCGGCCGGGAAATTCACGGAAAGACCACCTCTTTCGGAAAATATCAATAGCACTTTATTATACCAAAAAATTGCCTTAAAAGCAACGTATACTACTAAAAAAAGAATCTCTTTTTTTAAAGATTTCTCCACCGGGCCGGGATCGGCGCTGCTTCCCCGTTACCTGCTTGGGACTGGGGGCTGCGGCCCCGGAACCCCATGGAGCCGGGCGGCGGTACGTTGTACGATGGCGGCAAGACTTGAAGGCGGTTGCGGCCCGTATCGGCCGGCGCGTGTCGATGCTTTGCCTGACGGCCCCGGCGGATTACCCACCCAATTTGGCGGCATGTGCGCTGTACTTGCCTGGGCAACGCCACCCCGGACTGCGGTGCGCCGGACTTGCCGCGGTCCCTGTTCCCCGCTCTGCCGGAAATGCCGCCGGGCTCCGCCCGGCCTGTTTTTTACCTCTATGGTCCCCTATGCGCCTACCCTCCGCGCTTCTCTGTCACGCTGCGGCTGCTGCGCGACGCCACACTGCTTACCCCTCCGCGAAAAACACCTTGCGCCTGCGGCGCAACTGCTTTTTCGTCTGCGGGGTGCGCTGTGCGGCTGCTCCGCCCGCCTCCGCGCTTCTGCGTAGGGGCGGCCCTAGTGGCCGCCCGGCCGAAGCCTGGGACGGGGAGGAAAGAGGCGGGCGGGGACAAGTCCCGCCCCTACGGGTGAGTGTTGGCCGAGCGGGCCCAATGGGCACAAGATGTAGTACCCGGCGCGGAAGCAGGCCCAAACCGCAAAAAAGATTGCAAAAATGGTGTTGACAGGCTATTTTGAGATAGGCTATAATATCATCTGCATCGTGCAGGCCTGCACGGTGTAAAGCAGTTTACTTTGACGACCGCAGCCGGAAGGCTGTTGTGGTGGGCGGCCCTGCCGCCGGATTACAGTACAGGAGGTGTACCGACATGGTCCGTACCTATCAGCCCAAGAAGCGCCAGCGCTCCAAGGAGCACGGGTTCCGTAAGCGTATGCGTACCGCCAACGGCCGCAAGGTCCTGGCTCGCCGCCGCGCGAAGGGCCGCGCCCGTCTGACCCACTAATGGGTCCGCGAATGGAATAGGGCTTTCAGAAGGGGCGGGGGAGTTTTCCCACCGCCCCTGCGCAGCATACGGAGAAATCGAGGAGGCGGCAGGCGTGGAGCACACCGTTTCGCTGAAATTCAATCACGTGTTCCGCCGCCTGTACGGAAGGGGCAAGAGCGCGGTGAATCCGTGCCTGGCCGTCTACTGCCGGAAGAACAACCTGGGCTACAGCCGCCTGGGTCTGACGGTGGGGGTCAAGCTGGGCAAGGCCGTGGTGCGCAACCGCACCCGCCGCCGAATCAAAGAGGCCTACCGCATCCATGAGGGGGCTTTTTTCCCCGGCTACGACATCGTGGTGGTGGCCCGGGTGCGGGCCGCCCACAGCCGTTACCGGGAGTTGGAGCGCTCGCTCCTGTCTCTGGCGGACAAGCTCGGCCTGCTCCGGAAGGAGGGGGCCTGATTGAAGCGCCTGCTTCTGGCCTTGATCCGGGGCTACCGCACGTACATCTCTCCCTCCCGTCCCCCCTGCTGCCGGTTTATCCCCACCTGCTCGGCCTATGCCCTGGAGGCGGTGGAGAAATACGGGGCGTGGAAGGGGGGCTTTCTCGCCCTGCGCCGTATCCTCAAATGTCAGCCCTTCCACAAGCAGGTTTCCATTGAGTACGATCCGGTCCCGTAAGGGGCTCAAACTGAACTTGGAGGCGCGCAAATGGATTTTGCACAGATTATCCTCTCCCCCTTTGTGTGGCTGCTGACCTTCTTTTACAATTTTTTCGGCAGTTACGGCATCGCATTGATCTTATTCGCGGTCGTTGTCAAGCTTATCCTGTTCCCGTTTGCGCTGAAGGGCAAGCGGAGCATGATTCAGATGAACATGCTTCAGGGCAAGATGCAGAAGCTGCAGAAGCAGTACGGCAGAGACCGTGAGCGCTATAATCTGGAGGTCCAGAAGCTTTATGAGCGGGAGAAGGTCAACCCCATGGGCGGCTGCCTGTGGTCTTTTCTCCCTCTGCTGATTCTGATTCCCCTGTACGCCATCATCCGCCAGCCCATTAAGTATATGATGGGCATCAACGATGTGGAGATACTCAACCAGATTGCCCAGGTGGTGGACTGGAACTCCATTGCGGTGAGCAACGGCTGGATCAAGGAGGCCGGCGAAGCTTTCTCCAATGTGGGCTATAACCAGCTTTACCTGTCCTCCCTGATCACCCCGGAAAACCTGGAGGCGGTCAAGGCCGCTGTGGGCGAGGTGGGCAGCCGGATTTTCGCCGTCAACTTTGATTTCCTGGGCCTGGTGGATCTGGCCCGTATTCCAACTCTGAAATTCTGGACCGTGGCGGGCGGCTTCGCCCTGTTCCTGCTGCCCGTGGTGTCCGCCGGTTCCAGCCTGGTGTTTTCCTTCATCTCCATGAAGACCAACGCCGTCAACCAGCAGGCCGCCCAGGCGGGGAACAACGCCAGCATGAAGTCCATGATGATCATTTCCCCCCTGATTTCTCTGTGGATCGGCTTCTCCATGCCCGCCGCCCTGTGCCTGTACTGGATTGCCCAGAACCTGTTGAGCATGGTGCAGGAGTTCATCTGCGGCAAGCTGCTCAAAAAGGACTACGAGAAGGCCGCCGCCGCCCGGGCCGAGCAGGAGCGCCTGGAGAAGGAGGAGGAGAAGGAGGAGCGCCGTCGCAAGGCCGAGGAGCGCGCCCGCCGGATCGAGGAGGCCAAGCTCAATAAGGGCAAGAAAAAGAAGACCGAGAAGAAGCACGACGAAGACGAGGACAAGATCCCCGGCTCCGTCAAGGAGCACAGCCGCGTGGGCCTGCGCCAGTATGCCCGCGGACGGGCCTACGACCCCTACCGCTACAGCGAGGAGGGTCCCACCGCCTACCCCGGAGAGGCCCCCATCTTCCCGCCCAGATCTGACTCCCGCGCGCTGAAGCGGGAGGCCCATGAGATCGAGGAGGAGCTGCGGGAGATCCACACCGACGAGGCCATTGAGGACGCCATTCTGGAGGAAAAGGCCCTGGAGGCCCCTGTCCAGGAGGAGACGGAGGTTGTCTCCGCCGGGGAGGAGTCCGAGGCCCCCTACGCCGAGGAGTCCGAGGCTGAGGACGACACCGACAAGACAAAGGAATAACGGCCCTGCCGTGGATTCATAAGGAGAGATGCCCATTATGCTGAAATGGATCGAGAGCACCGGCAAGAGCGAGGAGGCCGCCATCGAGGCCGCCCTGCAGAAGCTGGGCATGGACCGGGATGAGGTCTCCGTGGAGATTCTGGAGCGGGCCAAGTCCGGATTTTTAGGCATCGGGAGCTGCCCGGCCAAGGTCAAGGTGAGCTATGAGGCCCCCGACGAGCCGGAGGAGCGCCCCGCTCCGGCGGAAGTTACCCCTGCCGAGGCGGAGCTGGTCAAGGCGGCGGAGCCCGCCGTCCGGGAGGAGGCCCCCTCCCCCGCCGCCCCTGTGGCCGAGGGGGAGAAGGCGGAGCGCATCGACGCCTTTCTCACCGGCCTGCTGGCCCAGATGGGGACCGAGGCCAGACCCGTCATCCGCGTGGACGAGAACGGAACCTATCAGGTGGAGCTGGTGGGCCGGGAGCTGGGCGGCCTGATCGGCCGCCGGGGCGAGACCCTGGACGCCATCCAGCAGCTCACCGGCTACGCCGTCAACCACGGCCAGTCCAAGCGGGTCCGTATTCATGTGGACGCCGAGGGCTACCGGGCCAAGCGGGAGGAGTCCCTGGTCCGCCTGGCCCAGAAGGTGGCCGGTAAGGTGGTCAAATACCGCCGCAACGTCACCCTGGAGCCCATGAACGCCTATGAGCGCCATGTGATCCACACCGCCCTCCAGGAGACCCCGGACATCACCACCTACTCCATCGGCACTGAGCCCAACCGCCGCACGGTGGTGGCGTACAGCCGGGGCGAGCACCGCTGACTCAGAGAGAGCGGCGCTTTGCGGAGACGGTTATGACAAATGGAAAGGGCGCCCGTCGGGGCGCCCTTTTTCCACAAGCGAGGAAGTATGTGTGAATAAAACGGAACTGCTGAATAAGCTGGCCCGGGACAACGGGGAGCGGCTGCTCCTGGCCCGGGCGCTGGACAAGCTGGAGCTGGCCCGGCAGCGGAACATACCGACCTGTACCGGCTTTTTATCCCCACAGGAGCGGGCGAGTGTGGAAAACCTGCTCAACGCCTGCGGCCATCCCCGCCACATCTTCTTCGGCGGGTACGAGGGAGCGGAGCGCACCGTATGCGCCTTCCTGCCCGACTGGCAGGAGGCGGAGGACTGGCAGGGGGACGGGGAGAGCTGTCCCGTCCGCGCCCTGCGGTGCACCTGGAGCGGCGGCCAAAAGCTTACCCACCGGGATTTCCTTGGCTCCATCCTTGGCCTGGGCCTGGACCGGGAGAAGGTGGGCGATCTGCTGGTGACCGACGGGCGCTGTGACGTGCTGGCGCTGGAGGAGGTCGCCGACTTTCTGGTGTTCCACATGGAGCAGGCGGGGCGTGTAAAACTCAAGTGCTCCCCTCTGCCCCTGGACCGGCTGGAGCCCCCGGCGGTGGAGACCAGAACCATTCGGGACACCGTCAGCTCCCTGCGGCTGGACGCGGTGGCCGCCTCCGGCTTCTCCCTGTCCCGGGGCAAGGCCGCCGACCTGATCGCCTCCGGCCGGGTGCAGCTCAACCACCGGGAATGTGTCAAGCCCGACCACGCCGTGGCCCAGGGGGACGTGCTGAGCTGCCGGGGGCTGGGCAAGTGCGTGCTCACAGAGGTGGGCGGCCCGTCCAAAAAGGGGCGTATTCTCATCGTATTGGAGCGGTATGTATAATGGAACAGGCAAAAATCGACCGGATCAATGCCCTGGCCAAAAAGGCCAAAAGCCCTGAGGGCCTCACCCCGGAGGAGACGGCGGAGCGGGACCGGCTGCGGCGGGAGTATATCGCCGCCTACCGGGCCAGCCTGGTGAGCCAGTTGGAAAACACCTATATCGTGGAGCCCGACGGCACCAAGCATAAGCTGGGGAAAAAGCCGTGAAAAAAGGCCGCCCCTCCCAACGGAGGGGCGGCCTTTCCGGCACATCGGAGGTCAAAAAACACGTATCGCAATCCACGTGCCCAGGGCGAGCTGCACCAGCAGCAGGGCGGGCAGGCCGTACCTGAAATACCAGTGGCGGGTCTTGTGCCGGAAGGTCCACATGCCCAGGAGGGCCCCCGGCGTGCCGCCCAGCAGGGCTACGCAGAAGAAGGCCCTCTCGGGCACCCGCCAGCGGTCGTGCCTGGCCTTCCACTTGTCCACACCCATGAGGGCAAAGTCCAGGAGGCTGGCGCACAACACCCAGAGCAGAAAATACTTCATGCCGGGTCCCCCAGGGCGGCCACAAAGCCGCCCCGCCGCTTGGTGGTCTCGTACCAGAGCCTTAGATCGATGCGCAGTGCGCTGCCGCTGTCCAGAATGACCGCCGTGGTGTCCTCCAGAGCGGTGATGGTGACCCAGTGCCAGTAATCCAGCTCCTTCACCCTGCCGTTGTGGAGGTTGAGGAAGGCCACGGGACAGTCCCGCTCCAGGGCGCGGCGGACAAAGGCCTCGACCTGCTCATAGGGCGGGCGCTTGGTGCGGGCGGAGGGGAATACGAACAGGCCGGGGGTCAGGGTGAGGCCCCGGGCGGCGGCAAAGGAGGCCATGCCCTCCGCCATCTGCTCCGGCCGGTTGAGACCGTGGGAAACAGGGGTCACGTGCTCCCACACCCGGCACATCAGGCCGGTGAAGGAGGCGCGGTCCATGGCCCCCTCCGGGTAGAGGGGGGCCAGCTCCGGCCGGGTCCGGGCCAGATAGGAGAGGATGACGGCGGCGGCGGTGGGGCCGCAGCCCGCCCGCTGCTGCCACAGATCGGGAAACCAGTCCTGATCCGCCCCGTGGGTCACGGCCCCGTCAGGGCCGGTGATATCCATCCACGCGGGATGGGCGATGGAAACATGCGCGCTCAAGGTCACATCTGCCTTTCTTTTTGGGTTGACTGTGCCCAGTATAACACCCGCCGCCCGGCCCGTCAAAGGTTGTCTTTCCGCCGGGGGCGTGCTATACTGTCCGGGTACGAAACAAAAAGGAGTGTACCGCCATGTCCCAGCTCTCTCTCACCGAGGGAAATGTCAGGCGGGCGTTAAGCCGCTTTGCCATCCCCTTCCTCGGTGCTTCCCTGCTGCAATTTCTGTACGGCGCGGTGGACCTGATCGTGGTGGGACAGTTTGCCGACCAGGCGGGCATCGCCGCCGTGTCCACCGGCAGCCAGGTCATGCAGGCGGTGACCAATTTTATTATCGGCCTGTCCACCGGCGGTACGGTGCTGGTGGGGCAGTACCTGGGCGCCCGGCGGGGGGAGGACGTAAACCGGGCCATCGGCACCCTGTTTTCCCTCTTTGCCCTCATCGCCGTGGTCCTGGCGGCCGCCTTCGCCCTGTCCACCAACGCCATTGTGGCGCTGATGCAGGTGCCCGCCGCGGCGGCGGCGCCCGCCCGGCAGTACCTGTTTATCTGCGCCTGCGGCCTGGTGTTCATCACCGGCTACAATATGGTCAGCGGCGTGCTCCGGGGCCTGGGGGACTCCAAGCGGCCCATGTACTTCGTGCTGGTGGCCTGCATCATCAACATCGTGGGGGATCTTCTGCTGGTGGGAGTGTTCGGCCTGGGGGCGGCGGGGGCCGCCCTTGCCACCGTGGCTGCCCAGGGGGTGAGCCTGGCCCTGGCCCTGGCGGTACTCCGCCGCCGGGACTTCCCCTTTGATTTTAAGCGGCGTTCCTTTCGGATTCAGGGGGACAAGGCGGCCCGCATCCTCCGCCTGGGCCTGCCTGTGGCGGTGCAGAATGTGCTGGTTACCCTCTCTTTTCTTATCATCACCGCCATTGTAAACCACATGGATGTTCTGGCCCAATCCGCCGCTGTGGGCCTGGTAGAGCGCATCACCGGCTTTATCATGCTCTTCCCCATCGCCTTCCAGTCGGCTATTTCCGCCATGACCGCCCAGAATATGGGTGCGGGCCGCCCCGACCGGGCCCGGCAGGGGCTGAAATACGGTATCCTGTTTTGTCTGGCGGCCGACATCGCCATGTTTGTCCTGGTTCAGCTTGTCCCGGGGCTGGCCATGCGGCTGTTCACCCCCGATGCCGAGGTGATCTACCACGGGGTGCTCTACCTGCGCACCTACAGCATCGACTGCATTCTGGTCACCTTTGTGTTCACCCTCAACGGTTTTTACAGCGGCTGCGGCCGCACCGGCTTCACCCTGTTCAACAGTTTGGCATCCACCTTCCTGGTACGGGTACCGGCGGTATTTTTCATCAGCCTGCTCCCCGGTGTCACTCTGCTGCACATCGGTGTGGCCGCGCCGGCGGCCTCCGCCATCCAGGTGCTCCTCCAGCTCCTCTACTTCCGCACCGGCCGGTGGAACCACTCGGTTCTGGGGGAGGCGCAGACATGACCGCCGAAGTGCTGGCCTTCCTGGGAGGCGCTCCGGGCCCCATTTCCCTCTTTGAGGCATGGGAGGAGGCCGTCCTGGCCTGCGGGGAGAGCGCCATGAAGGTGTCCAAAACCCAGATTTCCTGGGGAAACCCCCTTCAGTTCGCCGTTCTCTCCCAGCCCCGGCGGGCTGCCCAGCGGCGGGCCGGGGCTCTGATGGCTACCCTGGGGCTGGGCCGCCGGGTGGAGCACCCCCGCATCCTCCAGGCCGTGGAGCCCTATCCCGGCCGCTGGACCCACCATCTGCTCCTGACCGCGCCGGAGGACGTGGACGGGCTGCTGGCGGCCTGGCTGGCCGAGGCCTACCGCTTTGCCAGGGAAAAACAGAGGCGCGCCTGATCCCAGGCGCGCCTCTGTGCGATTGGCAATAAACCCTCCTGCTAAAACGTTCGGAGGGAGGGATAGTGTGAAAGGGAACCGTCAGGGTTCCCTTTCGCGTTGTATCAAACAACTTTATGAAACTTCAAAAAAGTTTCATAAAGTTCAGCAGCCTGTCGAAAAAACTTTTTCGACAGGCTGGCAGAGGCGCGCCTGATTTCAGGCGCGCCTCTGTTTGGATATGTCAGGGACGCAGGCCGCTGCCGCCCTGCATGGTGATGGTCTCGCCGGAGATATACTTGGCATCCTCTGAGCACAGGAACACAGCGGTGCGGCCGATGTCCTTCTCCGGGTCGCCGAAGCGGCCGGCGGGGATACCCTTGATGGTCTGCTCGTATACCGCCGGATACTCCTCCCGCCACTTCTTGAGGGCGTCGGTCATCACCAGGGGGCAAATGAGGTTGCAGTTGATGCCGTCGGGGCCCCACTCGGTGGCGGCCACACGGGTCATGCCCCGGATGCCCTCCTTGGCTGCGGCGTAGGAGGACTGGCCGGGCTTGCCGAACAGGCCCGCGCCGGAGGCGAAGTTGACCACGGAGCCCTTCGTCTCCTTCAGGTAGGGGTAGCAGTGCTTCATATAGAAGAAGGCGGCGTACAGGCCGGAGTAGATGGCCTGATCAAACTGCTCCTTGGTGTGCTCGGCCAGGGGGACGCCGGAGGCCGAGTTCTGGGCGTTGTTGATTAAAAAGTCGATGCGGCCGAAGGTGTCTGCCGCCTGCTGAACCACGGCGGCCACCTGCTCCTCCACGCCGCCATCGGCCTGGCAGGCCAGCACCTTCACGCCGCAGAGCCGCTCCAGCTCCTCCTTGGCGTCGTCCAGCTTCTTGGTGTTCCGGCCGGTGATCACCAGATTGCAGCCCTCCTTGGCGAAGGCGGTGGACAGGCCGTAGCCGATGCCGCCGCCCTTGCCGCCGCCGGTGATAATCGCTACTCTGCCGTCAAACTTACCCATATCGTCTCCTCCTTGAACTTTTTAGTTTTATTTTGATACTATCTGTATCATACTCCTTTCGACGGCGGATTGCAAGAGAAAACTACCTCTATACGGCGGTTTTAGGGAACATATGTTTGCATTTTAACCCAGGCTATGCTATACTGGCTTGGGAGTATACCAATAAGGAGGGTCTGCCATGAAAACGCTCTCGCCCAAGCAACAGCAGATCTATGACTATATCGTTTCCTTCTCCGGCCTCCACGGCTATCCCCCCTCGGTGCGGGAGATCGGGGAGTATGTGGGGCTCAAGTCCCCCTCCACTGTCCACTTCCACCTGAAGGGGCTGGAGGCGGCGGGGCTGATCACCAAGGCCGAGGGAAAGACCCGTGCCATTACCATCAGCGGCCCACACCCGGGCGCGCCGGAGCCGGCGGGAGAGGAGCCCGACCAGGTGCCTGTGGTGGGCAGTGTGGCCGCCGGAGCCCCCATTCTGGCCCAGGAGTGCATTGAGGACTATCTGACCTTTGACACCGGAGGACTGACAGGGGAGCACTTCGCCCTGCGGGTACGGGGGGAGTCCATGAGGTACGCGGGCATCCTCCCCGGCGACCTGGTGGTGGTACACCAGCAGCAGGACGCCCGCAGCGGGGAGATCGTGGTGGCCCTCTTTGAAGATGAGGCCACGGTCAAGACCCTGCGCCGCAGGGACGGACACACCTGGCTTATGCCGGAAAACCCGGACTATGAGCCCATTGACGGCGACGGCTGTACCATTCTGGGCAAGGTGGTGGCCGTGGTGCGGAGGTACTGAGGTTGAGTCCTGTGCCGAAGCCCAGTTGGATGAAACAATGAATAAGGGATTATACTGCTCATGTCCGCCCGCAGGCGGAAGAAAGGAGCCTGACCGATGGGAAAGAACGACCGCTTTCAGATCATCTATACCCAGGGGATCACGGATATCACCCGTATCCTGCTGGACACCCGGACGGGGGTGCTCTACCTCCAGACGGTGAGCGGCTATGCCGGCGGCCTCACTCCCCTTCTGGACAGCGAGGGTAGGCCCATGAAATGGCTGCCGGAGGAGGGAGAGGCATGAGACTGGTTACCTGGAACGTCAACGGCCTGCGTGCATGCCTGGGCAAGGGTTTTCTGGACTTCTTCCAGCGGGTGGACGCCGACGTGGTCTGCCTCCAGGAGACCAAGCTCCAGCCCGACCAGATCGCACTGGAGCTGCCCGGCTACCGGCTCTTCTGGAACAGCGCGGAAAAGAAGGGCTACTCGGGCACGGCGGTGTTCACCCGGGTGGAGCCCCTGTCCGTCACCTGCGGCATCGGCCTGGACGCGCACGACCACGAGGGCCGGGTCATCACCGCGGAGTTCGACGGCTTCTTCCTGGTCTGCTGCTACACCCCCAACGCCCAGAACGAGCTGGCCCGCATCGACTACCGGATGCAGTGGGAGGACGACTTCCGGGCCTACCTCATGGAGCTGGACAAAAAGAAGCCGGTGGTGCTGTGCGGCGATCTCAACGTGGCCCATGAGGAGATCGACCTGAAGAACCCCAGGAGCAACCGGGGCAACGCGGGCTTCTCCGACCAGGAGCGGGGCAAGATGACCGAGCTGCTCTCCAGCGGCTTTACCGACACCTTCCGCGCCCTCTACCCCGACCGGACGGGGGCGTACACCTGGTGGAGCTACCGCTTCAACGCCCGGAAGAACAACGCGGGGTGGCGCATCGACTACTTTATCGTGTCCGACCGCCTGCTTCCCCGGGTGAGGGACAACATCATCCACGCGGAGGTGGAGGGCAGCGACCACTGCCCCGTGGAGCTGGTGCTGGACTGATCATCCAAAACGGAGCCCCCGCCGGCACACGCCGGCGGGGGCCTTTTCTCTTGCCGCCCGTCACTCCTTCAGCCCCAGCAGCACCTGCCCCGCCGCCCGGGCAAAAAGCCGCGCCCCGGCCAGGGCCTCCTGAAGGGTGTTGCCGTGGGTGCCCACCTCCACCAGCAGAGAACCGTTGGAGAGCTGCTGGTTGTACCGGGAGGAGCGCATGGTCATGGGCCGGGCCAGGGTGGGATAGAGGGTGTTCATGCTCTCCTGGATGCGGCAGGCCAGGGACAGGTTCTGCATCCAGTTGGGGTGTTCTCCCCCCTCGCTGGAGCCCAGCACCAGCATGACCTGGGCGGTGTCCACCCCGTCGATCCGGGTGACGGCCTTGTATACCGTGCCGTCCTCCCCCACCAGGGCGTCCCGGTGGACGTCCAGCACGATTTTGATGGAGGGATATTGCTCCAGGTACCGCTGTACCGCCTCGGCGGAGCGGTCATAGGCCCCGTTGTACTTGGGGTAGTCGTATAGGGTGCGGTCGTGTACCACGGTGAGGCCCAGCTCGGTGAACACCCGCTCCATCTCGTCCCCCACCCGAACCACGTTGTAGTTTTCGTCCAGAGTGCGGGTGTTGTTGTCCGAGGGCTCGTAAATGTCGGTACCGTCGGGCGTGTAGGCCTCGCTGCCGTGGGTGTGGACGATGAGAATCTGGGGCCCCTCCGCCGGGAGGGCAATGTTTACGGGGGCTGCCGCGGCGGCGGCCAGATCCACGTCCAGCCCGGTGCGGTTGTAGAGGTACAGGCTCCCGGACACCTCATAGCCCTGGGTGCTGGTGGGCACCAGGGTGCGGGCAATGATGTCCTCCGGCGCGGCAGTGGTCTCGGGGGGCGGCTCGCTGATGTCGTCGTGATCCTGGGCGGGCTGCCCGGCGGGCAGATCGGGGGTGGCGGGCGCGGAGCCGTCCAGATGGCCGGCCACGGCGTCCCCATTCCCCCGCAGCAGAGGAGACTGGTCCACCACCAGGCGGGCCCATCCGCTCAGGCCGGACAGGGGACCGTCGTCCTCCGCTACTTGTCCCAGTTCTGCGGAGAGGGCGGCGGAGACAAAGCCGGGGTCCTGTCCCAGACTGCGGAAGGCATTGGCGGCGGAGCCTCCGCCGCTGCACACCAGCAGGGCCCATACCGCCAGGGTGGCCAGAAAGAGGGCGAGACTGCGGCGGAGCAGGCGGCCCCATTGGATTCTCGGCTTCATAGTTCATCATCCTTTGTAAGTAAGATGTCCCCCTCGGGAGCGGATATGGATCTCTATGCGCCCCACAGGGGGAATATGCCAGAGGGCCTGTCTTGACTTTTTCAGTCAATTCGATATAATGCTTTTACGATCGAATGCAGAGGGGGCGGTCCGGGTGGAGAGCCGCGGAGAGGTGCTCAACCAGTTTCTGGTGGAGGTGTTTGGCCAGATCCTGAAGGCGGAGGCCGCCTGTCTGGCCGGGAAAGACCTCTCCCTGCGGGAGCTGCACCTGATCGACGCCGTGTGCCGGGCGGTGGATCAGGGCGGGGACAACCGCTCCACCGCCATTGCCGCCGCCCTGGGGATCACAGCGGGCACCCTGACCTCCGCAGTAAACCTGCTGGAGAAAAAGGGGTACCTGCTCCGCCGCCGGGATGAACGCGACAAGCGGGTGGTACACCTGCTGCCGACCGAGCGGGGCCGGGCCGCCGACGCGCGCCACCGGGACTTTCACCGGCAGATGGTGGCCCATGTCCTGGACGGACTGACCGACGAGGAGGCGGAGTGCACCCTCCGCGCCCTGGGCCGGGTGGCCGAGTTCTTCCGGCGCGGCGCACCGGAGCGGGGATGAACAAGACCCACATCGCAACGATAGGAGAGAGGTTCTTTATGAGCAAAATAGCCATTGCCACAGACAGCAACAGCGGCATAACCCAGGCCCAGGGCCGGGAGCTGGGTATCTTTGTGATGCCCATGCCCTTTTACATCAACGACGAGCTCTTTCTGGAGGACATCACCCTGAGTCAGGAGCAGTTTTACCAGCGTCTGGAGGAGGGGGCCGACGTTAAGACCACCCAGCCCGCCCCCGGCGACGTGCTGGAGCTGTGGGACCGGATTCTGAAGGACTATGACGAGCTGGTTTACATCCCTATGTCCAGCGGCCTGAGCAGCTCCTGCGAGACGGCGGTGATGCTGGCCCAGGACTACGGCGGAAGGGTACAGGTGGTCAACAACCAGCGCATCTCCGTCACCCTGCGGCAGTCTGCGCTGGACGCCCAGGCCCTGGCCGCCGCGGGCCGGAGCGCCGCGGAGATCAAGGCGCTGCTGGAACAGACCAAGTTTGACTCGGACATCTATATTACCGTGGACACCCTCAAGTATCTGAAAAAGGGGGGCCGCTGCACCCCGGCTGCCGCCGCCATCGGCACGGTGCTCAACCTCAAGCCGGTGCTGCGCATCAAGGGCGAGAAGCTGGACTCCTTTGCCAAGGCCCGGGGCTGGAAGGCCGCCAAGAAGACCATGCTGGACACCGCCCGCAGGGTGATGGAGACCGACTTCGCCGGCTGCCGCGGGCCGGAGGACCTTCACATCGCCGCCGCCTTTACCGGAACGCGGGAGGAGGCCCAGGAGTGGCTGGAGGAGCTGGAGGCGGCCTTTCCCGGCTACCCCATCCACATGGACCCCCTCTCCCTCTCCGTGGCCTGCCACATCGGCCCCGGCGCCCGGGCGGTCACCCTGACCAAGGCCCTCCCCATCTGAGCCTGCCTAACAGAGCCGCCGGCATAGCCGGCGGCTTTTGCTATGCAAACGCATAGCAAAATTGGCCATGTTCCGCTTACAGCGGCACGGCCATGGGATGACTGCACGTGGGCCGTTCCGGCCCACGTGCGCAAACACTTCGTGCACCTAGGGCTTGTTTGAAAAATGTCAACATGCCCAATCGACGGGCCTTTTGACCGCTGGACGGCGCAATTTTTCCTTGAAATCCGTCAGGATTCCTGCGAAAAAATTGCTTGCCAGCGGCCCCAAATTCCTCGCCGCTGGGCACATCGCCAATTTTCAAACAGGCCCTAAGCCTTTGCATCGTTTCCTGGTGCACCCTGTGCGCATGAGGTTTTATGCGGAATTTAAAAAACATGCAAATTTTCTTCACGCTTTATACATAATTTGCGGTTATTCTATGTACCGTTAAAAGAAATGAACCCGTCAAAGGAGTGACCAGTTATGTATAACAGTGACTATAACAGACCCCCTGAGGAGCGGGAGCCCATAGAGACCGAGCATTTTCACGTCTGGGACGCTGAGTCCCCCAAGCCCCCCAGGAAAAAGAGCGGGGCGGCCAGGTTTGTGGCCCTGGGCCTTTGCTGTGCCCTGGTGGGCGGCCTGGTCGGCGGCGGCGGCGTACTGGCCGCCAGCCATCTGAGCGGAGGAAAGACCACCATCTACCAGGGTACCTCCCCCAACAGCATCGTATCCCTGGCCCATGTGGACGGACAGACTGTCCTCTCACCCGAGCAGATCTACGCCGCCAACTTGGGCGCGACGGTGGGCGTCAACGGCAATGTGGATACCAATGTGTTTGGCTATACGGTGAAGAACGCCGTATCCGGCTCCGGCTTTGTCATCGGCAGCAACGGCAGCTCCAGCTACATCCTCACCAATTATCACGTCATCGACGGCGTCAGCGACATTAAGGTGTTTTTCTCCGACGGCAAGAGCTATGACGCCACCCTGGTGGGCGGTGAAAAGGAGAACGACATCGCCGTGCTGAAAATCGACGTGGGCAACCTCCAGACGGTCACCTTGGGCGATTCCGACCAGCTCAATGTGGGCGAGGACGTGTACGCCATCGGCAACCCCCTGGGCGAGCTGACCTTTACCTTCACCGGGGGCTATGTCTCCGCCAAGGACCGCTCCGTCACCATGAGCGATGGAACGGTAATGAACATGCTCCAGACCGACACCGCCATCAACTCCGGCAACTCCGGCGGCCCCCTGTTCAACGAGTACGGCCAGGTGATCGGCATCGTCTCCGCCAAGCTGTCCAGCAGCTCCAACTCCGAGGCTTCGGTGGAGGGCCTGGGCTTTGCCATCCCGATCAACGACGTGAAGGATATGGTTACCTCCATCATTGAGCACGGCTACGTCACCGGCAAACCCAACGTGGGCATTCTGATGAAGGACGTGCCCCAGGAGGCCCAGCAGTATGGCGTTCCCGCCGGCTCGGAGGTGCTGGCTGTCCTGGACGGCTCCGGTGCCGGCAAGGCCGGACTCCAGGCGGGCGATATTATCACCGCTGTCAACGGCACCGCAGTGTCGGGCAGCGAGGCCCTCAAAGCCGCCGTCCAGGACTGTAAGGCGGGCGATAAGGTGACCTTCTCCGTTTACCGGGACGGGGACACAGTGGAGCTTGAGATCACCCTGGATGAGGATAACCAGACCACCCAGGAGGCTATGGAGCAGCTCCAGAAGGATTATCAGGAGCAGCAGGCCCAGCAGGAACAGCAGCAGCCCCAGCAGAATGGCGGCTATTTTCCCTGGCCCTTTGGCTGGTAAGACGTCAGAATTTAGATAAATGGATGATAGAAGCAGCGGCGCACGGATACCCGTGCGC